>SYHD01000288.1 GCA_005799265.1 Planctomycetia bacterium | reverse complement strand
GGCGCGTCGGCTATTGCGCGGGGCCGGCTGAGCTTATCAAAGCGATGCTGCTGGTCTGGCAACAGTTCAGCCGCGGGCCGGCGATGTTCGTGCAGCATGCGGCGGCAGCGGCGCTGTCGGGCGATCAATCGTGCGTCCGCACCATGACGGCGGAGTATCAGGGCCGCCGGGATCGTGCGGTGAAAGAACTCAGCGGATTGCCGGGCGTCCGGCCGCTCGTGCCCGAAGGCGGCCTGTTCGTGATGCTCGACGTGCGCGGCCTGGGCAGAACGTCCGACGACGTGCGCCGCTGGCTCTTGCGGGAAGCGGGCGTCGTCCTCATCCACGGCTCCGCGTACGGCGACGGCGGCGAAGGAACCTTGCGCGTCTCGTTCGCGGGGGGTGGCAAGACGCTCGAACAGGGACTGCAGAGGTTGCGCGCTGGGCTTAAACAGTTAGGCGAACGGCCGGCGTAAGCCGGCTGGTGCGCTGCGCCTGGTAGGTTGAAGAGCTGCTGGCTGATGATTACTTCCGATGGCACACGCACGCACCAGCCGGCTTACGCCGGCCGTTCGCCAAGGATTTTGCATGACTCTCGCCTCGCTGCCTCTGGTCTCGAAGCCCACGGTCGACGTCGTCGCCCTGCGCGCGGAACTCACGCGCGCCATCGCCGGCGAGGTGCGCTTCGATCGACTCGATCGCGCCCTCTACTCCACCGACGCCAGTGTCTATCAGATCGTACCCGTCGGCGTCGTCATCCCGAAAACGCTGGACGATGTCTTGGCAACCCTGAAGATTTGCTCTCGGCTCGGTGTGCCCATCACCGCGCGCGGCGGTGGGACCTCGCAAGCGGGGCAGTCGATCGGGCCGGGGGTCATCCTCGATTTCTCGAAGTATCTCAATCGCGTGCTCGAAATCAACGCGGCCGAACGCTGGGTGCGCGTTGAGCCGGGCTGTGTGCTCGACGAACTCAATCAGCAGGTGAAAACGCACAAGCTGCAATTTGCGCCGGACATCTCGACCGCCAATCGCGCCACCATCGGCGGCATGGTCGCGAACAACTCCTCCGGTACACGCTCGCTCATCTACGGCAAGACCATCGATCACGTCCTGGAGCTGAAAGTGCTGCTCACCGACGGCAGCGTCATGCACGCCCGACCGCTGGATGATGCGGACGTGGAGGCGAAGTGCACTCAGCAAGACCCAGAAGGCGCCGGCTACCGCGTCGTGCGCCGGCTCGCGGCGGAGAATGCCGACGAGATCGGACGCCGCTATCCGAAGATCCTGCGCCGAGTCGGCGGATATAATCTCGATTGTTTCGTACCGAATACTAGCCCGCAGCGCAAGCAAGGGCTGCCCTTGCTTGCGCTGCGGGCTAGTAATCCTGTTAATCTCGCGAATCTCTTCGTGGGCTCCGAAGGCACGCTCGGCATCGTCCTCGAAGCGAAATTGCGCCTCGTCGAACTCCCCAAGGCGAAAGCGCTGCTTGTCGTCCAGTTTCGCGACTTGCTCGATGCGCTCGCGGCGACACCGCCTATACTCAAGCATAAGCCGGCGGCGGTCGAGGTCATGGATCGCTTCATTCTCGATTGCACGAAACTGAACGCGGAAGCGACGCGACTGCGCGACTTCATCGTCGGTGATCCGGGGGCAATCCTCATCATCGAGTTTTATGGTGAAACGGTACAGGAGTTGTTGCCGCGACTGGACGCCCTGGAAGGTCCACTGCGAGCGCTAGACGGAATTCTGCATCTGCATCGCGCCACGGAGGCCGCCGCGCAGGCGCGCATCTGGAAGCTGCGCACGCTCGCGCTCGGCCTGTCGATGGCGGAGAAAGGCGACGCCAAGGCGATCTCCTTTGTCGAGGACACCGCCGTCGATCCGCAGCGCCTGCGCGATTACATCGACGAGTTCCTGCAAATCATTGCCCGCCATGGCACCAAAGCCGGCGTCTACGCGCATGCGTCGGTCGGCTGTCTGCATGTGCGGCCGATCGTCAATCTGAAAACGGTCGAGGGCGTCGAGCGCTTCCAACGGATTGCCGACGACGTCGCGGACCTCGTGCTGAAGTACGGCGGCGCCTTGTCGGGCGAGCACGGCGACGGGCTGGTGCGCAGTCCTTATCAAGAGAAGATGTACGGGCCGACGCTCTATCAAGCCTTTCGCGAGATCAAACACACTTTCGATCCGCAATACCTGCTCAATCCCGGCAAGATCGTGGACGCGCCTCCGCTCGCGTCGAGTCTGCGTTACGGCCCCGCGTATCAGACGCCCGACGTGCCGACGACGTTCGACTTCTCGAGCGAGGGCGGCCTGACGCGCGCGACCGAATTATGCGCCGGTGTCGGCGAGTGCCGTAAAAAGCGCGGCGGGACGATGTGTCCGTCGTACCAGGCGACGTGCGACGAACTGCACTCGACGCGCGGCCGGGCCAACACGCTGCGGCTGGCATTGACCGGCCAACTTGATTTGCTCCCCTCTCCTTCTGGGAGAGGGGCTGGGGGTGAGGGATTAACCGACCCCGCCGTCCTCGCAGCGCTCGACCTGTGCCTGGAGTGCAAAGCGTGCAAGAGCGAATGCCCGACGAACGTCGACATGGCTCGCTTGAAAGCGGAGGTGCTCGATCAGCATCACAAGAAACACGGCCTGCCCTGGCGAAACTGGCTGTTCGGCAATGTGGCAACCCTGAGCAAGTGGGGCTGCCGATTGACGCCGTGGTCCAACTGGTGGGCGCGCAGTGGCGCAGGTCGATGGCTGAACGAGAAGACGCTCGGCATCGAACGCGGACGCACGCCGCCGGCGTTCGCCGCCTTGCCGTTCACAAGCGGGCCGCTCTATGCGACCTCGCCCGCCGCGTCGCTGCCGGAGGTGCTGCTGTTTCCCGATACCTTCATGAACTACCATGAACCGGAACTCGGCGTCGCAACGCTGGTGCTCATGCTCGGTTTGAAGAACCTCGTCATCGCCGGTTTGCCGCATTCGACCAGACGCGCGACGCCGGCCGGACACGTATGGCCCGACAACCTGCGCTGCTGCGGTCGGCCGATGATCTCCAATGGCATGCTCGATCAGGCGGTCGCCAACGCCACGCACAACGTCGAACGGCTTTTCCCGTGGGCGGCGCAGGGCCTGCCGATCATCGCCTGCGAGCCGAGTTGCATTTTGACGATGAAAGACGACTACCCGGCCCTGCTGCGCGGCGAGCTGCGCGAGAAGGCGAAGGCAGTTGCCGCACGCTGCTTTACGTTCGAGGAATTCCTCGAACAGCAGTTAGCCGGACGCGCAAGCGACGGACGGTCGGGCTCGTCGCTGGCGCGTCCGGCTAACGAGCGCTTGACCTTCCGGCCCGGTCCGAAGCGCATCCTCGTGCAGGGGCATTGCCATCAGCGTTCCCTCGTCGGCATGGGAGCGACGATCGATTTGCTCAAACGCATCCCCGGCGCGGAAGTCATCGACGTCGACGCCGGCTGCTGCGGCATGGCGGGCTCGTTCGGCTATGAAATCGAACACTACGATATTTCACGTATGGTCGGCGAACAACGGCTCTTCCCATTGATCCGGCAGGCCGACGCCGACACCGTGATCGTCGCGCCCGGCTTCTCATGCCGCATGCAGATCGAGCACTTCACGGGACGCAAGGCTGTCCATCCGGCGACGCTTTTGCAATCGCTGCTGACGAATAACAGTTCTCCTCCCCTCTCCCCCTGTACTCAGGGGGAGAGGGGCCGGGGGTGAGGGGGAGGAACAGACAGTTGCGTGACGGCTCAACCCCTCACCCCCAGCCCCTCTCCCCTGAGTACAGGGGAGAGGGGTGAACAGTTAAGCTGGCGACACCGTAGGACGACCGTCGCGCTTGCACTACGCAATGCTGTCCGTTACACTCTCACCATCGATCCACGTCTGCTTCAAGAGGAGTGAGCCCATGCGCCGTCATCGAAGCCCGCTCATGCTCATCGCGTTGACGTTCTTCGCTCCGTCCCTTGCTGCGCAGGATCGCGTCGAGATTGCCAGGAAAGCGAAGGCGGCCACCGTGCTGGTCGAAGTCGCCGGCGGTTTCAAGCACGGCTCCGCGTTTTGCGTTCACGAATCCGGGCTGTTCCTCACCAACGAACACGTCGTGCGCGGCGCGGCCGAGGTCAAGCTCATCCTGCATCCGGGACTCACGAATCAACAAATCGTCAAGGCGCGCGTCATTCGTCAAGACAAGCTCACCGACCTCGCCCTCTTGCGCATTCACGACAAGCTCGATCTCACCGCATTGCCGCTCGGTTCGTCGGATGATCTCGTAGAGTTGGCCGAGGTGATCGCGCTCGGCTTTCCGTTCGGCAAAGCTCTCGCTGAGAAAGGCGAGTACCCGGCCGTCAGCGTCAACCAGGGGCGCATCACGGCCCTGCGCTTGAAGAAGGGCGAGCTCGAACGCATTCAGATGGACGCCGTCGTCAATCCGGGCAACTCCGGCGGCCCGGTGCTCGACGGCAAGGGGAAGGTCATCGGCGTCACCGTCAGCGGCGTGCCCGGCGCGACCGTCAACTTCGCGATTCCAGTCGGCCATGTGCACAAGTTCGTGGCCACGCCGGAGCTGGAGACGATTTTTCCGACGATTGCCTTCGCGGACCGCTACAAGCCCGCGGTATTCCAGGTGAAGACGTTGACGCTGGTGCCGACGATGGACGAATACAAGATCGAGCTCATCCTAGGCGGGCGCTCCTATCCGATGACGCGCGACGGTGACGCCTATCGCGCGATTGCCGAGGCTTTGAAGCAAGCGCCGGGGCCGAAGAACTTGCGCGTCACCTTGACGTATCCTGGCGGCAACGTGCAGGGGCAGCTCATCGATCAGGCGATCACCGTCGGCAAGGACGACCTCAAGCTCAGCGACATCCGCAGTCTGCGCTTCGCCAAGGAAACGACCGCGATCCTCGGCAACGGCAAAATCGCGACCGGCTCACTCACTGGACTTGACGCCGTCAACGTCAACGTCGGCACCGATTCGATCAAGCTCAATCCCGCGAAAGCGCTGGAGCTTACCATCCACGCCAATGCGGAGGAAACGAGCGTCGCGTATGCCGTCATCGTGCGCAAGGGGGGCAAAGAGCTCGCCCGACTGGAAAGCACGCTGCCGTTCCGCGATGTACCCTCCGCGCCGACGCTGCCGAACACGGGCGACACGGTCAAGATCGGCATCGCGCCGCCCGTGCTCGAACGCGATGCGACGACCATCAATCTCCCCTCGACGGTCGCGGACGTCGCCGTCGGCGGCAACGGACGCTTCCTGATCCTGCACTTTCCGAAGACGCGCACGCTCGGCATCTTCGACGTGAGTCTGGCGCGCATCGTCCATACGCTGAATCTGTCGGAGGACAGCGCTCGTTTTGCGGCCGGCATGAACAAACTAGTCGTCGCCTATCCCAACTCGAACATCTTTTCGCGCTATGACCTGACCAGCTTCGAGCGCGATCTGGTCAAGCCGCTCGAGTTCAAGGAAAAAATTCAAACGCTGGCGATCGGCTCGGCGTCGCGCGGGCCGATTTTCGTCGGCGGTCCGCGCGGCCCCGGCGACGACACGTCGGTCTACGTGACGTTCCTCGACATGGAGCTGCACGTGCTGCCGACCAGCATCAAGGATCGCCACGTGATCGGCTACAAGTACGCGACGTGCCCGGTGCGCGCGTCGGCCAACGGCCGCGTCTTCACCAACTGGGGTCACGGCTCGCCTTCGCAGGTGCAGGCGATTGTCGTCGATGGCCCCGACGCGAAGATTCACGCCAACGGCGAGACGGCCGGCTCCATCATGCCCAGCCACGACGGCTTGACGCTGCTGACGAGCCGCGGCGGTTTCTTCACGTGGCAAGCCAAGGAGATCGACGGAACCAAGCGCAGCGCGCGTACGTGCAGTGTGCCGGCTCACGGCTACCCCTACCACCTCAGCATGCGCGTCGCCGATAGCACACGCCCCGGCAGCGATCCGGGCAAGGGCTTGACCGTCCACGTCATGGGCGACAGTCGCGTGATCGCGTCGTTGCCGCACGTCAGCGAGGTGCATGACGATCTCGATCACTGGGGCCGATCCGCGTTGACGGTCGATAAGCGTTTCCACTTCATCCCCGACGCGAAGGTGATCGTCGTCTTGCCCGGCAGCAACGACAAGCTCATCTTGCACCGCTTCGACATGGACGCGGCCCTGAACAACGCGAACTTCGATTACCTGTTCGTCGCCTCGACGCCGCCGACATCGGCCCGCAAGGGCGAGCTGATGACGCACGTGCTCAACGTCAAATCGAAGCGCGGCGGCGTCTTGTGCAAGCTGCTCAACGGCCCCGCGGGCATGACCGTGTCGCCGACGGGCCAGGTCGCGTGGCAGGTATCGCCGACCGCAAACGCCGGCGAGGCGGACGTGCTGATCGCGGTGAACGATGCGTCGAAGCAGGAGATTTTCTATTCGTTCAAGATAACCATACGGTAGTGCGCGATTTGGCCTGGTGGGGCTTCAAGATGACATTTGACCACGAATCGGACTACGACCGCTTCGACAAGGAGCGCAACGATCCATGGCGCGAGCCGGCGCGGGAGGTGGCAACTCGTCCGCGCGTGTGGACGGTCTTCGCCGCGTTTGGTCTCGCGGTGTTTGCCATCCTTGGGCTACAGCTTGTCCTCGGTGTCGTGCTTGCCGTCTGGCTGCTGGCGACTGGGGTGGGCATGGAACGCCTCGAGCAAGAAGCGCTGGGGCTGGTCACCGAACCGGCGGTGTTCCTGGGAAGTTTCGCGTTGACCATGGCTGTCGTCGCGGCGTCGGCAATCGTGCCGGCGCTTCTCTCGCGCGAGCCGACCCTGTCACGGCTGGGGCTGACGACGCCCGCTCTACCGATCTGGGGATACCCGTTCCTGATGCTCGGCTCCGGGGTTGCGGTGGCGTTGGGTTTAGGGCTCTATCAAGCTCTGGCGCTGGTGACGAAACCGGACGATTCGTTGGAAATCTTCTACACGAAAATCACCTGGCCGATCGTTGGGCCGTTCCTGTTGCTGATTTCGCTTGGGCCGGGATTCATGGAGGAGTTGTTGTGCCGCGGCTACATTCAACGCCGGCTGCTGGCGCGCTGGTCCCCCTGGCTCGCGATCCTGGTCAGTTCGTCCTTGTTCGCAGTCTTGCACCTGTTGCCGCATACGATACTGTTCGCTTTCCCGGCCGGGATTTGGCTGGGGGTGATCGCCTGGCGCACCGGCTCGGTGTGGCCGGGCATTGTCTGTCATGTATTCGTGAACGCATCTATATGTGCTCATGAAGTTGGCATCCGCCTCCTGGGTTGGCCGGAGGTTCCACCGCTGATCGGTTGTATTGCGTTGGGTGTGGCGATCACGGGCGGATTTACCGGTTCGGTCTGGCTGCTCTGGCGCGCAAAGCTTGAATCCGCGCCGGCGTTTGAGGATGCGGGCGATCCAGACGGATTCCGACCAGAACGCGTGGATCCGGATGATAGGATCATGGGATGAACGCTGCCGATGCGCGATCTGCTGTCGCCTGCCGTCGAACCTGCGTTCGCATCGTTGTTCACATCCTTTCCTGTGTCTCGTCATTTCTCTGGTATTGCGTTGCCGCTCACGCCGACTGGCCCCACCTGCGCGGCCCCACCTACGACGGCGTCTCCACCGAACGCGAACTCGCCGACGCCTGGCCCGCGGACGGACCGCCGCGCCTGTGGTCGCGCGAGCTCGGCCAGGGCTACTCCGGCTTCATCGTCGCGCAGGGAAAACTCTTCACGCAGCGGCAAACGCTCGGCGGACAATATCTACTTTGTCTCGATCCCGACACCGGCGCCACGATCTGGGAAACTCGCTGCGACTGGGCCTGGCAACCCAAGGGCGCCTATCCAGGGCCCTACGCCACGCCGACGTATGCGCACGGCAAGGTATTCTTCGCCTCCACGTCGGGCGTCGTCGGCTGCGTCGATGCGAACTCGGGAGCGCCCATCTGGTCGCTCAACGTGCGCGCCAAGTTTGCCGGCAAGGGCTTCGGCTTCGGCTACGCGGCGACGCCGTTGCTCGAGGACGACAAGGTGATCCTCCCCGTCGGCGGGCCGGACGCGAGCCTCGTCGCGCTGCACGTGGACGATGGACGAACCGCCTGGACGGTCGGCTCCGATCCGGCGAGCTATTGCCCCGCCTTCCCAATCACGTTCGCGGGCAAACGCTGCGTCGTCGGCTATCTGCAAAACGCGATGATCATCGTTGAGCTGGCGACCGGCAAGCTCCTCTGCCGGCAAGCGCTGTCGTCCGGGTATGACGAGCATTCCGCCTGGCCGATCTGGCGTGAACCGCACCTCCTGCTCGCGGCGCCGTTTCGCGTGCCGGCCACGCGCTTTGAATTGACAGCAGAACCGAACGGAGCACTTGCCTGCAAGACGCAATGGCTGGCGAAGGACATGGCCAACGATGTCGCCTCGTGCGTCCTCTACGGGAAACATCTGTACGGATTTGATCTCAGGCAATTGCAAGCGAGCAAGCATCGCGCCTCGCGCGGCAGCTTCAAATGTCTCGACTGGGACACCGGCAAAGTGTGCTGGACGACTGACACGGTCGGGCATGCCTCGCTCATGAGCGCCGACGGCAAGCTGTTGCTGCTCAACGACACGGGCAGCCTCATTCTCGCGCGTGCCGATGCGACGGAATACCGCGAACTCGGGCGCGTGCAGCTTTTCGACGACGAGATCTGCTGGACGCAGCCGACGCTATGGCGCGGCAAGCTGTTCGTGCGCAGTCCATCACGGGCCGTGTGCCTGTACGTCGGTCGCCCGGACCAGGAGCCGGCCGCGCACACGCCCGTGCCGGCAGCGCGCGGGTGGCGGTTCGATTCTTCCTGGCTATTGACTCGCGAACGCGAATTCCCCAACGACGCGCCGACGTGGGCCGAAATGTCGCTCTGGTTCGCGTGCGGTCTCCTCGCACTCGGCGCCGCGGGGTTGAGCGTGCTTGCCATGCAACGATTCATCAAGCGACAAATTGCGACGGCGCTCTTGTTCTTTCTGATCACGATGCTGCTCGGCTTTCTCGGGCCCAACGTGGTCAGCACACTTTTGGATCAAACGATCTTCACCTGGCCCGTGTGCTTGTACGCTGCGTTCCATGCCGCGCTCTATGCGTGCTGTTGGGCCGAAGGACCAGAAACCAAAGTCCGCGCCCGGTGGCTGGCGCGGAGCCTCGGCGCCGGCTTTCTGCTGGTGGGCTGGAGCTACTACCAACTGTGTAATCTCGTCGGCATGTTCATCGCCTGGAGCTTCCTGGTCGGCTTCCCGTTCGCGTTTCCGCTGACGCTCCTGGCGGTTCACGCCGCGTTGAAAGGGCAGGCCAGATGGATCGTCGCCGCCTGGACGTCGCTGGCGTTTGCCGCGTTTTTCTGGAGTGCCCAGGCTCTGCTGCTTTGGAAAGCGTCGCAGACTCCGTAGAGCAAGTATCTCACTTGCACTACGAGCGCCATGCTTTCCCATTTTGACGATGTCTGCTCTTGCGTTTTGGCGAGAAATAGCCGATAGGACAGCCGACTTTGTCTTTAGGCGACGGGCAGTTGAAAAGCTACCCGTAGCCGATGCGACGCGGAGCGTCGCACCACATTGTGGCACGACGCTCCGCGTCGTGAACGGGTATATTTAATTCTGCCGCTCGCCTTACGGGAAGCGATTGATGCGCCGCGGTCTTGCTTTTGCGATCTGTCTGCTTGCGGTGAGCGCCTGCCGGGTCACGGACATGCGTTTGTGGGGCCCCGTCGGCAAACCGGATGCGGACGCCTGCGCGGTTGCTTATATACGTGATATTACCTATTACGACGGCCCTCAGGCGCATCCGCTCAAGCATCGGCTCGACCTCTACATACCGCAGGGCAAGAAGGACTATCCCGTCGCCGTCGTCGTTCATGGCGGCGCGTGGATCCTGGGCGACAACCGCTGCTGCGGCCTCTACTCCTCCGTCGGCGAAGCGCTGGCCCGCCAAGGCATCGGCGCCGTGCTGCCCAACTACCGCCTCTCGCCAGGAGTCAAGCATCCCGAACACGCCAAGGATGTGGCCCGCGCCGTCGCCTGGACCAAGAACAACATCGCCAAACAGGGCGGCGATCCGCGGCGGCTCTATCTCGTCGGTCATTCCGCCGGCGGACATCTCGTCGCCCTGCTTGCCACTGATGAATCGTACTTGCGCGCGGAAGGCTGTACGATCGACGACATCAAAGGCGTGGTCGGCGTCAGCGGCGTCTATCGCATCCCCAACGGCAACGCGGAGGTTCTGCTCGGCGGCTCCTCCGAGCTTGCACTGCGGCTCGACGAGATGTTCCCCATGCGCGGCAACGGCATGCGCCACGGACCGGAGCACTTGCCCGGTCGGCCCATCAGTATCAACATCTTCGGTCCCGCGTTCGGCGACGATCCGCACACGCGCCTGGCCGCCTCGCCCGTCCATCACATCAGGCCGGGGTTGCCGCCTTTCCTTCTCTTCAACCCCCAGAAGGAGCTGCCGCTCCTGCCGGGCATGGCCGAGGAGATGCACGAGACGCTTCGCAAACATGGTTGCGCTTCCGTGCATGCCACCATCGAAAATCGCAACCACAATTCCCTCTTCTTCAAGGCCGCCGAGCCGGGCGATCCGATTGGGCGCGCCATCGTCGAGTTCATCCGCAGGTAGCTCCATCAACTGCTTGCGGCTTGGAAACGTTCGTCTATTTTCACTGGCGTCCAGGTCCGCCGCCGTGTAAACTTCAATCATCTTCAATTGGGGGGATTTTGAGCATGCGATCGACCAAGATCCATCGTAGGCAATTTATTCAAGTCGGCGCCTTGGGCGTCGGCGGCTTGACACTCGCGCAACTCTTGCAAGCGCGAGCCGCCGCTGCCGACGCGGGACGGACGCCGCGCAACACGTCGATCATCTTGCTCTTCCTCGACGGCGGCGCGCCGCAACACGAAACGTTTGATCCCAAGCCAGACGCGCCCGCTGAATATCGCAGCATCTTCGGGACCATCCCGACACGGCTCTCCGGCGTCCGCTTCGGCAGCCATTTCCCGCGCCTCGCCGAGCAGGCCGACCGCATGTCGATCCTGCGCACCATCACGCACGAGGACGGCGATCACGGCGGCGCAACGCACTGGATGAAGACCGGCCGGGCCTGGCCGCCGGAGTTTCTCGGCAAGGCGCCGATCATCCCGCAGCAGCATCCGTCGGTTGGTTCGATGGTGGCGCGCGTCCGCGGCGCCGTCAATGCGAACACCGGCGTGCCGACCTTCGTGCGCGTCCTCTCCAATCACGGCGGCTATCCGGGCGATGACGCGGTCTGGCTGGGCCGGGCGTATTCGCCGTTCCGCGTCGGGCAGTCGCGCGAAAATCCGATGCTGTCAAACATGAGCCTGCGCGTCAGCCGCGAAGAGCTCAACGATCGCCGTGCGCTCTTGCAGCAGTTCGACACCTTCAACCGCGCGCTCGACGTCAACGGAACCGCAACCGCGATGGACGGCTTCCAGCAGCAAGCGGTGGACGTGCTGCTCGGCCGAGCCCGCGAAGCGTTCGATCTTGCCCGCGAGCCGGCCTCGGTGCGCGATCGCTACGGCTCGGGGCTGGGCCAGGAGCTCTTGTTCGCGCGCCGGCTGTGCGAAGCAGGCGCCGGTTTCGTTACGCTCAACAACGGCTATTGGGACTTCCACGGCGGCATCATCCCTGGCTGCAATAGCCTGTGCCCCCCGCTCGATCACGCGGTGTCCATCTTCCTCGACGACGTCCGTTCGCGCGGCCTCGAGAACGACATTCTGCTGATCGTCACCGGCGAATTCGGCCGCACGCCCAGAATCAACGGCGGCCCCGGGCGAGATCATTGGGCTCCGGTCAACGACGCGCTGCTGATCGGCGGCGGTCTGCGCATGGGCCGAGTGGTCGGCGATACCGATACGCGCGGCGCCTATGTGCGTTCGCGCCCGATTTCGCCCGACGAGCTTTTCGCGACATGCTTCCATGTGCTCGGGCTGGATCCGCGCGTTCAATTCACGCATCCGAGCGGCCGACCCGTGTACATGATCGAGGATGCGCGGGCGATCGAGGAAGTGATCTAATCCGCTTGCCGTTTAGCGTTCGCGTGGAAGCGCCAATTTCCCTGCGCTTTCACGCGAACGCTAAACGACAAGCGCATGGACCCCAATCATGCGCGCACACCACTTTTCTTACTCGCTATTCATCACGGCGGCACTCGCCTCCAATGTGTCCGCCGACCCGCCGTCACCGGAGCAAGTCCGCGCCGCCGCGACCAAGAGCCTCGCGCTCCTGCAAAAAAGCGCGGCGAAATACACCGAGCATCGCCAGTGCTTTTCGTGCCATCATCAGGCGCTGCCGACGCTCGCATTCACGACGGCGAAGGAGCACGGCTTCGACGTGGATGAAAAAGTGATCGCCCATCAACTGAAGCACACCGCCGACTTCCTGACGAAGAATCGTGATAACTATACGAAAGGCAAAGGGCAAGGCGGCCAGGCCGACACCGCGGGCTACGCAATGCTGACGCTGCACGCCGGCGGCTGGAAAGCGGATGACACGACCGCAGCCGTCGTCGAATATCTATTGCAGCGCGACACGGATCGCGATCACTGGCGGACGACCTCGCAGCGTCCGCCTTCCGAAGCCAGCACCTTTACGACGACCTATCTGGCGCTGGCCGCCCTCAAGAACTTCGCTCCTGAATCGAAAAAAGAAGCGATCGACGCCCGCATCGAAAAAACGCGCAAATGGCTGCTGTCGACGAAGCCGAAGGACACGGAGGATCGCGTCTTCCAGTTGCGCGCATTGAAGCTGGTCGGCGCGATCAAGAAAGACGTGCAAGCCGCGGCCGATGAACTCGTGAAGCTGCAACGCAAGGACGGCGGCTGGGCCCAACTCGACAAGCTTGAGAGTGACGCCTACGCCACCGGGTCAGTGCTCGTCGCCTTGCATCAGGCGGGCGGACTGGACGTAAAGGGGGGCGCCTATCAGCGCGGCGTCAAATTCCTCGTTGATTCGCAGAAAGACGACGGCTCGTGGTACATCAAGTCGCGCTCGAAGCCGTTTCAGCTTTATTTCGAGAGCGGATTCCCGCACACGAAAGATCAGTGGATTTCCTGCGCGGGATCGAGCTGGGCGGCGACGGCACTGGTGCTGGCGTGCAAATAGTCGGTTGCCGTTTAGCGCTCGCTGAGAAGCGCCAAGCCGCTCCTCGTTTTCCGCAAGCGCTAAACGAAATCGGTCACTTCTCCTTCTTCAGCGTGTAACTCGCCTTCCCCTGGATGCGCCGCGCGTAGATCTTGTCCCCCGCAGCGACGAACAGTTCGTCCGCCTTGGCGCCGCCTATCGTGATTGCGGTCATCGGCTCCTTCGCGGGATTGGGGATCACGCCCGAAAGTCGGCCGGTCGGGTCGAACACCTGGATGCCGAGCGGCGTGCAGGCGTAGAGCAGGTAGCCGGCGTCCATCGTCATGGCGGTTACGTGCATCTTCTCGTTGGGACGCGTGCGCAGCGAGTAGTAGCGATCGCCGGGGCCGAACTTGCCGTCCTTTTCGATGCGCACGGCCCAGAGGTAGGCGCCGTCCGCTTCGCCGATGACAAGATGACCTTCGTCGGGCCAGACGAACAGGCAGGTGGGGGCCTTGAGTCCCGTGAGTTTCAGGGCATCGGTGCGCTTGCCGTCCTTGAAGGAGGCGATCTTCCCCTCATCGTCGATGACGTAGCTCCCTTTCATGGTTGTTGAGGCGACTCGTGCCGTGCGGACCATGAGAATGAGGGGACCAGGCAGGTAATCCCCCTTGGCGGTGAGCGTACCGTGGGCGCCCCCCCGGTTGATGGCGATGCCGCCATCGGGGCCCCCTTGCAAATACGTGACGGGATCCATCGGCCCAGTCGCGACGCGCCAGCCTTCTTTTTCGACGAGGATCTTCGACAGCGGGATGTCCTGGGCGAACAGCAATGGTGAAGCAAAGGCGATCAGCAGGGCAGATAGCGACGCACGTGGCATGATCAGGTCTCCGGGGAGTACATGGTACTGAGTACTCAGTACTTGGATTACGGGCTCACGGAACGGCGGATCGAGCCAGCCGGAAGCCGTGGACATATTCTCCGCCCGCGGGTGTGGTCCCGAAGCGGACGAAGGTCGGCGTGGCGGGATTGATCCAGCTGCCGCCGCGGATGATCCGAAACGACGGACTCTGACCGCCGAAATCTTCGCACCATTGCCAGACGTTGCCGTGCATGTCGTACAGCCCCAGCTTGTTCGGCGGATACGAGCCGACCTTTGTCGTCCGCTCCAAGTACGGCTCTTTCTTAGGCTTGTCCGCCTTGTCTGCCTTGCCGAACCGCTTGTTGCCGTCGAAGTTCGCTTGTGTTGACGACAACTCATTGGTCGGCTTGTCGGCATAGAATAGGTACGAACACTCGTCCTCCGTCGTGGCGCCGCCCCGACACGCGTATTCCCATTCCGCGGAGCTCGGCAGGCGATACCGAAAGCCATTGCCTTTTTCCTGCTCGTTCAGCTTCTTGATGAACTCCTGGGCAGCGTTCCACGACACCTGCTCGACCGGGAATTGCCTCAACTCCTCGAGCTTGAATTCCATGACCTTGTCTCTCCCTTTGCCGCCGCGCGAAAAGAAGCTCGGGTTCGTCCCCATCACCGCTTGCCATTGGCCCTGCGTCACCGTGTGGATCGCGAGTTCGAAGTCCTCCTTGATCTCCGTCTTTTTGGCGGAATTCTTCGTCCCATTCCACCCCATGTAGAATGTTCCCTTCGGCACCCGCACGAACTTCATGCCGAGCGGGCCGTCTTTTGGTTTTAGCGGCTCGCCCGCAACGCCAGCCAGCGACATCGCGGCGAAGCACGACACCCATGCAATCAGGCGCGGCAACAAGGGCAAGTTCCTTTCACATGGTAAGAGACGACGGCTCGGCTCGCCGTGATCATTTCTTCTCGTTGAAAATTCCTTCCAGGGTCTCGCCGATTTCCCTTGGGAATGTGTACTCGCGCAAGCGCACGTTCCCCTGCGCATCGATGATGAAATACTGGGAGCGCGAGCGCCAATCCTTCATGATATTCTTCGAATAGTCGCCGCTATAGCCTCGCATCATGATGACGGGCCAGTCGATATTTTCCTTCTTGAGCAACTCACGTGTCGCGGCGCCCGAGGGGTCCCAGCGGACGAGGACGCACACGAACGGCTTGTCGCGGAATTTCTCGATCATGGACTTCTCCAGGTCAAACGGACCTGGCGTGGGAGTATTCGATTTCTTCTTGCCTATGGGATTCACGGGAACCTCGGACTTCGGCGAACTGTAGCCCTGAATCCGCAGCAACACGACCTTCCCCTTGAAGTCGCTCAGCTTGATCTTTTTGCCGTCCAGGTCGAGGCCCATCAGCTCCGGCGCCGGTTCGCCCGCAAGCACGATCTTGGGCAGGCCGGCCCAAACGCCGCGCATTTCGGCCAGGCGTTCGTCGGCCATGACGCCGGCAAGTTTTCGGGACGGAAAGGCCGTGACGAAGCGCTCCATTTCGGTCATGGTCTCCTTGGCGAACTCCTTCTTGAGTAACTCGTGATACTTGACGGCCGCGGCGACGGCGTCCTTGTCGTGCACCTTTTTGGTCTCCTTGTCCTGGCTCTGCTTGGCGCGATAATACGAGCGATTGGCGAGCAGCATGCAGGCGTCGGCGCGGTATTCGGGAACTTCCTTCTGCTCCAGCAATCGTTCGAACAACTCATCAGGCGCCTTGGCCCGCACCGGCAGCGAAAACAAATACAGCCCGAGCGACTCGTTCTTGACCTGATGCTTCACCATCAGCTCCGCAGCCTTCTTGTGCACCTCCGGACTCGCCATCGACATCAGCTCACGCAGAAAGTTGAACGACTGCCGATCCCCGGGCTTCTCCTCGACCAGCTTGAAAATCACCGCGGCAGCCTTGTCCTCCGCCGCCTTGATATTCGCATTGCCGACGGGTCGCCTCAGCAAATCAAGCTCGTTGTCAATCAATTGCGGCGACAGCTTGAAACCCGGCGGCAGCTTGAAACGCGGCGGCAGCTTGGGCTGCGCGGCCTCCACCCCCTTCAGCGCCTCGACAAACGCCTCTTGCCGACGCGTCCGTTCCGCGTCATGCTCCGCCAGGCGAATCTCCGTCGACGGGAATCGCCGCGACGAATACGAGACCTCGACGAGATCCCCGAGCCGGAACTGCTTCAGGTTCGCGGTCTGCTTGTCCTTCATCAGACGCATGTCGGTCGCCGTGGGGGAAACACGCTTCTGCACCGTGATCTCTTTCATCGTCTTCGGGTCAACGTTCGACTTTCCCCCGATGGAGATGACCGGACCGTGCGTCAGATACGTCTTGGCGTAAGTCTGGAGCACGAATTCCGGCAACTCCGCTTTGTCCTCATCGTGGAGCAAGTTCTCGAGGTAGGCCTGGTACGACCCCTTGGTCTCCGGCATGTTCCCGGCCGGGTTCTTGGCGATCGGGCCCATGGGCGAGGCGGGCAGCTTGCTCAAATCCCAAACGCTGATCGACTTCGACAGGGTCGATGCCACGAGGGTGTTGCCGTCGGCCGAGAACGCCATTGCCAACCAGGGGGTTACGGCGATACCGGTCTGGCTGGTCTGGGCGACGCGCTTTTGCGTGCCGACATCCCAGATCTCGACGGTCAAGTGTGCGACGGCCAGATGGTTGCTGTTGGGCCGAAACGCCAGCCCGGTGATGATGCCCTTGCGGAGAAGGTCGGCCGCGGGCATGTCACCGCTGAAATCCCAGAGCAGCACATCGCTGCTGGCGCAACTGCACGCCAGCACGGCACCGTCGGAGCGAAAGGCCATCTGCCGGCCGAGCGGCTCGTAATTGCGCGAATGCAGGAACATCGCGCGCTTCTTGCCGGTCACGTCCCAGAGCTGTGCCTTTTGCGAGCCAGCGCCAAGGGTGGCCAGCGTCAGGCTCGCGTCATCCTTCTTGAGAGGCGGCCGGAACGCGACCTGATCGATCTTTACCTGGTAGCCGTAAAAGCGATGGACGCTCTCCAGGGTGTCGGCGTCATAGATTTCGGCCTCGGACCCACGGCTCACGGCGAGCCATTTGCCGTCGGGGCTGAAGACGGCGGCATTGCCCGGGAGCGTCCCCATCTTCTTCTTGGCGGGCAGGTCGAATATGTGGACGCCGCCAATATCAAGTGCTGTCAGGCGCTTGCCATCGGGGCGCAGGGCGAGGGCGTCCAGGCGAACGGCGGCATTGGCGGCGACGAAATCCAGCACGTCATGCGTGCCCTTGGCGACGTCCCAGACGCGCACGGACTTGGTTTGATCGAGCGTGACGAGCGTCTTGCCGTCGCCGCTGAGGGCCAGGGAGAACACGGCGGCCGGCGTCTGGATCTTGCGCGGCTCGGGGAGCGCGGGTTGAGCGCGGGCGGCGGAGCAGGAGACGGTCGCGGTCAGGAAGAGAAGGAGCCAGCGCTGAAGCATGATCGAATCTCCAAAGGGGGCGGTGCGCGAAACTGCAAGCGCATTTCACGACGGACCACGGACTACTCGCGCCACAACCAGCGCAGCGAATCGGGCAAGATCGCGCCGCCGTGTTTGCCGTCGTGGCCGCCGTCGCCGTATTCAAAGCGGTAATCGTAGTTCATGAGCTTGAGCGCGGACGCCATCGCTTGGTTGGCGAGCGGCCAGCTCCCGTGCAGATTGTTGAGGTCTTTGGAGCCGTCTTGCAGGAAGACACGGATCGGTTTCTTTTCGGTCTTGCGGATCAGGCTCGGATAGACATCGCCGCCGCGGATGTTGGTGAAGCTGCCGACGTGCGAAAGGACTTTCGAGAAGAGGTCCGGTCGTTCCCATGCCGCGGTGAAAGCGCAGATGCCTCCCGAGGAGATGCCGCAGATCGCCCGGCCATTGGCGTCCTGGCGCAGGTTGTACTGCTTGCCGACCGCGGGCAGGATCTCTTTCTCCAGAAAGATCGCATATTGATCGGAGAGTCGATCGTATTCGAAGCTGCGATTGCTGCGGGCCTTTTTGCCCTTGTCGCTGCCGGGGACGGTGCCTGGCTGGAGGAAGACGCCGATGGTGACGGGCATCTCCTTCTTGTGAATGAGATTGTCGAAAACGATCGGCACGCGGAAGCTGTCCTTCTCGCTCTGATACCATTGACCGTCCTGGAAAATCATGACGCAGGCGGGTTTCTTTTCGTCGTACTGCGCGGGGACGTAGATCCACCAGTCGCGCACGGTGCCGGGGAAGATGTCGCTCTTCCAGGGGGGCATCTTCGTGACCTTGCCGGCGGGAACGCCCGGCTGCCGCAGCGAATCTTGACCGAGTTGGTTGTCTTTCTTGGCTGGTTGCGGTTCGGTGACGACGTTGACTTTCAAGGCGACGGCGAGGTCCTTCAGGTCGGCCGGAGCGCGTTTGCCCCCATTGCCGACGGCCTGCAGCGCGAACCAGTAGCTACCGTCCTCGTGAGCACGGAAGTGAAATGCATCATCGCGCAGCCCGCAATCGATCCACCATTTCCAGGTCTGGCCCTGATCGCGCGAGACGAATACGGTGACGATCTCGAAGTTGCTCTTCGTCGGGTCGTCAACCAGGAGGGGAACCAGAAAGAAGCGGGTTTTCATCTCATAGACGGCATCCGTCTGTGCGGCCGGCTGCTTGGCGAGCTTGTCCGGCGGGACGTTGGCTTGGCAATTGGAGCCGGGGCCGAGTTTGTAATCGTCGATGGGCACGACCAATCCTTGCCGGAGCTCAAGAATTTTCAGCTGTTCGCGGACTCGGCGCCAATTGACTTCGCTCGCTAAAACGGGCGTGGTCTTGATTTTTCTTCCCGCACTGTTGATGAACACTTTGAGATCAGGCTGCGGATTGGCAGGGAGGATCTTGCCATTCTTTCCAACCGTTTGAACAGCAAACCAATACATTCCATCTCGAGTCGATTCGAAGCTCACAGCATATACGGTCGGTTTGGCGAGTTCGACCAGCGCCCAGGTTTTTCCTTGATCATTGGAAACCGAAACTCGGATTCCCTCGAGCAGGTTTCTTGATTCAGGCCTCGTCATGACCGGAAGCTGGAAAATCCGCCTGTCCACGACTGTGACATCTGATGGCAGTTCGACGGTGTCGATGGGGAGAACAAGAGTCGAGAGGACAATCCCGATGCCGAACATGAGTGACCTCCTTGAGGGCGTCGTCTCATTGGTTTGCACAATCTGTAGCGGTTTACAGATCGTCTTCCGTCAATCCCGCTTGTTTCATCAGGTCCGCTTGCAATCCCTTCTTCATGTCCTTGTTCCCGTGAACGGGCACGGAGATCGTCGCGGGATTGCCCGGCTTCTCGTAAATGAAATGACTGCTCTTGGTAGTGCGTTTTAGGATCCAACCATGCCTCTCAAGGATTTTGCAAAATCGCTTGCCGGAGATGGCTTTCATACCTCCAATTCCTCGACCGCCTGAGCTTCCTGGGTCGCCGCTTCTTCACGCACGGCCAGGCAACCTTCGAGCGCATCGAGGATGTTCGCCTTGACCTCCTCGAGCGTCTCGCCTTGGCTAACGCAACCGGGAATCGCTGGCACCTTGGCCCAAAAGCCTCCCTCTTCGGCCTCATAGATGAGTACTTTCAACTTCATGACGTTCTCCTTGTCGATGATGCCGCAATCGTCAAACTTCGGATCATTATACCGAACGTAGCATGATCCGCGACAGGGCAAAAGTAGTTGGGCGGCCATAATCTAACACGCTATTATCAAGGGAAAGAGCGTCGAGACCAATGACGAAGGAGTTTCCATGCTGCAGCGCATCGGATCGCTAAGTCTAATTCTCATCCTCGCCGGCAACGCGCTCGCCCAACCGCGCCTTGAATTTCGCCGCATGATCGCGCACTGGACCGACTACGCCCATCCCGACTATCTCGACTTCGTCGGCGAGGCCCAGCCAGAGGTCGTGCAGGTCGGCTTCTACGGGGCACATTTCTGGAGCCTCGCCCATACGCCACAGTACAAGGGCTATCCCGCGCATTTCCCTGTGCGCGGCCTCGACGAGTGTGGCGACTGGTTCAAAGACCTCAACGGCAAGCTGCACAAGAAAAACGTCAAGGTCGTCGGCCATTTCAACGTCGAGTTCCTCGTCGGCGATCCGGAATCGAAGGACGGCCCGCGCGGCTTCTTCAAGTTCTATCGCGAACTGTGGGACGAAAAGATGCTCGGCCCGCGCCCCGTCAAGGACCCGCTCGACCTGCTCGAAAAGAACCTCGATGGCACGCCCATCGTCAGCAAGAGCTATTCGATCGGCGGCATGAAGGAATACTGGGGCTGCCTCAACAATCCGCACTGGCGCAAGGTCCTCAAAGCCTGGACGAAAGTCGGCATCGAACGCGGCGTCGATGGCTACGTCGCCAACTACTTCTATCGCCACAATTGCCTGTGCGAACATTGCCAGGCCAAGTTCCGAGCTCATCTGAAGGATCGCTATCAACCTGCCGATTTGAAGAAGCAATTCGAGATCGACAATCTCGACAAGCACAAGTTCACCGAGATCGGCGGCTGGCACAATCCCAAGGAATCGACGCCGTTCAAGCGTGAGATGCTGCGCTTCTCGCAGATCTCGTGCAAAGATGCGTTTGATGAGGTCTTCGTGAAATATGGCCGTTCGCTCAAGAAAGATTTGATCCTCGCACAGTGGAACCATCTCGGCAACTTCAGCGCGATCAACGGCGACGAGCGCTGCATGCTGCCCAAGGAACTCTGGGGCAAGGACGAGGACTACGCCTGGTACTCGACCGGCGACCACGCGAGCTACACCGATTTCACGAAGGACCACTACGGCGAGGGGACGCTGCAAGCCCGCTACCTGCGCGGCGCTTTCGACAACAAGCCGTTCACGCTTGGCAAATACGAAAATACCCGTATCCGCACCGCCATCGCCGAACTGGCGGCCAACGGCGGCGCGCCGATGGGTTTCTACACGATCTTCAAGGACCCGCTCGCCCGCAAGGAGATCACGCGCTACTACCAGTTCCTCGCCAAGCATGATTCGCTGTATCGCGCCAGCCGGCCCGCTGGTGAAGTCCTTCTGCTCTTCCCGCGCAGTCGTGTGCATGAGGGGGACGTCGCAGCCGTGGAGATGTTTCGACAAACCGGCAAAATCCTGCTCGACACGCACGTCCTCTTCGATGTGCTGCCGGATGATCTGTTGACGCCGGAGTTCCGCAAACGTTATGGCCAAATCATCGACGTGACGAAGCCGCCGGTGGAGTTGCCAGGAAACATCAGCAGGTTCAAGGCCCCGAAAACCGTGCGCGTGGCGCTGGATCACACCGCGGCGAAAGACGCGCTGGTCCTGCACTTCGTCAACTACGCGCGCGAGGACAAGGCGCCCAATCGCGGCAAAGGCATCATCGACGAGAAACCGCTCGCCGTGAAGGGCGTCGAGGTCGATCTGGCGTTGCCGAATGGGATGCGCGCCGGCAAAGTCGAATGGTTGACGCCGGAGGTGCCGAACGGGCGCGTACTCGATGCCAAGTCAGTGGATGGACGATTGCGATTGACGACTCCGGAATTTCTGGTCTACGGCGTGGTGCGAATTGCCCCGTAGGGCAAGCGGCCTCGCTTGCCTCTCGTTCACGTCAACTCCGCCGCCTCAACAAACTGCACCGGCACTTGCTCGATCAGTACAACTTCTTGTGCCGCGACATGCTCCAGTTGCAGCAGCCATTTGAGTTGCCGCATGCACGTGACTGCTTCAACGTCCTGAAGGGCGTAGACGATAATCTGAATGTGGTGATCGACGATCGGCGTCTCGGCATCGTCGGGCAGCCACGAGCCAGACCACGGCGGAAAGCCTTCGAGGCGGGAATGCGAACAGCCGCCGCAGCAGACGTGGAACAGTCTGAGCAGCGCGTGCTGTTGGTCGCCGGCGAACACGGGCATGCCGTGTGATTGAACGGGGAGCCAGATGGTGAATCGGTAGGCGAGACCATCCAAGGGCGGCTTGAGCTGGCCGCCATACCGATCCTTCAGCCAGGCGATTCCTTCATCGAGACTTGGATTTTTTGGCGGCTTTCTTGCCATGGACTTTTGCCTCCTTGCCGTTCGTGCCGTTCGCCGGAATAACGCCCGCCTTCACGAGTGCCTCAAAGTGGGAATCAAGGAGCCACAATTCGACCGTGATATCATCCCCGCGCGAATGCCACATGCCCGGCAATTCATTGAGGACACTGATTGCTCTCTTGAACTGTTCGTTGGCGTCAATTCGTACGACATGTGCCATGGTTCGTTCCTCCTCTCGCCCATCTTACTCTCTACGCCGTTCGAACTCAACGCCATTCGTCACGCCAGCAATTCCGGAATCACCTGCGCCCCCTCGACGCCCGTCAGCTTCTGGTCCAGCCCTTGGAAGCGGAAGCTCAGGCGTTCGTGGTCGATGCCCAGGCACTTGAGCACCGTCGCGTACAGGTCGAGCAAGTGGCATGGCTTGTCGACGATGTTGTAGCTGAAGTCGTCGGTTTCGCCGTAGGTGATGCCCCCCTTGATGCCGCCGCCGGCGAGCCACATGCAGAAGTTGCGCGGGTGATGGTCGCGGCCATAGTTCTCGCGCGTCAGCGTGCCCTGCGAATAGACCGTGCGGCCGAACTCGCCGCCCCAGATGACGAGCGTATCGTCGAGCATGCCGCGCTCTTTCAAGTCTTGCAGGAGGGCACCGGTGGCGCGATCGGTGTCGTCGCACTGGTTCTTCAAGGCGCGCGGCAAATCGCCGTGCTGATCCCAGCCGCGGTGGAGGATCTGCACGACGCGGGTGCCGCGTTCGATGAGACGACGTGCGAGCAAAGCGCTGTTGGCAAAAGTGCCGGGTTCGCGGACGGTGCCGCCGTACATGTCGATGGTGCGCTGCGATTCGCTGCGGAGGTCCACGAGTTCGGGAACGCTGGCCTGCATGCGGAAGGCCATCTCGTACTGGGCGATGCGCGTTTGCGTTTCGGGATCGCCCAGGCGTTCGAAGTTGCGCTGATTAAGCTGGGCGAGCGCGTCGAGCATGGCGCGGCGGTCATCACCGCTGACGCCGGGCGGGTTCTGCACATAGAGGACCGGATCGCCGGCGCCGCGCAGGGCGACGCCGTTGAAGCGCGTCGGCAGAAACCCGGACGACCACATGCGCGTGAAGAGGGCCTGCCCATTGCCCGACGCCGGGAAGCGCGGCGTGAGGACGACGAACGCGGGCAGGTTCTGCGTCTCGGCGCCGAGCCCGTAGGCGAGCCACGAGCCGATCGACGCCTTGCCGGGGATTTCGCTGCCGGTCATGACGAAGGTGCAGGCCGGGTCGTGATTGATGGCGTTGGTGTGCACGCTCTTGATGAGGCAGATGTCATCGACGTGCTTCGCGGTGTGCGGCAGTAATTCGCTCGCCCAGGTGCCGCACTGTCCGTGGCGCTGGAAGCGAAACTTGGTCGGCGCGACGGGATGTCGGCCCTGCCCACTGGTCATGGTCGATAGACGTTGGCCCCTGCGCACGCTCTCGGGCAGATTCTCATTGAAATAGCGCTGCATCTGCGGCTTGTGGTCCCACAGATCGATCTGCGAAGGCGCCCCGTTCATGTGCAGATAGATGAGCGCCTTCGCCTTCGCGGCAAAGTGCGGCAACCCCGGCAACGCGGGATGCACCGGAGCATCAACGAGCCGCGCCCGTGAGGAAGCGCTCTGTGCATGGGCATCGCACATCCCGAGCGCGAGTCCGCCGAGACTGAGGCCGACAGAGCCGAAGAACTGGCGGCGAGTTTGATTCAGGTGGAATTGGAATACGGGATCCATGAGCATGTTCCTCAAGGCGTTTGCGCAACAAAGGTGTGCGGATCCAAGGCGGTGATGCCGGGAAATCGGGCAAAGTCCGCGCCGTTCAACGTCAACAGGTGCGTGATCTGGTGTGCTTGCATCAACGCGGCCAACCGAGCGTCATGAACCTGCACCCCGCTCACATTCAAGGTGACAACCAAATTCCGCCAAATCGAAAATGCCGCAGGGGAGTCCGGTAGGATCCGAATGATTCGCTCAAGGACTCGTAGGCGCTGGTTGGTTTCGCTGATCGAAAGTCCTAGGCCGCCTCGCGCGGAGGTTGGCCGAGTGCACACATTCCAGAACTCAGCCACATTTTGTGGGGCCATCGCCAAATTGTCTCCACGCGTCTTGACCGCGCGCACGGCGGCGCGCACGGTCGAATGCAGAAGCTCATTCCGCTCCAGCAAGCGAACCAGGATACCGCTGTCAAGAAGAACAATCATCAGTCATGGTCGGTATAAATGTCTGCCCGCGAAAAATCGGTGGGGAGCGGCGGGGCGTTCGGCGGCGTGGCGGAAACCTCATCCAGGATCCGATCGAATTCTTCAAGCGTGATTGCGTCGCCGGGCGCCGCCTGATCGGCCTCGACAAATTGCCCGAGGTATGTGTCAAACGGCATTTGCTGCGCCGCGGCCTGCGCCCGCAATTTCTCGAGTACATCGATAATCTTGTTTTCGATCTCAATTTGCATTTATCCGCTCCGTTCTCGTGCCACGGGCTTTGACCTCTTTGCCATTTGGTGAGACCAACGCAGATCTCTTCCTCCCTAATGATATCGCGGCAAAGGGCGTGTGCAAGCCGCCCAATCTCTACTACGGACCCATCAATCCGGCGTCTGCACAGGTTCCGGCAGCCGTACCAGTTCCCCGCCTTGACAAGTGATGGCCTCGCGGATTTCCATCTCAGGCCAATTTGCTGGGAAAAAGCGCACGGTCGCGTCACAAAAGACCGCCAGGAAGCCGTCCGGCGTGAGGCCGAACTTCGGGAGCGGGCCGTTTGGATGAAATGGCAGATCGTCGGGCCGCGTCCAGATCGTCGGTTCCGCAGCCTCGACAACGAGGATCGTATTCGCCGTGCCGTCGGTGATGGCGGACAAAGCTCTCCTTTCAGCCATTGGCGCCTTAAAGCCAGCCAGAGCGAGATAATGCGTCATGCCTTCCTTCGTTTTCACTTCGGGCACAATGTATTACGCGGGCATCTGCGGAATCAAATTCTTGTTGGTCGGATGATCCCACGACTGCGAGAAGTCGAATTGCTTGTACAACTTATTTTGATCGATATACGGCAGAATCTCGACACGCCAACTCAGCTTCCTACGACCTATGTCGTCGCCCGCATGCGGCAGCACCTTGTTCGCATCATGGTAGCCGTGAACACCCATCGCGATTTTCTTCAGGTTGTTGACTCGGATTACTCGGACAAGTTTCTTCGCCGCGACCGCTTTTTCTAACGAGGCGCTGCCTTCTTTGTGAAATCCGTGTTTCTCAGGCAATAGGATGGTGTCCCCGTCGAGTTTACCCTTGAATGCAACTTGCTCCCGGTCTTCTTTGAAGGTAATGGAGTTTCCCTCGACTTCGTACTTGCCCAGCTCGCCGCGCAAATCGGTCCCACGATAGAAGGTTCCATCGTGTTTCAGTTCGAGGTAAACTGACGGTTTTTCGTCGGAAACATATTTGCCAGCAACGCCACTTGTGAACGGGTTCAATGCGCTTTGCTGTCCATTGCCTCTCATTCTTAGAGCGATCACGCCGCCGCAACAAAGGGGCATCACGCACGTAAAAAAGCCAATGCAAATAATGCCGATGATGGCGAACGTGCGCCGCGTTTCCAGAAACTCAATTGCTTTGCCGAACACGCCAGGAACCGGCGGTGTGGTTGATGCGTCGCTCATGACTCGGCCTCTTTGTTTTCGGGTCACCACCTCAGGAGTCTTGATCGCCCCTGACCGACAGTCAACCAAACGCAAAGCTGCTCACGGCCGCCACACCGGTTCCAAATCGAGCACGAAACCCGGCAACTCCGGATCGCCGCTGATGGTCTGCGGGTTGTCGAGCACTTGCACGGGTTGGCTTGGGCGATACACGTGAACTTGTTTCTTTTCTGGAATGATGAGCCAACCGAGTTTCGTGCCGTTGGCGATGTACTCTTCCATTTTCTCCAGCGTGTTCATGAGACTGTCGCTGGGCGACAAGAGCTCAACCAGAAAGAATGGGCAAACCGGCGGAAACTTCTTCATCTGCTCCGGCGAGATCGTAGCTAACTGCTCGGGCGAGATCCACGACGCGTCAGGCGAACGATTGGCGCCGTTTGCCAAGATGAAGCCGCCGCTGGAATCAAACGCCTTGCCGATGTCGACGCGTCGGAACCAGGCGTAAAGTTGAGAGGCGACGGATAGGTTCTGAGCGCTCGATTCTCCTCCGGCCGGGGGTATGACGATCAACTCTCCTTTCGCATTTCGCTCGAAGCGCAAATAGCGATTCTGTTGGCAGAAGTCGAAAAACTTCTCCTGCGTCATCGCAACGACGGGCAGCAGCTGAATCGGATTATTGACCCAGTATTGTGCGATTTCCGGATCAAACGTAGGCAATGTTGCGGCGCTCAGGTTCCACCTCCTTCCTTCACATTAATTCCGCGTCACCGTCTCATCCAGATTCAACAACAGATTCGCGACCAAGGTGTACGCCGCCAGTTCCGGCTCCGCCAGGCCCGCGCGAATGGGCGATTCGCCGACGCGCAGCGCCGTGGCGGCAGAGGCCGGGTCTTTTTGATAGCGCGTCAAGAATTGCTCGAATGCCTTGGCGACAATCTCACTCTCGACGGCGTCCGGCGCGCGCGACAGGACGACACGATAGCCGTAGCCGATGCGTTCCGCCGGCGTATTGCCACCGTTCGCCATCATGCGTTCGGCGAGCTTGCGGGCGGCCTCGAAGTGCTGCACGTCGTTCATGAGCTGCAACGCTTGCAACGGCGTGTTGCTGCGTTCGCGCCGGCTGCATGACGACTCGCGATTGGGGGCGTCGAAGTTCGCCATGAACGGATGCGGCGCGGTCCGTTTGAGAAACGTGTACACACTGCGGCGATAAAGCCCGACGCCCTTGTCTTGCACATAATTCCCCGTGTTGGAACCGGAGAACGCCACCGGCTCCCAGACGCGCGGCGGTTGATATGGACGCACGCCGCGGCCGCCCATGTCGAGGTTGATCAGCCCGCTGACGAACAGGACGTTGTCGCGAATCTGCTCGGCGTCGAGGCGGAAACGCGGGCCACGCGCGTAGAGGCGATTCTCGGGATCGCGCTTATACACGTCCGGCGTGAGTCTTGCCGATTGGCGGAAGGTTTGCGACGTGAGCATCAGGCGGACGAGCGCATTCACGTCCCAACCAGCCCCACGCGCAAGCGTGGGGTCGGAGCTATCCCCACGCTTGCGCGTGGGGCTGGTTGGAGAAATGAACTCCAGTGCCAACCAGTCAAGCAATTCGGGATGGCTAGGTAAATCTCCCTGGGCGCCGAAATCGCCGCTCGATTTGACCAGGCCCGTGCCGAAGAATTGCTGCCAGTAGCGATTGACGGCCACGCGCGCCGTCATCGGGTGCTCCGGCGCGGTCAGCCACTTCGCCAGATCGAGCCGAGTCGCTCGTGCTCCGCTCTTGGTCAGCGGCGGCAGGAAGCTCGGCGTATTGGGATCGACTTTCTCGCCCGGCTTCGTGTACTGCCCGCGCATCATCACGAAACTGTCGCGCGGCTTGGCCATGTCTTTGAAGATAAACGTGCCTGGAATCGCCGTGTTCAACCCGTCGCGTTCCTTCGTCAATGTCGCGAGTTGCTTCGTCAAGGCATCGAAGATCGGTTTCGTCTCGGCACAGGCGTTTTGCAAGAAATAGTCGCGCAGTTTCGTCTCGCCGGCTTGATCGAGCTTTGGCTGTTTGATGAGAGCGACGACCTCTTTCGGCAACCCCTTGTTGTCCTTGGCGACCTTGACGCGCCAGGCCTTGAACGAGCGGGCCGGATCTTTCGCGAACTTGGTCGCTTCCGGCGGCAGGTCGGCGGGGTCGGTGTATTTGACCGTCTGTGTTTTCTGGCCGAGATCGCCTTGCACCTTCGCAATTTGACCGTTCAGAGCCGCGAGCTTTTTCTCCTGGGCTTGCGTCAGCGTCTTGAATGTCGGCGCGGTCAAAAGCGCGTTGCCGTCCATCGCGGGGCCGTCGATCGAGTAAAAGAACGCATACATCGAATAGAAGTCCTTCGCCGTGATCGGATCGAACTTGTGATCGTGACAAACCGCGCAGCCGCCGGTCAGCGCCAGGAAAACTTCCATCGTCGTCGAAGCGCGATCGACGGCGTTGCGGAAGACCCATTCGGAGTCGATCGAACCCCCTTCGCTCGTGGAGACGTTGCAGCGATTGAAGCCGGTCGCGACAATCTGTTCGCTGGACGCCTTCGGCAACAGATCGCCGGCGAGTTGCTCGATGGTGAAGCGGTCGAACGGCATGTTATCGTTGAAGGCGCGCACGACCCAGTCGCGATAGAGCCACATCGTACGTTCGTTGTCGAGGTGCAACCCGTGCGTGTCGGCATAGCGCGCGAAATCCAGCCAATGACGCGCCATCTCTTCGCCGTAGCGCGGCGACGCGAGATAGCTATCGACCATCTTCTCATAGGCGTCGGGCGCTTTGTCGGCGCGGAATGCATCGATCTCGCTCACGGTCGGCGGCAACCCCGTCAACGCGAAGGCGACACGGCGGATCAAGGTAGGCCGATCCGCTTCCGGCGACAGCGTCAAGCCTTCACGCTTGAGCCGTTCGAGGATGAAGCGATCGATCGGATTCTTCGCGTCAACATTCGGCAGCGCGACTTTAGCCGGCGGCTCAAACGACCAGTGCTTCTGATAGGTGGCGCCGTCCGCGATCCACTTCTTGAGCAACTCCTTTTGCTCCGGCTTGAGCGTCCGGTGCGCAGTCGGAGGCGGCATCATCTCGTCGGCGTCCTTGCTGAAGATGCGTTTGATCAGCTCGCTCTCGCCGGGCTTACCGGGGATGATCGGCGTCGCCTTGCTCTTGGCGGGCCGGGTCGCCTCCTCGCGGACATCGAGACGGAAACCACCTTTCTTCGCCGCGGGGCCATGGCACTTGAAGCAGGCGTCCGTCAGAATTGGGCGGATGTCGCGGTTGTACTGGATATCGTCGGCGCGCACGCTGGTAACAGCGCTCGTGAGGAAAAAGGCGGCAAGCATGAGGTTGCGGGTTGTTGGCATCATGGTTCAATCCGTGGCATGAAGAAAAAGAAAAGCGCAATCGCGGGTAGTAGTTTATTCTACCAGGCGCGCGCCGCGCTTGCGAGGAAAAATCCAGCACAGGCGCGGGGCTGCCTGCGTATTGCAAAAGGCTGAGGCTCACATCACCGTGATCATTTTCACCTGCACATCATTACGCCCCGACTTCGCATAGGGCCGCGGCTCCGGCTGGGCGAAATCGTTCTGATCCACGCTGCGCACCCGAAACTCGTAGCTCCCCGCCGCCAGCTTATCGAGACCGACCGACCACTGGGCCCAACTGTAGCGCATCGGCCATTCGCGCGGTTGGCCCGTCTTCGGATCGAAGCCCCAGACATCGCGCGGCAACACGCCGTTGGGGAGGGTGCCGCCCCAGTCTTTTGGCGCCGCCGCGATCATGCATGGCCGCCAAACTGCGGTGCGCCACGACGGATCGTCGTCCGCGATGCGCCCATGCGTGCCGGCGTCCGGGCGAAGCCAGTACTCGACGCGTTTCAGCCCCGGCAGGCCGACCATCACCAATCCGGTCATCGTGACGTTCTGGCCCGCCCGCGCCGTCACGTCATTGCCGTCGATGTACGCGGCCGTCTTCAGGAACGATTCCGAGTCATTGTTGCTAAGGGCGTAGGTATCCATCGCGCGAAATTCATTCGTGAGGACGATTCGCTGCAACCACTTGATCGACTTGAAGCCATACGACCAGGGAATGACCATGCGCACCGGGCCGCCGCGCTCCAGCGGAATGGCGTGGCCGTTGAGCCGATAGGCGACGAGCGGACCCAACTCCCCCGGCGCGGCGTCCATCACCTGGGTGTAGGTCAACGACGACTGGAAGACTTGCTTCGGGTCGTTGTTGTGAAAGCCCCAGTAGTAGATACGGCGAATGTTGTTGACGCGGCCGGCGAGCTTCAGCACCTCGCGCAGCGGCACGCCTTCCCACAGCCCTTGACCCAATGGCTGCGGGATATTGAGGCACTGCATCGCCTTGAGGTACTTGCGTCCGTGCCGTCGGCCGAGGCGTTCGATGGCCGCGAAATCGACGGCGTTCTTTTTCTCGAGCGTGAGCGGCGTGTCGATGGTGCAGCCGCCTTCGGCCATGATCTCCAGCCGCCAGGTCTCCGGCGTGAGACGGGCGCGGACGAGGTCGTCCCCCTTGAGCGAATGCGGTCGAGGCGTGCCGCGGCTGACATCGCGAAACTGCGCGGGGTTGGTGAGGAAGCTGCGTTCGGCGCCCATTATCGTCTCCTTTGGCTGGCAGGATCGTCTATCATAAGGCAAGTAATGGTCGATGTGAAACCTTTTCTTGAAATCGAGGATGCTGAATTATGGAAGTGCAATTTCTCAACCCGCCCGCCCTCTGCCCGACCTTCGGCTGGACGCACGTCGTCACGCACACCGCGGGCAAAACGATCTACATTTCCGGCCAGGTCTGCAATAACGAGAAGGGGGAAATCGTCGGCAAGGGGGACCTGCGCGCCCAGGTCACGCAGGCGTTTGAAAACCTCAAGGCGGCGCTCACCGCCGCGGGTGCGACGTTTAAGGATGTCGTCAAGTCGAACCTGTACGTAGCAGGCTTCAAACCCGAACATTTGCCGATCCTCCGCGAGGTGCGCGGTCGTTACTTCGACACCAAGAACCCGCCCGCGAGCACGCTGGTCGGCGTCGAGAAACTCGCGCATCCGGATTGGCTGGTCGAGATCGAACTCGTCGCGGTTTTGGCGTAAAGGCGATTGCCGCTTGCGGCTTGGCGTTCGCACGACCCCTGGCGAACGCCAAGCCGCATAGCCGCGTCCAATTGCGTTGAATGATATTAACACATTTGTTAACATGAGAAGTATGGATTGGCAGATCGCCTATTTCCGTGAAGACGTGCAAGACACGATCGTGGGCTTCCCAGCCGGCATTCAGGCGCGCTACATTCATCTCACCGATCGCATGCTCGTGTTCGGGCCAGACCTTGGGATTCCCCATACACGCTCCATGGGCAACGGACTATTTGAGCTTCGCATGAAGTCCAAGGAAGGTATTGCCCGCGCCTTTTTCTGTACGCTCTCCGGGCGACGAATCATGATGTTGTACGCGTTCATCAAGAAATCGGCGAAGACGCCGGCCAACGAACTCAAGATCGCCCGCGCCCGCTTGAAGGAGGCAAAAGCCAATGAAGACGCATGAAGAACTCGTCAAGAAGATGCTGAAAAATCCGGCCGTGAAGGCAGCCTATGACGCTCAGAGCGAGGAGTTTTCGCTGCTCGATGAGTTGTTGAAAGCGCGCCGCCGCGCCGGTTTGACGCAAGCAGAGGTCGCGCGGCGCATGGGCACGAAAACGCCCGCCGTAGCGCGCCTGGAAGCGGGCGGCGGCAGCAAGCGCCACTCCCCGTCAATCGCGACTTTGCGCAAATATGCCGAGGCCGTTGGTTGTCAATTGGAGGTGAAGTTGCGCCGGCGATGATGCGTGCTGCTGGCCTGACGAAATTCACGACCACAACTCGCCGATCGCCTGCCCCGGGCTGATCGCGTACGGCCGATCCGCGAGGTCGTGATAATGTCCGGCGGGATCGACGCCGAGCGCGTCGAACATGGTCGCGGCCAAGTCGCATGGCGAGTACGGGCGCGTCGTTGGATAGGCGCCGATGCGGTCCGAGGCGCCGACGATGCGGCCTCCGCGCACCCCCGCGCCCGCCAGCAACACCGAGTACGCGCCTGCCCAGTGCTTGCGGCCCGGAATTTCGCCCGCGAAGCCCGGCTCCAGCGCCACGCGTGGCGCCCGGCCGAACTCGCCCATGCACACCACCAGCGTCGTCTCCAACAGGCCGCGCTGGGCCAGGTCGTCCAGGAGAGCGGACAGGCTGCGATCGAGTCGCGGCAACAGATGGTCCTTCAGCGATGGGAAAATATCGTTGTGCGTATCCCAGCCGTATTCGTCCTCCGGCGTCGGCGTCATGTCCTGGCCGCGGATCATGTGGTTCCAGAACACCGTCACCCATGGCACGCCGATCTCGACGAGCCGCCGTGCCAGCAAGCACGCCTGCCCGGACCGATTGGCGCCGTAGCGTTCGCGCACATTCGCCGGCTCGCGCGACAGATCGAACGCCTGGGCGTAACGCGGCGAATCGAGGAACGCGAACGCCCGACGATAAAGTTGCTCGCGTTCCAGTAGATTGGGGTCGCTCTGCCACGCCGACGCCTGGCGATTGATCGATTGCAACAGCGATCGTCGGCCATCGACGCGCACGCTGGGCAGATCGGGCTGCGGCTCCAGACCGGGCATCGTGGCGCCGTCGGTCACGTCGCCGATGATGAGCGGCTCATTGCCCCGGCCGAGGAAGCCGCCGTATTGTCCCGGCCCGGCTTCGCGCGGCGTCAAGAGCGGACCGTTGAGATGGACTGCCGTATAGGGAAAATCACCGCTGGGCCGCACGCGCCGCAGGATCGCGCCATAGGTCGGGAAATCCGTCGGCCGCACGGGCGGGTTCGACGACTTGCGCAGGTGAAACTGCCCCGTCAGTGCCAGATAGCTCGCGGAGCCGTGATCGACGTCGTCATGCGACACGCTGCGCACGACGGCGTACTGATGCGCCTGTCGGGCCAAACGAGGCAAATGCTCGCAGCAGCGCGTGCCGGGAACGCTGGTGGAGGACGACTGGAATTCGCCGCGAATGTCTTCGGGCGCATCGGGCTTCATGTCGAACGTGTCGATGTGGCTTACGCCGCCACCTGTGAAGACGAGCAACACCGACCGAGCTCGGGCACGCGTCGCTTGCGGTTTCGCATTCGAGCGTCCCGCCAGCGCGAGCAACGTCCCCAACCCGCCGACGCGCAGCCATTCGCGGCGCGTCAGTCGGCCATCGGGTCGCCGTTCATCGCAGAGGAAACGAAGCATAGGAAGCACTTTCCACGGTCTCGCAAACTTCGATCATGGCGAGTCCAGCAACAGCGCCGTGAAGCCGGCTTGACGAAAATGCACGTCTGCCGTCAGCGCTTCGGTCACGCCTTCTTGCTTCATCAGAACAAACGAAATGCAATCGGTCAAACCCCATTCCTTATCGGTACGCGCACGATAAAGCGCCTGTGCTTTTTCCATCAACGGCTCGTTGAGAGGAAACACCACGTATCCGTCCTCACTCTCGAATCGAGTCAGCAAATCTATTCCACGAGCGCGACGGCCAAAGCGAGCATATCCGTCGCCGATCTCGAGCACGATTCCCAGATGTAAAAGCAGAACGACGTTTTCCCTTAACAGCTCATCGTCGAGCGACTTGGCGCATGCGTGATGCGGATCGTGCGTGTTTTCCAGCGCGACGACAAAGCTTGTGTCAAGGAAGACGACGCGTCGGGCCACGCTCAGTACCTCCGCCCCGTGAAACCTTCAACGTCTTCGGAGCTGATCCTATCGCCCCAATCCTCCGCATTCTCCTCGGCCCACGCGGCAAGGCTCGATCGAGGTTTCTTCTTCTCCGCCGCAGGTGCAACGGTCACCATCAACGAGATCTGCCCCATCGGCACCTCAGGCGGCAACGTCAAGACTACCTGGCGATCTTCCTTGATGTCCACGGTGATTTGCATGGTAATCATGGTCATCCCCTTTCTGTGCTCATTGTAACGACGAAGCTCGGTTCGTGGTAGTGATCTGCGCGGTCGCGGTTCGCAATCGCATCGCCGCTTGCGTCAATCTGGCCAGCTTCTCGTACGCCTCGTCGATGGTGGGCGGCTCACCGGCATCCGGCGCGAAGCCGCAATCGGGATTGAGGGCGATGCGGTCCGCGCCGACCAGGCCCGCGCCGGCTGCCGCGAGCGCCGCGATTTCGTCCACGCTCTGCAGGCGTTCGCCGCGCACGTCGATGACGCCCATGCCGAGCGACAGGTGCGCGGGCAGCAGCTTCAAGTCGCTCACGTCGCCAGTGTGCGGATAGGCGAACTCGAGATTGACCCGATCGATCTTCGCATCCGCCAATCTCGGCAGAATCGGCTTGTAGTCGCCGGCCACATCACTTCTACGCTTGTACACGCTATGGCAACAGTGCAAATGCACTTCTGCGCGCAAACCGTCCGCGACGCGATTGATGGCGGCGAGCGCCTCGGGAAATTGCTTGTCGATGTCCCATGTTCGCCGCAAGCGCTCGTCGTGAATCTCCGCGCCTGAGGTCAAGCGCGGATCGCAAAAATACGTGAGGGCCGGATCGTCGAGCTGCACGATGTCGATGCCGGCCTCGACCAGCGCGTGGGCCTCGCGCGCCAGCACTTCGGCGAGATGATCGAGAAAATGCGGCAACGTCGGATACGCGTCCTTGCTGTAGTCCTCGTGCCAGTAGCGCACCGCGATCAAGAATGGGCTCGGCAGCGCGAACTTCGTCACGCGCTCGGTATGCTTGACGAGGAAGCGGGCATCGTTCGTGAAGACAGGTTCGTTCTTCGACATGCGCCGCACGACGACTTCCGTCAGCTTGGTTTCGCCCTGGTGCGTGAATTTTCGGCAACGCTCGAAGCCGCCGACGCGCGTGAGAAACTCACGGATATACTGCGTGCGCCGCCATTCGCCGTCGGAGATGACGTCGAGACCGGCTTGTTCTTGCAGACGGATGGCGAAACGGACGCAATCGTCGAGCGCGTGCGGATCACGTCCCGGCCGCGCCAACAGATCGCGCACCATCTGCGGCCGAGGCAACGAGCCGATGCCATGTGTGTAGACGGCGGGCAATTGCGCGATGCGTGCAGTCTTCATGGGTCGATTATGTCCGCGCAAAGACAAGAATGACACAAGAAAAAGCCTCACGCCGATGAGTCGCCTCGTTTTTGCTTGTGCATCGACTCGCGTCGTGCGATCATCATGCTGTGGTATCATCATGTCCAACGGGAGAGATCCATGCCTCGATGTTTTGCCTTCGTTGTCCTGATCCTGTGTGCCACCTCCATGCGCGCCGGCGAGCCGAAGACGCTCTTCGACGGCAAATCGCTCGCCGGCTGGGAAGGCGACCTGAAAACCTGGCGCATCGAGGGCGGCGCGATCGTCGGCGGTTCGCTGGACGTGAATGTGCCACGCAACGAGTTCCTGTGTACGCTCAAGACCTACTCCGACTTCGAGCTGAAGGTGAAGTTCAAGCTGCTCGGCGATCGCAAGTCGGTCAACGCTGGCGTGCAGTTCCGCACGAAACGGATCCCGAAGCATCACGAGGTCAGCGGCTATCAAGCGGACATCGGCCAACATTACTGGGGGGCGCTGTATGACGAATCACGCCGCAACAAGGTGCTCGCGTCACCGGACAAGGGCCTTCTCGAAAAGATCATCAAGCACGACGACTGGAACGACTACAAGATCCGCGCGGAGGGCGCCCGCATCCGCTTGTGGCTCAACGACACCCTCACGGTCGATTTCACCGAGAAGGACGACAAGATCGAACGCAGCGGAATCATCGGCCTACAGGTGCACGGCGGCGCCAAGGCCAAGGTTCATTACAAGGACATCACGATCGTCGAGTTGCTGACGAAGTGACGTGATGGCGCAGAACAGCGGAACGAGCTACACCCTCGAACGCGAAACTGGAGTGCCAATGAACCAGCGCATGACAACCTCGGCAATTATCGGTGGCATGATCTTCTGCGTCGCCGCGAGCGCGCAGAACCCGGCGCTCAAGGACGGCCTGCTCGATCTCAAACAGCAATGGAGCCGCGGCCAGGCGGAAGGCAAAGGCCCCGTGCGTTTTCACCATGCGCCCATGCGGCTGGCGGACATCGAGCGCGTCATCCCCTATGGCCTGATGGTCGGCGGGCACGTGGCGCCGATCGATCATCAGTACTACTATCCCAAGCAGCTCAAACCAGGGCAGCCGCACTTCGATGTCTTTGCGCCGGCTGACGGCCAGATCGTCATGATCGGCCATCGCGTGAAACTTTTCGCTTCGACCGAAGCCAAGCGCGCCTACGATGACTTTGCCCTCCACATCGAGCATACCAGCACCTTCTACACCTTCTACGACCTTCTCACGGAACTCGACCCGGCCATTCTTAAAGCGCTCGATGAATCCGCGCGGCAGCGCTTCGCCAAAAAGATCCAGGGGCCTCCCGTGCACGCACGCATCGCCGTCAAGGCCGGGCAGGTCGTCGGCAAGGTGGGCGGACGCTCGCTCGACCTGGCTGTAATCAATACCGACACGCAGCTCAAGGGATTCCTCAACCCGAAGATGTACGGGCATTATGCCTGGCGCGTGCACGTCGTCGATCCCTTCGACTATTTCGATGAACCGCTCAAGGCCAAGCTGCTCGCGCTCAATCCGCGCAAAACGGAGCCGCGCGGCGGCAAGATCGACTACGACATCGACGGCAAGCTCGTCGGCAACTGGTTCAAGGAGAAGACCAACGGCTACGCCGGCACGCGCGATCCGCGCGGCTACTGGATGGGACATCTGGCGATCGTGTACCACCATCTCGACACCGATAAGGTCATCGCGTCGATCGGTGATTACGTCGGCAAGCCGCGACAATTCGGCGTCAAGGGCAACGGTCCCGATCCCGCGAAGATCGGCGCCGACGCCGGGCTCGTCAAGTACGAGCTGATCAACCCTACAAGCCCCAGCTCCGCTCAACCGTTCGCCGGCTCGGATGGGACGGTCCAGGGCGTCCTCCTGGTGCAAGTTCTTGAGGGGCGGCAGCTGAAAGTCGAGACCTTCCCGGGCAAGAAGGCCGCGGACGTCAAGGGCTTCACGGCGGCGGCGGCGGTCTATGAGCGCTGAGCGCGTCAGGCAACGCGCCTGCGTCATCGTGGCGTCGGCAAATTCGTCGCCGGCATCGCGTGGGGCTGCGCAGAGCATAAACGACATTCCCAATCCGAGGCCTGCCATGCGATATTGTGCGATCTTCATTGGCTCGATGATCCTCGTGCCAACCGGGCACGCCGGCGAATCAAAAGAACTCGCCAAGTACGACGCCAAGATCAAGCCCGCCGACCGCTCGCACTGGTCGTATCAGCCCGTGAAGCGTCCCGCGTCGCCGAAGGTGAAAAATGCCGGGTGGGTGCGCAATCCAATCGACGCCTTCGTGCTGGCGAAGCTCGAAGCGAAGGGCTGGATGCCGGCGTCTCCTGCGGAGCCGAGCGCATGGCTGCGGCGCGTTCATCTCGATGTGACAGGTTTGCCGCCGATCTTGGCGGAGCAGGATGCGTTCCTGAAAAACCCGACGCCGGAAGCGATGGACGCTGTCGTGCGCGATCTGCTCGCTCGTCCGACCTACGGCGAACGTTGGGGCCGCCATTGGCTCGACGTGGTGCGTTACGCCGAGACCGCCGGCTATGAGCGCGACGCGGTCAAGCCGAGCGTTTGGCGCTATCGCGATTACGTCATCAAGGCGTTCAACGACGACAAGCCGTACGATCGCTTCCTGCTGGAGCAACTCGCCGGCGACGAGCTGCCCGACGCCAACGCCGACACGCAGCTCGCGCTCGGCTTCAATCGGCTCGGGCCCTGGGACGACGAGCCGGCCGACCCGAAGGAAGACCGCTTCGATCAGCTCGACGATCTCGTCAATGCGACTTCGCTCGTCTTCATGGGCACGACGCTTGCCTGCGCGCGTTGCCACGACCACAAATTCGAGGCGTTGACGATCCACGATTACTATCGCATGGTCGCAATCTTCGATCCGCTGGTTCGGCCGCGCGCCGGTCGCACCGAGCTTGACTTGCCGGTTGGCACGCGCACCGAGCTCGATCGGCAAACCGAGCGGGACAAGCAAATCGCCGCGCTCCTGAAGGACGTGCCCAAAGGGAAACCGACGCCCGCCAAGGTGGACGAACTGCGCAAGAGCATCCCCGATTTGCCGCGTGGCTACTTCCTGCGCGAGCCGACGCCGAAGTCGCCGGACACGTATCTACTGATCCGCGGCAAAGCGACGCGCCCAGGGCCGAAGGTCGGGCCAGGGATGCCCGCGGTGCTCGTCGCCAATCAGCCTACGTTTCCACTGCCGGGCGAACAAACGAGCCTGCGGCGCTTGACATTGGCGAAATGGCTCGCGCGTCCGGAGCATCCGCTGACGGCCCGCGTCATGGTCAATCGCATATGGCACTACCACTTCGGCGCAGGCATCGTGCGCACGCCGAACGACTTCGGCATCATGGGCCAGGCGCCGACGCATCCGGAACTGCTCGATTGGCTGGCGGCGGAATTCGTATCCCCTACCAGTCCCACGCCCAAGCGTGGGGATGGTTGGAGCATCAAGCATCTCCACCACCTCATCCTCACCAGCAACACCTACCGCATGGCCAAGACCTGGAACAAGGACTACGCCAAGATCGATCCAGAAAACACCCTGCTATGGAGATTTCCGTACAAGCGCCTCGAAGTCGAAGCGATCCGCGACTCCGCCTTGCTCGTCAGCGGCCAGCTCAATCCAAGAATGTTCGGTCCCAGCATGTACCCCGAAGTGCCGAAGGAAGCCCTTGCCGGCAACAGCGATCCCGACAGGATCTGGAAGCCATTCGACGAAAAGGAAGCGTCGCGCCGCACCGTCTACGCGCACATCAAGAGGAGCTTCGTGGTGCCGATGCTGGAAACGCTCGACCTGTGCGATTCGACGCGTCCCAACGACAAACGCCTGACGACGACGGTCGCCCCGCAAGCGTTGACGCTCTTCAACGGCGCGTTCATCAATCGGCAAGCCAGACACTTCGCCGAGCGTTTACGCAAGGAAGCCGGCAACGACGCCGACCGCCAGATCGAGCTAGCGTATCGCCTGGCGCTGTGCCGATTGCCGACCGATGCGGAACGCGCGGCGCTGCGCGATTTTCTGAAGCGACAATCGCTGGAGCAAATGTGCCGGGTGATCTACAATCTGAACGAGTTTGCGTATGCGGATTGAGGCATCAGCAGGTATAATCACACGAGAGAACCCGGCGCCAAGTTGCGAGGATGGCCCCATGCCCTTGTTCGATCATTTTCACCCGCCGCTTTATCCCCATCATCACTGGGAGTCGTTTCATTCCAACTGGGCGACGCGGATCGCCGACGGCATCGCGGCGTTGCTGCCCTCGGATTATCAGGTCGAGGAGCACACCCACGCCGGCGTAGGCTTCGAGATCGATGTCGCCACCTATCAGGGGCCACTGTCTCTTGAGGAAATTGCCGCCGTCGGTCCGGCGCTGGCAACGCTCGTCGCGCCGGCGTATGCTCCCCCCGTTCCGGATCACACGATCCCGGCCGCTTTCCCGGACACGTTCGAGGTCCGCGTCTTCAACACGACCGCCGGGCTGACGCTCGTCGGTGTTATCGAGTTGGTCAGTCCCAGCAACAAGGACCGCCCAGCCGAACGCCTCGCTTTCGCCACGAAGTGCGCGAGCTACCTTGCACAGGGCGTCAGTTTGATCGTGATGGACGTCGTGACCAACCGTCGCGCCAACCTTCACAACGAGATAATGCGCCTCATGGAGGCCGCCCAGGATCTGGATTTTGCAGGTGACGTGAATCTTTATGCCGCCGCTTATCGTCCTGCGCGTCGGGGCGAGCAAGAGGAGATCGACCTCTGGAAACGGACTCTCACGCTAGGGGCGACGCTGCCGACGTTGCCGTTGCGCTTGACCGGCGATTTGTTTGTACCGGTCGATTTCGAGGCGGCGTACCAGGAGGCGTGCAGGCGGCGGCGACTTCTTGCGTGAGCAATGAAGTTCTCGTTGCAGCTCCACCGGAACTCTGTTGGGATGACCACAAATGGGACGTTACTGGGTAATTGCGCCTTATGACTACCGCTACCCTGACGAGTGGGAGCGGGTTTGGAATTACGACCTCAAACATGGCGTCATCTCGATCGGCTGGTCAAGGTTAGGTGATGTTTCATCCCATGGTGAGGATGAACTCCGCAAACTTTACCGTCGCAAATACCCAAAGGAAATATCGTCTGTAGTGACAAAGGCAACACGAATGATGCACAGATTCTACCATTCGGTAAAACCAGGGCACATGGTCATTGCCCGACGAGGATTAAAAAAACTTGCTGCCGTCGGAACAGTCAAGCGTTCCGCTTATCATGATCCTAATTCCCATTCGGAACCGTTTGGTCCAGAGGACTCGTTCGCCAACCACCTGGACATCAAATGGGCGAAGGCCCCGCGGGATATCGCATTCCGGACGCAGGTCTTCCTTATGCCGACGATTTACGAGATAACACAGGAAAAGTTTCGGTCGCTGATGAATGGTGAAGAGAGTTCGCTTACGGAAGACCTAATTTCGATAGCGAAACGCAACATTGATGCTACAACGAAGGAAACCCTGGTTAATGCACGTATTGGTCAAGGGAGATTCCGAACATCAGGTACTCGACATTTGGGGAAGTCGGTGCGCTGTCACGGGATCGCATACGCACGATGCCATCAGAGCCTCGCATATCAAACCGTGGAGCGAAGCCACCGATGATGAGCGACTGGATCCCCAAAATGGACTGGCACTTGTGGCGACTATCGATGCACTCTTCGACGCAGGGCTCATTTCCTTCGCCTCAACGGGCACAATGCTCTTATCGTCTCTACTAAGCGACGCGGAACGGCGCATTCTCGGTATTGGCAAAGGCTCATTGGCCAGAAAACCATCAACAAAAACGGCCAAATACCTGGCGCACCATCGCGAAAAGCGGTTTAAGGAATGAGGACCGATAAATACGGGCACACTCTTATGTGGATTCCATCGCTATCCCGCCGCTCCTTCTTCGCCCGCGCCGGCGCCGGCTTCGCGGGCCTCGCGCCGATCGACCTGCTCTCGCGCGATGGCTTCTTCGCGCACCCCTCATCCCCTCTCCCCCGAGTACAGAGGAGAAGGGCGAACGGTTACTTCTTTTCTTCCCTCATTCATTAAAGCCGCGCGAGCGCGCGCAGGATTTGATAAACACGTCCGCGCCCGCCTCCCGGCAGCAACCCTCGCCTGGCACGGCATCCAGGAACAATACGAAATCGAGTTGCTGCTTGGCGGTGCCCTGCTGGCGTTCAAACGTGCGGCCGATCTCCACGGCGGGCAGCGTGTGCCGGCCCATGATGCGCACCAGGTCGAAATGCAAGAGGCCCTCGTACGAACGGTAAACTAGCTCGGTGCAGACCAGCTTGTCGGCCGTCGCGAAATCGAACTCGAAATCATACGGCTTGCCCTGATGGCTGAATGCACGCCGGATCGCCTCGGCCTTCTGTTTGTCCGTGAGGCGCGGACGCAGGATCGCCACGTAATCGGCGTGCAGGGATTCGAAGATGGAATTGAAGATTACGCCTTCGCTGACGCTTTCGATCACATTGTGCGCTCGGCCGTCACTGGTTTTCTTGAGATAGGCCGGCAGACGCTCGCGGATCACGGCGTCATCGGCCGTCCAGGTCGCCCCGTCGCGGCGCGCAATCCCCAGGCGCTCGAGGTCGTCGATTTCGCCGACGTACAGGGCGGCGTGCGGCCAGAAACCCGGCAGGAAGGAATTGGACAGGAACCAGTTGCGCCGCTCCAGGATAATGTCCCCCGCCTGTAGCTTGGGCTTGATCTCGGCAATCTGTTCGTGCGAGATGAACGGCGGCCGCCGCATTAGCCGCGTATCGCCGATCCAGATGGAAACCAGCGACTGGGTGGCGTAAACGGGCGAGTAGGTATCTTGCTTGACGCGCCGCAGGATGCGTTCGAATTGCACCTGATGATGGGCGACGGCGTGGGTGCGCATACCCAGGAGCGATTTCTCGATGCGCCCCTGGAGCCACTGGTAGTCCTCGTTGGCAAACACCTTGCCGACGCGCCACTCGGAGTTCCGAGTCTGGAAATAGGCGGCCATTTCATCACAGACCTCGGCATTCCGCTCGTTGCGGGCACTGTCGTGGATGCGGTCGAACATGCCGGCGGGGATGCCCCAGTTGGGGTCCGCCTCATTCAATTTCTTGCGGGCAACCGGATCATCGTGATAGTCGTGGATCAATTGCCGGCTGGCGGCAAACAGGGTCGTGCCGGCGCCGAAGCCGACCAGGAAGCAACGGCCCCGCGCCTCCGCGTCGGTCACCGAAGCGAAGCCGCTGTACGTCGCCACCATGCGCAAGAGCGCCGCCCGGTAGGCGAGATAGCTCATGAATTGAGCCTTCAGATCGTTCTCTTCTTCGGGCAAGAAATATTGACGCTTCTCGTCGGCGAGCTTCTTCTGAAGGTCCGCCCGTAGCGCCGAGTTCTTGCCCACGAGATCGTCCACGCTTACGGCGACGGCCTTCAGCCGCGTCAGATCGCCGCGCACCTGCTCGTCGAGCTGCTTGGGGGAAAGCTCCGTCAAGTTGGAGGGGACCAGATCCACGATGCTCGGCGGCGGAGTCGTGACGCGCCCGGCATAAAAACCGAACAGGAAGGTTCCCATGAAACACATCGGCACCCAAAGAAGCATCCACCAGCGTGAACGCGGCAAGGTGAGCGTTTCGTTGGTTCGATACCACAAGACCACGGAGCCGACCACGGAGCCGAGCGTGGGCAACATCCAGATCCAGATCTCCAACGGCGACGGGGTGGCCAGCAAGTCCTTCCGCAGGGCCAGCCCGATGAGCAGGCAACACGCGAGCAGCGCGCAGGCGACCGTGCTCAGCGCGGTGCGCTTGCCGTGCTCGGCACTCCGACTCATGAGGACAATGATGTGGGTGGTGGTGACGGTTCCTACCAGGGCAATCCACCAGATGCGCCAGAGCGGCGTCGAGGACTTCCAGGTCGTCCAGACCAGGAGCAGGAACATGGCTTGCGAAATCAGCATGGACGCGAGGCCGACGATGGTGAGCCGGGGAAAAATCTTGGCCGCCTCGACCTGGATGCCCGCCAGCCAGGCCCCCAGGACGAAACCGATGAGCGTCAGAAAGAACTTGACGCGGAAGTGATCGAACGCATGAATTTCCTGGTGCCAGCCAAGAAGAGCGCCGGTCACGCCCCAGGCGACGGCCAAGCTGAGCGATCCCATGAGGAGCCAGTGCAGTCCGCGCCGCAATCCGGGAAGGACCTGGGCGATTTCCATGGCGTGAACTCCGATTGAATCAAGAAAAGAAAAGAGCGGAACCTGGACACCTCGCGCCGACTCCTACCAAAAATTGAGACCACTCGGAGTACGGGGAATACAGAGAAAACGCGAAAGTAAGCGCCTCCTGTTCTCGTGGGGATCAGCGTGGACAGTCGAAACCCACGCACGCAATTGACGATTCATCCGAATCGAGCGGAGCGGAGACTTGAACAACGTGCACGTGGTTTGAACTCTTGGAGTTACCCAAAAACAACCGCGTAACCGTTCACCCCTCTCCCCTGTACTCAGGGGAGAGGGGCTGGGGGTGAGGGGTTGAGGCGTCGCGCAACTGTCTGTTCCTCCCCCTCACCCCCGACCCCTCTCCCCCTGAGTACAGAGGGAGAGGGGAGGTGAACGGCTACACAACCGCTAAGCCATGTACACCAAGTTGTTGTATTACTTGTGCGCAACATGGCCGAGACGGAGTTGGGCATTCTCAGCCGGCAATGTCCAGACCGTCTGTGGCGAACTGGAACCATTTTTGATGTTGCAGTAGAATTAACATACCGCACCCCAAATAGCTTGAGGTCAAATTCGAGGCCTGATCGAAGGAAAAGGAGAACCGATGGCAATCCCTTGTTCCCGCCGCTCCTTCTTCACCCGCGCCGGCGCCGGCTTCGCGGGCCTCGCGCTGATCGATCTGCTTTCGCGCGACGGGTTCTTCGCGCAAAGCCCAGGGACGGCCGTCCCTGGGCTTTCCAGGGCCAAGCATTGCGTCTTCCTGTTCATGAACGGGGCGCCGAGCCAGGTCGATACGTTCGATCACAAACCGGCTCTGACGCGCCATCACAACCAACCCTATCGCGGCGAGACGCCCGTTGGCTCCAATGGCCGGCCCATCGGCAATCTCATGCAGACGCCGTTCACGTTTCGCAAGTATGGGCAGTCGGGGCTCGAGATCAGCGCCCTCTTCCCGCACACGGCGCGCTATGCCGACGATCTGTGCGTCATCCGCTCGCTCTACACCGACACGGCAGCGCATGCGTCCGGGTGCATTCAGATGAACACCGGCAGCGTGCAGATCGGTCGGCCGTCCCTCGGCGCCTGGCTGAGCTATGGCCTCGGCTCACTCAACGACAGCTTGCCGAGCTATGTCGTCATGACCGATCCGCGCGGCGGGCCAATCGGCAGCGCGTCGAACTGGACCGCGGGCTTCATGCCGGCCTCGCACCAGGGCACGCTCTTCCGCAGCACCGGCACGCCGCTGCTCGATCTCGCCACGCCGCCCGGCGTCAGCCCGCAAACGCAGCGCGAGTCGCTCGATCTCTTGCAGCGCTTGAATCAAGAGCATCTCAAGACGCGGCCAGGCGACTCCGAATTGGCCGCGCGTATCGAATCGTACGAGCTCGCCTACCGCATGCAGACGCGCGCAACCGAGGTCGTCGATGTCAACCGCGAGAGCGCCCAGACACGCACGATGTACGGCCTCGACAATCCGCTCACCGCCGACTTTGGCCGCAAGTGCTTGATCACGCGCCGCCTGTTGGAATCAGGCGTGCGTTTCGTGCAGCTCTACTCCGGCGGCGGTCATCTGGAGGACACCTGGGACGGGCACAGCGATTGCATTCGCAACCATGCGCTTCACGCCGGCGAGACCGATCAACCGATCGCCGCCCTCATCAACGATCTGAAACGCACGGGCCTGTGGGACGAGACGCTCTTGATCTGGGGCGGGGAGTTCGGCCGCACGCCGACGAGCGAGGGCGTCGGACGACCGGGCCGCGATCACAACCCGTTCGGCTTCTCGATGTGGCTCGCCGGCGCCGGCGTCAAAGGCGGGCAGACGATCGGCGCGACCGACGAGCTCGGCTTCAACGCCGTCGAGGATCGCCACCACATCAGCGACCTGCACGCGACCGTCCTGCACTTGATGGGCCTCGACCACGAACGGCTCAGCTTCTTCTATCAGGGATTGGATCAACGGCTGACGGGCGTCGAACACCGGCATGTGATCGAAAAGGCGCTGGCGTAGGATATCATATCTACATCAACGATGCCTACAGGAGCTGACTCACCATGAGTAGCGCTCATCAACTTCCCAGGCCGAAGACCAGATTCACCGTGGAGCAATATCTCGCGTTCGAGCGCGCGGCCGAGGAGCGGCACGAATATTTCGACGGCGAGATCATCGCCATGGCGGGCGAAAAGCTCCCGCATGGAATCATTTCGTCCAATCTCGTCGGCATCGTCAACATGCAATTGAAGGGTACGCCGTGTTTCGCTGTGACCAAAGATACCAAGGTCCGCAGCGGTCTCGGCATCGCCTCCCTGCGCAGCGTCAAAGGGATGTTCTCCTACCCTGACATCCTCGTCATCTGCGGCGAACCCGAGTACTTCGACGACCAGAGCGACGTCATCATGAATCCAACCGCGATCATCGAGGTACTGTCTCCCTCCACGGAGAACTTCGATCGCGGCGAGAAATTTCAGCGTTATCGCGATTGGAACAAGTCGCTGACGGACTACGTGCTGGTGTCACAAACTACGCCGCGCGTTGAGCACCACCGTCGGCAACCGGACGGCACCTGGAACATGCAGGAAGCGATCGGTCTGGAAGCGTCGGTTGTGATCGCGTCGATTGCGTGCACGTTGAAGCTGGCGGACATTTATGATCGCATTCGGTTTGCGGAGGAGGCGGGTGAGGCTCCGTGAGCATTCTGGGCCTCGATTACGAACGGCTCAACATCTTCTATTCAGGGATTGGACCAGCGGCTGACGGGGGTGGAGCATCGCAGGGTGATCGAAAAGGCGCTGGCGTGATTACTTAAACGGCGGAAATACGCCTTCGTCAATGAGGCCTTCGCGAAGAGCAACCGCGTCGGAATTGTTCAGGCAAAGCAACTGGATTGTGACTCGACCGATGGGCGTTCGACCTATTAAGATCGGCCCGCGCCAACGGAAGCAACGATTCCAATAGTGACGCCGCGGATTGAACAACTGCACGAGTTTTCCTGTCTTCGGGTCCAATCCCGCGATATTGGGGCCTTTGAATGAATTACAATAGAAGCACGCCAAGGCGAGGTTTTTCGCCGTCGTCTCGCCCAAGTGTTTCTTGGCAATGATATGGTCGAGTTCAAATGGAAGCACGGAATGCGCCTGCGGAAGCTGACAGTATTCACAGCGATTGTTCGCGCGTCCGCAAACCAGCGCGGCAAGTTCGGCATCCATGGTAAATGGCTAACTCTTCGATTTCTTGAGCGTCTTCCGCGCTTTGGATCGAAGGAGGTCCAGGAAGTACCCGATGCGCCGATAACTTTCCATTTCTTGCTGCTCCTCGACGAGCAGCGTTCCTTCTTGAGCTTTCTCCGACAGAAGGTGCATCCGGTCACGATCTTCCTTGTCAAATTCGAGTTGCAGGAGCGCCCGTGCCGCATCCGGCGACAAATCCGCTCGGTTCGGATTTACCAACCGAGTGAGTATGAGAGCATCACGGCTGACGATACGCGTGGTTGCCATGGCCGCCCCTTTGCAATCCCAGCATACCCTTCTTCAGATTACCTGCAAGGCTTCCATTCGCGCAAGACCATCTTGCAGCTTTTGGATCAAGCTGTTATACGCCCTTGCCTTGCACCTTTGAAGGAAATCTGCCATTGCGACTTCGTGAGATGGAGAGACGATGCGTTCGTCCCAATTCAATTTCCTGGCGTTAGTCCTTCTTGGTCTTACCGGTTGCGGTACTTTCCACAACTTAAAGGACTCACCCAACGGACCGTTATTCCTCGGCACCGGCTGTTGTTATCCCTTTGGCGGTGTGACTCGTTCCGGTGTCCTCGCGGTCATGGGACCCCCTTGCGGACTGAGCGGGATAATGGACGGCAACATCGCCATTACTAAAGGGGAATTCGACTCCGGCTTTCAGCAAATCGGTCACGGCATCTTCTTGACATCGGCTGGCCTAGTCGCGATCGCTGATGTCCCCCTGTCACTGGCTGGCGACATCCTGACCTACCCAATCGCATACGCGCGCACCAAGGAATACCCGTGGGCCACGTGGTGGGGCGAAAAATCTATCACAATCTTGAGCACCCCCATGCCACCCGTATCTGAAGGACACAACGATGCCAACTGAGCCATGAGCAACGGGAAGGCGGCTGGAGCGTCAGTTTGCCCCCAGCGAAAAGCTGCCCGTGATAAAGCTCTTGGCCTCGTCCGGCAAGCAAATGTAGATCTTCGCGGGAACGACGCCGCCCTTTTCCGTGCCGAAAACTAGTCTCATCGCGTAGCCGTCGACGAACGCGGTTCCCCTGGGGAGATCGCCGCCGGGCGGCTTGCGCTTGACGTGAACAGGCAGTTTCATCTGGCCGTCGAGCTTGTCGGCGCTGATCACATAGGACTTGCCGGCAACCGCCCTGGTGGATTTGTCAGGCAGAAAGATGATGATGGCGGCATCGGGAATAACGCCGGTGCCCTGCTGCAAGATCAGCGCCCCGGTGGTATCGAGACGGGTCTTGTCGAGCTTGAACGCCGCGCCCATGACCATGCCCGCGGCGGGAGTGCTAGGGGCGACCATTTTTTTCAGGTCCAGCGTCCACTTGGCGTTGCCGGTGTCCGCGTTTACCAGCAGCACGCTGAGAAAGCCAAGCAGGCAGGCGCCAAGATACTTCATGGTGGGTTCCTTTCTTCAGATGCGTGCAGCTCCATGAGCCTTCGTAGTCATCACGCGGAACATGATGACTACGATGAAAAAAGCGGCGGGGACAGGCCCCGCCGCTTTGCATTGCAACTTTACGCTCGCAGCGCGACGTTGACCCAGCAGTGCACGTGCGGCAACACGCGATAGTTCCACACGAAGCCGGGGCCTTCGATGCGCCAGTAGCTCCAGCGGTTGTCGCCGCCGCCGGCGCCGTAGAAGCCGAGGTGAAGGCGTTCGAGGCCGCCGTTGCGGCGCACCAGATCCATGACTTCGTCGGCGTCCTCGCGGCGGTACGGGGCGAGCAACTCGCGCATGACGGACTCGACCAGGCGGCGCTGATCGGCGCTGAGGTCCGCGGCGCCGATGCCGGGGTAGCCGTTCTGGCGGAACGTGTTCGAGCCGCCGCCGGAGGTCGTCATGATGGCGCGGCGGCGCTGCTGTTCGTTAAGCGAGTCATACACGCTCTGGGCCGCGCGGGTCTGCGAACTGAAGACGTTGCGGACGCTGTGCCCATCGGGGCTGTGGCCGTAGTACATCGGGCCGCCGAAGGCGTAATCCGGCTCGGAGTTGCCGTCGCAGCGGACGGTGAGGTGATGGCAGGAGAAGACCCAGGACCACTGGTTGGTGCTGGCGTCGCCGAAGAAATTGGCGCCACAACCGCCGAAGCCGCCGCCGGTGTCCCAGCCGCCATTGCGCGAGAGCTTGGTGAAGCCGTCTTCGCCGGCGCTGATGGCGCGCATGATCCGCTCCAGCAGTTCTTGCTGAGGCCGCGTGTAGACCTGGCTGATGCGTCCATTCATCGCGGCGTTGAAGGTGCGCAGCCGATTGGGATGATCCCAGGCGTAGACATATTGACGCCTCTGCTCGGCGGTGAGGGTTGTCCACAATTCACGGCAGAGCGCTTCGGCCGGACGCGGCGTGGCGGCAGGCGTCGGGATGCGGTGCTGCGCGGCGACGATTGGCGTCAGCGTCGCTCCGGCCAACACGGCCGCGGTGCCGCCGCCTACAACGCGCATGAAGTCGCGGCGATCTACCGATTCGACGCCTGTGCATTCTGGGCAGAGCGGGATTTCGATTTGTGACATGGGTGGCTCCTTTGCGTGGGGTGTGCAGTTCTAGGGCGGATTGTATCAGAAGGTTCCTTATGGGTTCATGAAAAGAGGCGCATTCGCGCGGGCGCTCAACGAATGCAGGACATTTACATCAACTCCGCAATCGGCCGCGGGTCGCGCAACAGATAGTGCGGCCGGCCGGTCGGGTCGGTGATCGTGGTGCGGCCGGCGTCGATGCCGAAATGGCGATAAACGCACGCCAGCACGTTGTCGGGCGTGTAGGGGACGCCGGTCGGTCGCTCGCCACGCGCGTTGGTTGCGCCGATGACTTGCCCGGTGCGCCAACCGCCGCCGGCCATGATCGTGAAGCCCGCTTGCGGCCAATGGTCGCGCCCCGCGCCGCCGTTGACACGCGGCGTACGGCCGAACTCGCCCCAGATGACGGTGGCGACGTTATCGTTCAAGCCGCGGTCGTAGAGGTCGCTAAGGAAGGTCGCGATGGCTTGATCGTATTCGGGCAAGGCGCCGCGCATCTGCACGAAGTTGTTGCCGTGCGTGTCGAAACCGTTACCGAGCGAACGCAGTTGATGCCCGGCGCCGTCGATCGTGACCTGGATCAACGGGACGCCTGCTTCCGCCAGACGGCGTGCGAGCAACAGATGCGGGACTTTGCCGTAGGCGTCGCGCAAGGGCGCCGACTCGCGGCTAATGTCGAAGGCGTCGCGCACGCTCGGGTCGGTAATCATCGCCAGGGCGCGGGCTTGATACGCATCGATTGCCGCCACGCTGCCGCGTGGGTTATCGAGGTCGCGGCTCATCGTGTCGAAGGAACGCAAGAGGGCCGAACGATCCTGCAACCGTTCGAGCGTGACGCCACTGCCGAGGCCGAGGTTGCGCATGACGCCGGGATTGACGATGTCGGGATGGTTGTCGTTGAGCAAGGGCAGTGCGCGCAACGGCGTCGGCACGAACGGGCGATGCGCGTTGCCGAGGAAGGCGCTGTAGACGTCGTAGTTGTCGAGAGCGACATAGGGGGGCAAGCCGCCGTGAGCACGGAACTCGCCGGCTCGGCCTTCGCTGTACAGCTTGCTGAGGATCGAACCGAAGATCGGGTGCGACGCCGTCTTTTCGTTGGCGAGCTTGCCGCCGTAGATGTAGACGGGCGAATGCGCGCCGAGCGCCGGCTGCGTGAAGTCCATGTTGCGCACGATCGTGAACTTGTCAGCGATCTGCGCTTGCCGCGGCATCCATTCGCAGATGTCCATGCCGGGCACGTTGGTCGGAATCGGCTGAAACTCGCCGCGATACTCGGCCGGCGCGTTCGGCTTCAGATCGTACATGTCGAGATGGCTCGGTCCGCCGAAGAGGTAGACCATGATGACCGACTTCGGCGCCGACCGCGCCGGCCCCTGCGCTTGCAGCCGCAGAAGATCGGGCAACGCCAGGCCGGCGACGCTCAAGGCGCCGACGGTGAGACATTCACGGCGCGTGACGCCGTTACACAGTTTACCGTGCGCTTTGCTTGCGATATGGAACATGGTGATCCCCCCGCCTTTTTGCCGCTTGCGGCTTAGTTATTATCGGGTCCCCGGCTGCCTTGCGGTCAGCGATTGCACGGTTTTTTGATCGAGCGTGAGCCGCAGTTGCACGAACGGGCCATTTTCGCCGATCTTGATGTCCGCCAGTTTTGCCTCATTGCCGTCGTAGTTGATACGCGCGTCCTTAGAGAGCGTGTAGGTTTTCTCGTCGACTTCCTCGCGGCTCTTCGGAATCGCGATCGTGATGGTACGCTTCTCGGCATCGACCGCCTTGAGCAAGCCGAGTACCTGCGGTCCCTCGGCCTTGAGCATCATGATGAAGCTCTGGTCCACCGCGAGCTTGGCCATGACCGTCGATCCGACCGGCACGTCCGCGAGCTTGACTTCCTTGATCGACAGGCGACGCCCCTTGCCGTCATCGACGAACACCGACGCCTCCTTGGCAACGATCAACGTGCGCTCTTCGCCCGCATCATCGCCGCGCGCCGGGCGAATCGTCAGTGTCAGCGAACGCTTGCCGGCGTCAATCGCCTTGATGACGCCCATGACCATGGCCCCCTCCGCGACCACGCCAAACACCTGCGTCTTGTCGAGCGACAGCCGCAGGCTCACGATGGCGCCGTCCGTGAGTTCTTCGAGCCTGCCTTCGCGAATCGAGAAGCGTCGGCCGCGGCCATCGTCGATGGCGATCTCGGCATCGGCGGCAACCGTGTAGGTCTTGTCTTCGCCCGGCTGCTCGCGCTGCGTCGGCGGGGAAGTGATCGTCAGCGTGCGTTTCTTCGCGTCAACGGCTTTGAGCATCCCGCGTGCCGTCGGCTCCTCGGCGAGGATGCTCTCCACATTCTTTTGATCGGCGCTCAGTGAAAGGCTGACCGTGATGCCCGCGGACAGATCCTTGAGTTTGCCTTCGCGCACCGCGCTGACGAAGCGGAACGCGCTGCCGAACGCGATCTCCACGTCCTTGGCGAGGGCGTAGCTCTTCTCCGTCGGCGCCACGTCGCGGCCACCGCCCATCGCGATCGTGATCGCCCCGGCATCCACCGACTTGATGACGCCGCGCATTTCGGATCGTACCGGCTCGCGCTGAGCGTTCGCTTGTTGAACCAGGCCGAGCAATAGGGCTGCAAGCAGAAGTGCCGTCCTGAGCATATTGGTTGACATGGGTCTTCCTCGTGAGTACCGGAGAGTTTTCGATCAAGGCGAGCAATGGGCGGATCCTACGCAATGCTACCCAATATCGAATCCTGGTGCAACCAACAATCGGCACGAAATTTCGCTTGCTCGTTCCCAGGCGCCCGTCTGGGAACGAAAAATAAATTAGCGGTGTCAGAACGGCTTGTTATAATCACTCGTCATGAACACCAACGAAACACAACGGCAGCGCGTGTTCGACGCGGTCAAGCCGCGCCGGCTTCTGGACAACGCATTCAAACTCGTCGGCATCCCGAGCCGCACCGGCGAAGCGAAAGCCGTTCTTGATGGCCTGGCCGATATCCTCAGCGCCGAGGGCTTCGCGGTCGAGCGTCCAACAGGCGATTATCCACAGGCGCCCGCGGTCGCGGTGCGTTGGCACGCGCAGAAGCCGGGCAAGACCTTGCAATTCAACGGCCATCTCGACACCGTGCATCTGCCGTTCGTGCCGCCCGCGATCGAAGGCGATCTTCTGCGCGGCAGCGGCTCCTCCGACATGAAGGCTGGCACGGCCGCCGCCGTCGAAGCACTCCTCGCTTTGCGCGACGCCGACGCCCTGGAGCGCGGCGGCATCCTCCTGACCGCGCACGATCTCCACGAGACGCCGTGGGGCGACGGCCGACAGCTGAATGCGCTCATCCGCGCCGGCATCGTGGGCGACGCCGTGCTGATCCCCGAATACCTCAACGAGGTGCTCCCGGTCATCGGCCGCGGCGGGTTCACATGGAAGGTCGAGATCAAACGGCCCGGCGCGCCGATCCACGAGGTGATGCGTCCCAAGGAGCCGAGCGTCATCGCCGCGGGGGCCGAGCTGGTGCGTCGGCTGAGCGCGCTCGATGCGGAGCTGAGCGTCAAGAAGGACGCCCGCGCCGGCGCGGAGAGCTGCTTCATCGGGCAAATCCACGCGGGGGAGATCTTCAATCAATATCCGCAAGTGTGCCGGCTCGAAGGCACGCGCCGCTGGCTGCCGGGCACACTCCATACGGATGCCGACCAGCAATTCCGCCGGCTCATCGCCGAGGTGGCGACGGCGACTGGCACCACCATGACCGCCGACTTGTGTCTGATGCGCGACGCGTTCCTGCTCGATCCGGCCCACCCGTTCGTGTCGATCTTCCAGAGCGTGTATCAGACGGTATCGAATGAGTCGCTGCCGATCGGCGCCAAACCCTTCTGCGATGACGGCAACAGCTTCTGGGCGCTCGCCAACGTGCCAGCCATCACGCACGGCCCGCGCGCCGGCGGCGCCCACACGCTCCAGGAGTGGGTGTCGATCCCCGATCTGACGCGCGTCGCCAAGCTCTACGCGCTGACGGCCCTGGAGTTCTGTTGAGCCGGGGGGGGAGGTTCAGCAACCGCTCAACCGAATGCTAGAGAATGGATTCGATCCGTTCATCGGCCGCTGAGCAGCTCAATCGCGCCGTCCCCGATTGCGGCCGCCGCGCTGACCGCCGCCAGGCTGGTGGCGCGGCTTTTCGGGTACGACCTGGCGGTAATCGAAGTCCGGCAGCGTCACGCGCGGCAAGCGTTGGCCGATGTGCCGTTCGATCTGTGACAGCGATTTTTCCTCCGCCGGCGATACCAGCACGAAGGCGTCCCCCTCTGCTTCGGCGCGCGCGGTTCGGCCAATGCGGTGCACGTAGTCGTCCGGCACGTGCGGCACGTCGAAGCTGATGACGTGCGTGATGTGCGTCACGTCCAGGCCGCGCGCGGCGATGTTGGTCGCCACCATCACCTGGAATTCCTCGCGGCGAAAACCGTCCATCGCGCGGGTGCGCTGCGCTTGCGTCAGGTTGCTGTGCAGCTCGGTCACGGCGAAACCGTCGCCGGCGATCGTCTTGGCCAGCCGCCGCGCCGACGACTTCGTGCGCGTGAAGACCAGCACCGATGGCATTTGCGTGTGCCGCAAGAGATGGCGCAGGAGTGTTGTCTTGAGGTTCTCCGGCACCGGATAAGCCGCCTGGGTGATGCCGACCGCCGGGGCGCTGCGTCTGCCGATCTCGATCGACGTGGGCTTGTGCAGGATTTCCCTGGCCAGCTTGGCGATCACGGGCGGCATCGTCGCGGAGAACAGGAGCGTTTGCTTGCGCGCGGGGAGCCGGCCGATGATCCGTTTAAGGTCCGGCAGAAAACCCATGTCGAGCATG
>SYHD01000287.1 GCA_005799265.1 Planctomycetia bacterium | reverse complement strand
GGGGCCCCCCCCCCCCCGCGGCTCTGCGAGCCGCGGCTAAACTCGACACAACTGACAACTACTCCCGCCGACGCCTTTCGTTCGTAGAATGGAATCTCTAACCCATATGACGAAAGGCGACACTCATGCGAACCACCGTCACCACCCTCAAGGGCAAAACCGTCGCCTTCGCCGCGTCCGGCGGGCTCGATAGCTGCACCATCACGCGTTGGCTCGTCGACAACGGCGTCACCGTCGTCGCCTTCACCGCCGACATGGCCCAGCCCGACGAGTCCGACTTCGACACCGTCCGCACGCGCATGCTCGCCTGCGGCGCCAAGGACTACGTGCGCATCCCACTGCACGACGCCATCGCCGAGGCCGGGCTCGACATCATCCAGGCCCAGGCGTACTACGAAGGCCGCTACTGGAACACCACCGGCATCGGCCGACACGTCATCGTCGCCGGCATGCTCCCCGAAATGCGCAAACGCGGCATCAGCGTCCTCTCCCACGGCGCGACCGGGCGCGGCAACGATCAAGTCCGCTTCCAGCTCGTCACCAACATGCTCGAGCCGACCTTCGAGGTCTACGCCCCGTGGCGCGATGAAGCGTTCTTGAGCAAGTTCCGCGGCCGCAGCGAGATGATCGATTACTGCAACGAGCGAAAGTTGCCGATCAAGGCGACGAAGGACGCCCCGTACTCGACCGACGCGAACCTGCTCGGCCTGACGCACGAAGCGGGCAAGCTCGAGTCGCTGGAGACGCCGCCGAGCTTCGTCACGCCGGAGATGGGCGTGTATCCGACGAAGGCGCCCGACGCGCCGGAGCTCGTCACCATTCGGTTCGAGAAGGGCCGCCCCGTGTCGATCAACAACAACAAGACGACCGCGTATCAAGCGATCACGCGCGCCAACCAGCTCGGCGGCAAGCACGGCGTCGGCATCTGCTATCACCTCGTCGAAAACCGCTTCGTCGGCATCAAGAGCCGCGGCGTGTATGAGGCGCCTGGGATGGAGCTGCTCGGCAGCGCGTATTTTTACCTATTGCAGCTCGTGCTCGACCGCCGTTCACGCGAGCTGTTCGATCATCTGTCATTGATGCTCGCCAAGCAGGTCTATCAAGGCTACGGCTACGATCTGGCGTCGAAGGTGGCGCTCGATGCAGTCAAATCGTTCGCCCAGCTCGTGACCGGCACGGTGCAGGTATCGCTCTACAAGGGCCACACGCACTTCGCGTCGGCGACCGATGTGCCGCACTCGCTCTATTCGGAAGCGAACGCGTCGATGGAGGCGATCGGCGAATTCGATCACGCCGACAGCGAGGGCTTCCTGCGCGTGCTGTCGGTAAGCGCGCGGGCGCTGGCGGCGACGAAACAGGTGACGCGATAGAGCCTTTTCGCCGCTTGCGGCTTAGCGCTTGCGTGACGCCTTGCGAACGCTAAGCCGCAAGCGGCGATCATGGAGCATATCATGGCTGAACAAAAAACCAAGAAAACCGACGTCAGCGTCGAAGGCTTCCTCAACAAGCTCGCCGACGCCACGCAGCGCGAGGACGCCTTCACCATTCTCAAGATGATGCGAAATATCACCGGCCTGGAGCCCAAGATGTGGGGGCCGAGCATCGTCGGCTTCGGCGCGTGCCACTACAAGTACGACAGCGGCCACGAAGGCGATTGCGCCCTCATCGGCTTTTCGCCGCGCAAGGGGCAGATGTCGCTCTACTTCCTGCCGGGGCTGGTGCGCTTCGAGAAATATCTGAAGAAGCTCGGCAAACACAAGACGGGCAAAGCGTGTCTGTACATCAGGAAGCTCGTGGACGTCGATCTCGACGTGCTGGGCGAGATGATCAAGGTTGCCTTCACGCAGATGGGCCTGCCTGCCCAGCAAAACAAGCGCGCGGAGCCGGTGAAGAAGAGCCGCAAGAAGACGTGATCGTTTACTTGCCGATCACGACGCGCAGACCGACATACTCCGCTGTCGGCGTACGTTGATGGCGTTCGCCGGACGCGATGATCGCGCTGCCGCCGAGCGCCTTGCCCATAGCGCCGTCGTCGGCCCATTCGGCGGCGTTGCCTCCCAGGTCGAAGATGCTTGCCTTCGCGTCGGAGCTTTTGAAGCTGCCGACTTCCTTCAGGAGCGGTGCTCTACCTCCCAATTCTTTGATCGAAGCCTCCAATTTCGCGCGGTCTTCGGGGTTGATCGAATAGCCGGCCCAGTGATCGAGCGTATTCTCGGTCCCCTCCGCGTCGTCGTAGATCGGCGTCATCTCCTTGACGGTGCCGAGGCGGAACGCCTGCCCCGTCTTCTTCGCGAGCCAGGCGCAATACGCCTTCGCCTGCTCGAACGACACGCCGGTCGCCGGGAAGTTGTCGGTCCCCGGCTCGATGGCGTACGTCTTGTCGAACTGCGCATATTGAGCCCGCGTCACCTCGAAGCGGCCGATACGAACATTTTTGTATATGACCGTCTCCGGTACGAGCACGCCGTCCTTCATCTCGCCGTAGAGTCGGCCCGACCTGGCGGCCTTCTTCAGAGCGAGCGCGACGCCGAGCGGCGAATCGTCCTTCAGGGCGACATTGGCCGGCTTCGCGGTCTGGAAGAGATGCTTGTCGAACCATGCCAGCTCCTCTTCGATTTTGCGCCGCCGATGGGTCAGCTTCCGCAAACCGTGCTTCTCGCCGGGGAAGAGGAGGAAGCGCACGTCGGCCTTGCCCAGTTCGCGCAAGGCGCGGAACTGGTACCAGCTATGATGGGTCGGCACGTCCTTGTCCTCGCTGCCGTGGAAGAGGATCGTCGGCGTCTTCACCTTGGGGAAATCATAGTAGGGCGCATTCTTGAGGTAGAGGAGCGGATCCTCCAAGGGCGACTTGCCGATGTAGTAGTTCGAGAAGCTCATGCCGAAATCGCAGACGCCCCAGTCGGCCGACCACTCCGAGCCGCCGGCGCCGGCGCTGGCGGCCTGATAATGGCGGCGCGTGATGAGCGACATCGTCAGGATCGCGCCATTCGACCAGCCCCCGAGGCCGATCTTCGATTTGTCGACCTGGCCGCGCGCAACCAAGGCGTCGATCCCCTTTTCGATGTCTTCGACCGGCAAATAATACTTGCCCTCGATGGCTTCCGCGAAAGCTAAACCATAGTGTGAGCTGCCGTGATAATTGGGCCGCAGCACGAACGCGCCGCGGGCGCAGAGCAGGTTGCGCACGTAGGCCCAGCGTTCGTCCCAGTGATCGAAGTCGGCCCAGTGCGGCCCGCCGTGGATGAGGACGATCAGCGGATACTTCTTGCCTTGCTGGTACTCGTGCGGATAGGAGACGAGGCCTTCGACGTCCTCGTTAAGGGCGCCCTTCCAGCGAATCAACTCGGTCTTCGCCATCGGCTTCTTGCGCAGCTCGGCTTGCAGATCAACAAGCACTTTCGGTCCCGGCCCGTCCGCCATCGGGAGAGGGGAGAAGAGCCACTTCGGCGGGCTGGTCGCGCTCGATTCCAAATAGACCATCGTCTTGCCGTCGTTGCTGACGCGGACTTCTTGGAGGTTAGTCGGCGTCAACCCTACCGTTGTCCACTTTGCGCCGGTCTTGACGTAGCGCTGCGCGACGTGGCGTACGCCGTCAGCCAAAAGTGCGACGAACCCGTCCGGCGTGACCGCGAAACCGTCGCTGCTGTCCGCCAGCCCGCGCGGCCAATTCAGCTCGACGCGCGCGGCCGACGCATCCGCCAGGTTGAAGTGGTACAGCTCTTCGATATACGCCATCAAGAAGCGCGGATGATTCGTGAACTGATTGATTGCGAAGAAGCCCTTGCTGTCGTGCTGCCAGTAGATCTTGGCGATGTTGAACTTATCCCCGAAGATTCGCTTGCGTTCGTTCTTTACGAGATCGTAGAGATAGACCGCTGGCTTGAGGCGATGATCGAACGTGTAGCTCAGGGAGCGCTCGTGAATCGTCACCGCGTATTTGCCATCAGGCGAGACGGCGAGCGCCTGAATGCGGTCAGCGTTGTCGGTGAGCCGTTCGCTCTTCTTCTCCTTCACGTCCACGGTCCACAGGCGCACTGGCGGCTCGTTCGGCTCGTCATCGATGACCTGCGCGGTGTCTTTCTTTTCCTTCAAGTCGATTTCCCGTTTTCCCTTGTGCTCTTGCGCAACGTAGAGGATCGTGTCATTGTCCTTCCATGCGAAGGTAACTACGTCGCGCGGCGACGAGGTCAGCACCCATGCTTCGCCGCCGAAGGGGTTGATGAGCCAAACTTGTGTCTTGTCGTCGTCCTTGTCGTCGTCATCGCGTTTCTTCGAGCCTTTGGGCGCAGGCCGCGCGGAGAGGAAGGCGATACGCTTGCCGTCAGGAGACCAGTGCGGCTGCGTCGCGGAGTGATTGCCGCGCGTGAGTTGGATCGGCTCCTTCGGGTCGGCGAGGTTGGAGAGCATGAGATGCGCGATGAGTTCGTTCTTGTCCTTGTCGGGCGAACGCTTGACCCAGACGATGTGCTTGGCGTCTGGCGCGATCCGCATGTCGCTTGCTTCCTCCGTGTTGACGATGTCGTCGACGCTCCAGGCGTTCTCAGCCGCGCGCTTCTTTGGCTCGCCGCCGGGAGTAAGCGCGGTGAAGGTCAGCAGCAACGAAAAACCAAAGGCAAATGCAGACAGCGTGCGCATCATGGATCACCGTGGCTTGGGAATGGGCCGAGCTATTGTAGGCGGGACAATCGGTCTTTTGCGAGAAATAGGAACCCGGCAGCCGTGTGAGGATCCTTGCGCGCGGTTTTCGATCGGTCGATCTCATTTTTCAGAGATGGCCAGGCAACTCAACGATCGGAACTCTTATAATAGTGATGATGCGTGTTCGGTACGTCCAGAAGCGATTCCGCTTGGCTCCGCTCCTCGACGAATCGAGATCGATGACACGATTCGAGGAATTGACACCATGGAACTCACTGGCGTCGTCAATAATGGCCTGGTAGTGCTCGATCAAACGTGTCCGATTCCGAACGGCACCAAAGTGACCGTCCGCATCGACGAGCGCGCCAATGCGAAAGATACCGACGCGCCGAAAGGGGTCGGCAAACGCTTGCTCAAGCACGCCGGAACGGTGACGGGATTGCCCGAGGACCTGGCCCAGCAACACGATCATTATCTCCACGGGACGCCGAAGCGATGACAATCGTTTTCGCCGATACATTCTTGTGGCTCGCGCTGGTCCATCCAAAGGATTCATGGCATGCGCGCGCCACCAGCTTCCTCGACAATTTCTCCGGCAAGATCGTGACCAGCGATTGGGTATTCATGGAGGTGGGTGACGCGATGGCGAGCACGGAGCAAGGGCGCAATGAGTTCGTTGCGCTTCGCATCGACGTCCTCGGCGATGCCGACATCAGCTTTGTTCCGTGCGAACGTCCGCTTCTCAATGACGCCGTTGCCCTCTATCACGCTCGTCTCGACAAACAATGGTCCCTCACGGATTGCACGTCTTTTGTAGTCATGAACAGGCTCGGGATCAGCGAAGCGTTGACGGGCGATCATCATTTCGAACAGGCGGGATTCGTCGCTCTGCTCAAATAGCCGTCTGAATCAATATTTATCCGCTCTCACCTTCATGCGCCACCGGCAGTTGCCGCACCGCCGCCTCTGCCGTTTGTATTTCATCCAGGCGATGCTTGTCGAGAACGCCGAGCGGCGGGCCGTGGAAATGGCGACGTGCCACGGCGAACCACACCCCAACCAGCAGCGCCGTCACGCCGAGTATTACGTAGAGTGCGCTGTCGTTGGGCGGATGCACGCCGATCGCGATCATGCCGGCGCAGCCGATGACGCTGACCAGGGCGAGTGGGCGATACCAGACGCCGAGCTGCCAGGGGCCCATGCGCGTCCACCAGCGACCATGTGCGACGAGGCCCAAAGCGATCGGCACGGCATACGAGATGTACAGGAAGATCGTACAAACCGCGGTGATCGTCTCGTAGACGGGCGTGAGCAGCGTGAACAGGATGGATGCCAGCGCTACCGTCCAGATGGCGAGCACCGGCGTGCGATGCGTCGGGTCAACGTGAGCGAGTCGCTTGGACGCGGGGAGACCGCCGTCGCGCGCGAAGGCGAACGCCATGCGCGACGCCGACGTTACCGTCGCCAGGCCGCACAGATATTGAGACGTGAAGATGGCGGCAAAGAGGATCGCACGCCAGGTCGGCGGCACGATGTCGAGAATCGCATGGAAGACGCGCGCACCCTTTTGTGCGGCCTCGTCCATGTCGGGAATGGCCAGGACGACAGCACAGAGCATGATCCAGCCGGCAATGCCCGACGCCAGCACGGCGCCGACGATGCCGCGCGGCACGCGCCGTTCGGCGCCGACGGTTTCCTCGGCGGCGTGGGCCGAGGCGTCGAAGCCAGTGATCGTGTACGCGGGGAGCATGAAGCCAAGGACAAACAGCAACGCCGTGGGCGCTTCAGGCCAAACGGTCTGCTCGCCCAGCGCGCCGCCGTAGTTGGTGAAGGTGACGAGCCGCGACCAGTCCCAGCGCGCGGCGAGAGCAAACATCGTGACGGTGAGAGCAAGGGCGACGATGAAAATCAAGAAGCCGCTGAGATCGGTCAGGCGCGAGGTCAGGCGGATGCCGAGGTGATTGACGAGAGCCTGCGAAGCGGTCATGGCCAGGACGACGGCGAATTGCACAAGTTTGTTGTCGCCCCATTCGGGAAAGAATGCCCGGCTGGCGAACTCGAAGGCGCCGACGTTGATCGCGGCCAGAACCGTCACGAGTCCGGCGAGATTGAACCAGGCGGTCATCCAGCCCCAGCCGCGGCCACCGAGGATCGACGCCCAGTGATAGAGGCCTCCGGCGGTGGGAAACGCGGAGGCGATCTGGGCCATCGTGGCCGCGACGATGAGCGCGAAGAGGGCGACGAGCGGCCAACCGATGCCGATGGCCGCGCCGCCGACGCTGCAAAATCCCAGGTGAAACGAAGTAATGCCGCCGGCGAGGATACAGATGATCGAGAAGGAGATGGCGAAGTTGGAGAACGCGCCCAGGCAGCGCGCCAGCTCTTGCGCGTAGCCCAGGCGATGCAGCGCGCGCACGTCGTCGGCGAGGAGCTTGTCGTCGGGTGTCATGGATGTTAATCGCGCGGTCGGAGTAGCGCGGCCTCTGTACTAATCTGCTCCGTTATTATCATGATTTCCGCGTGCACTTCCACATTCATCGTTCTTCGTTTTTCATTGCAATTGGGAATGGAGAACGAGGAATTGAGCAGTGATTCTGAGGAGCCGAGCTTCCGCTGGCTTCACGAGCGCATCAGCGTGGCCGCCCACGAGTAGCCGACACCGAAGCCCACCAACATGATCAATTTGCCCGGAGGCAAGAGTTGGCGCGCGCTCGAGTCCCGCAGAGCGATCGGGATGGTGGACGAGACGGTGTTACCGACGTGACTCATGGCGACGACGAATTTGTCGTGAGGGATCTGCAATTTGTCGCGCAGGTGTTCCAGCATGTAGCGATTGGCCTGGTGGAATACGAACAAGTCAATCTCGTCGATCGTCCGCTCCGCGCGGGCCAGAAGGGCCTGGACAGCCTTGGGCACCGCGTCGAGCGTGAATGCGAAGATTTCCGGACCGTTCATGTAGAGGTGGCCGCAGGCGGAGGCGGGAGTGTCGGGTTCAGACGCTGCGGGGCTCTGGTCAGGCCGGCGCATGCCGCCGCCGGACACGATCAGATTTGCCATACCTTTGCCGTCGGTGCCGAAGACGAATGGGCCGATCCAGGGGAAGCCGCCTGGGGCAGCGTCATGGCGACGGTGCACCAGGGTTGCCGCCGCCGCGTCGCCGAACAGTGGGCGCACACTCTTGTCGTGCGGATGGAGGAATTTACTGTACGTCTCCGCAGTCAGGAGGAGCACCTTGGCGGCCTGGTCGGTCTCGATCAGGCCCTTGGCCAGGCTCAAGCCGTAGACGAAACCGGAGCAGCCGAGGTTGTAGTCGAGTGCTCCCGCGGTAGTAGGCAGGCCGAGGCGATCCTGAAGTATGCAGGCGGTGGTGGGGAGGAAGTAGTCGGGCGACTGTGTACACAAGAGGAGAAAATCGACTTCGTCCGGGCGGCACGCGCCGCTGGCGAACAATTTATGCGCCGCGGCAAACGCCAGATCGGAGGCGCATTCCCCTGGCGCCGCAATGCGCCGTTCGACGATGCCCGTCTTGTCCGCAATCTTCTGCGGCGACCAGTCGGGAAAGGCGCACGCCAGCTCATCGTTGGCAAGGATCCTTTCCGGGAGGTGATACTCGATCGCCCGGATAGCTGCGAACACGGGAACTCCTTAGTGCGTGCCGAGTGTTCAGGCTGCCCGTTCCAGCGGCGCGATGCCCAGCAACGCGAGCAATTCGCCAACCGTTCGACAGCGGGCCACCTGGCTGCCGTTGAGGCGCAGCCCGAGCTCCTTGTCGGCCATGGCGATGAACATGATGGTGGCCATGGAGTCCCAGTTGGAAAGATCCCTGAGCGCCTCTACGCCGGTCAGCGTGTGGGGCTCCATAGCAAGGGTTTTTTCCAGCAAGCGCAAGGCGTCGTCTCGGGTCGTCATGAAGTCACTCCTTGATGTTCGTACTCAGGCTGCCTGGGCGCCGCGCATGCTTTGCAGTTCGGCGACGATTTCGTGTTGCAGGACCTGCTCCATCTCCATGAGAGTGTAGCCCACGACGCCGCCGTCCATGATACGGTGGTCGAAGACCAGCCCCACGCTCACCTCGCCTGCGTCAGAGATAGGGCCATAATGAAGGAGCGCGGCCCAGAGACTGGGGACTTGCAGCGTCTTCGCGCCATAAGGGCTCATGGTCGTGACGCCGAAGGTGCCGAAATCGCGTACTCGGTGGTTGGGAAAGACGTTGAGGCTCAGCCACCACAGGAAGCGGCGGATCAACCGGGGTAGACGGTTAATCCGCATCGCCTGGCGAAACGCGTGGATGGACTCGAGGGGGGCCTCTTGATAACGGCGTAGATGCGCGTCGAGAGCCTGCAGGGATTGGCTTTCCGGCTGGTGCAACGGCGCCAGAAACAGCACGTCCTCATCCCCGACGCGGCGAACCATGATGACGTTGGCGATCGGCCACTCGTACTCCCCGATATGCCCCCAGGGAAACGAGAAGTACGCCGAGCGCATCTCCGGGTGATTTCGAGCAGCGAGGGCGAAGGCCCTGGTCATGATGGCTGCCCAGCTAGGGCGCGGCAATGCGGCAAGCCGCGCGGCGACCACGGCCGGCACGCGCATCAGGCGCTCGGCCGTGGCGGAGTGGCCCGACTCGCAATAATGAACGTAATCGCACAACACTCCCCGCCCAAGGGATAGGGCTTTTCTGTGGCATTTGGGTTGGGCCATTCCGACTCTCCTGTCGTCCAACAAGTCCCACGGCCAGGCTTGACACTTCCTCTGGCTCGGCCCGCCGGGCCGGTCCAAGGTCAGGCAACAAACAAGAAGGGGGAGATCACCTCCCCAGTTAGCTTCTACTCCACTTTTCGACCAGAATAACAGGGAGCTTGAAACACAGCAAGGCACAATTCTTCTATCGTTATTGACTCGATCCAGTCGATTATGATTAAGTGGTTCTGCCGACGCCAAACCCAACGCCCCCATGCCCTCTGAGGCGCGTCAAGGACCTGCCATCTTGCCAAGGCAATGGCAGTTTACCAGCCCGCCCCTCAGGCAAAACCATGTTATCCATACAGGTGGAAGCGACGAAAAAACACGCGCAGCGGAGAAGCGATCATGACCATCGATTGGCCTGTCGGCACTCTGACGCTGACGGTCTGGGCGTACTGGAGCACCGTATTCCTACTGGTTTTTTACAAGCGGATTCGCTACGGCCAGCGCGCGGGCGTCGTCCCTCGGCAACGGCGCGAGAAGCGACTTTGGCTGGGCGTTTGCGCGGTGTTCCTCGCCTGGAATACGTTGCCCGCGTTGGCCGCTTACCTTGATCATGGCCCGTTCAGCCTGCCGGATTGGGCCGTCAGCGTACCAGCCGTTTACGCGACCCGCTGCACCGCCGCCGTGGTGGGCGTCGTTTGTTACCTGGCAACATTGTCCTGCTGGCTGCTGATGGGCCGCAACTGGAGCATGGCCATCGTGCCCAGTCAAAAGACCGAACTCGTCACGGGCGGGCTCTTCGGCCTGGTGCGCCATCCGATCTACAGCCTGAGCATTCTGCTGATGCTCTGCTCGGCGCTTGTCGTGTCGAACCTGCCGATGATCCTGATCGCGACGCTGCATGTCAGCGTCATGAACTTCAAGGCGAATATCGAGGAGCAACATCTGACCGAGCGCCACGGCCCCTCTTACCTCAGCTATTGCCAACGCGTGGGCCGATTTCTCCCGCGCCTGGGGGGACTGATCGGCCGCTAAGGCGAACGGCAGAAAATAGTATACCAACCCGAAGCGTTAGCGAGGAATGCTGTGGCCCTCGCTAACGCTTCGGGTTGGTATAGTAACTCCTGCCAATCGCCTAACAAGAATCAATCACGAAAACACGAAAGCATGAAAACACGAAAGGCGACGGGTTTGCAACGGAGAGAATGCAGAAGCAAACGCGTCCCACTTTCGGCTTTTCGTACTTCCGTGTTTTCGTGATGAGCATTTTCTGGGCCGGTTGGAGACGAATCCATGCACAGTCCCGAAGCAGGAGCGACCAAAGCCGTCGGCCGTAAGATCGCGTTGTCAGCGCCGCGGCGGATCATGTGCGACCTGATGGCCGTCTCCAAATCCATCCCGACCGTGCCGGTCCAGCGGGCGATGAATATCGCCAACGTCGTCGCGGCGCGGGCACGCCTTGCGCCGGGGCCTGACGTTCCCGGCTGGTGCGCGATCTTCACGAAAGCGTACGCGCTCACCGCCCTGCGGTTTCCCGAGTTGCGCCGCGCCTATGTGTCTTTTCCGCGCCCGCATCTTTACGAGCATCCGCACAGCATCGCCTCGATCGCCGTCGAGCGTGAGTACGAGGGGGAGAACGCGGTTTTTTGGGGCCAGCTCCGGCGCCCCGAAGAGCAATCCCTGCGCAACCTCCAGGCGCACCTGCGCGGCTACAAGGACAAACCGATTGACGACATCGCCCTGTTCCAGCGCGTGCTGCGCCTTGGCCGTTTGCCCTGGGCCTTGCGCCGCTTCGCCTGGTGGTTGGGTCTGAACTTCTCCGGACGCAAACGGGCCAACTACCTGGGCACATTCGGGGTGAGCGTTTATTCCGGACTCGGCGCCGAGTCGCTGCACCCGATCTCGCCGCTCACAACCACCTTGAATTACGGATCCATCGGCAAGGATGGAGCCGTTTCGGTGCGCATCGTGTACGACCACCGCGTCGTGGACGGCGCCGTCGTGGCCCGCGCTCTGGCCTTTCTGGATGGAGTCTTGAATCGAGAGATCGTCGCGGAGTTGGAGCAAGAGATCCAGGCCCGCGCCGCCTGAAAATAGAACTTGCGAATAACCAGCTCTGCCGTTAGCCGGACGCGCAAGCGACGTATGGTCTTCCTTCCGTCGTTTGCGCGTCCGGCTAACATGTCCAAGCCAGCTCCAACTCATCATCACGGCGCTGTGAGCAGCGGCATCACGACCTTCGACACGAACGTCAGCCGAGCGACCCCGAAGTGCCCGCCGTGATTGCCGACCGCGCCGTACGCCTCACACCAGGGATGCTGGCGCAGTTTGCGGTAGAGTGCGGCATCGGCCTTGGAAGCAACGATCGGCACGAAGCCGACCTCGCCGGCGGCGCGTGTGCCTCGTCCGTCGTTGGTGCCGAACAGGTCTATGCATGCCCTCAGCAATTCGTCGTCGCGGCTATAAAAATGATCGATGCCGCATCGAGATACACTCAAGGCGCAACGCAGATCGTGATGCGAGGAGACACCCGGCGCCAACAGGACGATGCGCTCGACGGCGTTAGCGGGCAGGCTATGCGTAGCCGCCAGAACGACGGCGGCACCCCCGCTGTGCCCGACTAGGAATACCTTGCGTCCGGGGCAAGCCTTGTGGTAGGCCAGCACGCGCTGCGCAAGGGCGCGGCCCGCGCGCTGATGGTTGTCCCGATCGCGAATGTCATAGGGTATGTCGCCAGTCGCCCAATTCACGGCCACAACCCTCAGTGGCAAGCCCGACCGGGCGACGATCCGCTCCATGTTCTGGACGACGAGGCGAAAATCCCCCGCGGGCTCAGCCACGAATACGACACCTTGCTCTCGCGCCGGTGCGACCTGAGCCTGTACGGACCCGACCGGAAGCCAACAAGAGCCGAACAGGAGAGTAAGCCAGAGAAACGCATGAAAGTGTGACACTTGGTTGCCTCTTGGGACCAACAAAAAAACCACCACGATTGTACCGCCTTCCGTTGCAAATCGATGCCCATCTGCCAATAACCTGCGGGAGTTTTCCGCGCCGGCATGGCAAAAGCGTCATAACACTGCGCGCCCACTATGGCACTTCGGGCAAAAGATGCAGGGTACAGGGCCGCTATCGCACGATATCCCAAGCGACGATTGACGCCGTGATCGTTGCAATTTTTCGGAAAAACAATTGCAGCTACGTTATCCCGCGCTTAAACTCATCCCACCAGCCCGAACGTAACACACCTTCCTTTCCCTTTTCAGGAGCCTTCGATGAATCTCGCACTCCGCGGCGCAACCATGTTCGCATTCGCCCTCTTCGCCGGACTCGCCTGCAGCGTCAACGGCAATGCCGGCGACGAGCCTGGCTACGTCAGCCTCTTCAATGGCAAGGACCTCACCGGCTGGAAGTACGGCAAAGAATCCGACCTCACCGGCAAAACCGAAACCGGCGACAAACGCTTCCGCGTCGTTGACGGCGTTATCGTTGCCGAGGAAGGCAAAGGCATCAAGGATCTCTACACGGTCAAGAACTTCGAAAGCGAATTCAACCTCAAGATCCAGTTCCGCGCCGCCGCCAAGGCCGACAGCGGCGTCTATGTGCGCGGCCCCCAGCTGCAAGTGCGCGACTTCATTCGCCGCAATGAGATGAAGCAACTCAAGAAATTCAAGAACGACGATTGGAACGAACTCGACATCACCGTCAAGAACGGCGTCGTCTCCACCATCGTCAACGGCAAGGTGCTGACGGACAAAGACACGCTCGACGTGTCGGTGCAGAACGGCAAGCCGGTCGCGAAGTTGAACGGCACGAACGTCGACATCACCAAGATCGACGTCAGCGTCGGCGCGATCGCCAAGTGCCTGTGCAACGGCGAGTTCATGGAAAACATGAAGATCCCCATGAAGAGCGCCCAAGGCGTCGGCCTGCAAGCCGAAACCGGCAAGTTCGAGTTCCGCAACATTCGCATCAAGGAAATGAAGTAGTCCTGAATGGCCGCTTGCGGCTTGGCGTTCGCGCGACGACACGCGAACGCCAAGTCGAAAGCGGCGCTTGTCGGAGTCATCCCATGCCCCGCGTATTTGTCACCATCGCCCTGGCCGCGTTTGCGCACGTCGCGACGTCGCAGCCGATCGACACGACGCCGGAACTCGTGCGCGGCCTGGACGTGCTTAAAAAGAAGAGACCGGACAAACCGCCCGATGCTCCGGCATTCCCATTCAAGACCGAGGTCGCCCGCTCGTATCAGGAAAGGTATGCCCAATCACTGGGCGTGCCGCTCGAATGGATGAACGACCTCGGCATGACGTTCGTCCTCATCCCCCCGGGCACATTCCTGATGGGCTCGCCCGCCGACGAACCCGGCCACAACCTCAGCGGCTACGCCGAATCGCCGCGTCATCAGGTCACGTTGACACAGCCGTTCTATCTCAGCAAGTACGAAACGACGGTCGCCCAATTCCGCAGCTTCGTTGAAGCAACGAAATATGGGACCGATATCGAAAAAACCGGCGGCGGCAACGCCCACGACGACAAGGCCGTCTGGAAGCATCGCCCCGGCACGAACTGGAAGATGCCCGGATTCGCCGGCAAGTTCGAGCTTAAAGACAAGCATCCCGTCGTCCACGTCAGCCACACCGATAGCCGCGCGTTTTGCAAATGGCTGCAACAACGCACCAAGGTCGCCGGCGTGACGATCGATCTGCCGACCGAGGCACAATGGGAGTGGGCGTGCCGGGCGGGTTCGGGCGACCGCTACTGGTGGGGCCCGGACGAGGACAAGTCGGGGAAGGTCGCCAACGTCGGTGATCGCACGCTCAAGCGCCTTCAGCCCGAATGGCCGCGCACGATCATGCCGATGGACGACGAACACGCCTTTCTCGCGCCGGTCGGCAGCTATCGCGCCAACGGCTTTCGATTGCACGACATGCTCGGCAACGTCTGGGAGTTTTGCTCGACGCGCTTCGGCGCCTTTCCGAAAGAGGCGGTCACCGATCCGACTGACGGCGATCCGAAGCGCGGCTTCGCGGTGCGCGGCGGCGGTTGGAGCAACGTCGCCGCGGATGTACGCTGCGCCAGCCGCAACGCCGACCCGCCGCACTTCGGGCACTCGAACCTCGGCTTCCGCGTCGCGGTGCTGCTGCCGCTGCGATAAGGCGCCCGGCGGGAAATCGTAGACCTCACGCTCCGCGTGAGGAAGCAATCCTCACGCGGAGCGTGAGGTCTACGGTCAAGATAACCTCGTGCCGTTCGCCCAACGAAACATCGTTTGCGGTTTCACACGAGAAACCGCACGGGCGTAACGAAAAGTCTCAAGAATAATGCTTGCTTTCGCATCGCGGAGCTGCCTACAATAGCCGTACATCATTCAGGCAGCTGCGCCGATCGGGCGCCGAATTGTTAATCACCTCTAGTTGATCCCCGAAAGCTGGGCGCTCTGCAAGCCCCACCGTCAACCTTTGCCATCGAACATCGCCAGAAACCAACCCTTCTTCGCCAATAGGAGTCGTGCATGTCATTTCATTTCTGTGCCCATTCCTGGGAAGTCCGTGACCTTGAAGACGGTACTTTGGTCGCTATTGCCAATCGCGATCTCGATCGCGAGACCATCCCCGTGCTCGTCGATGAACTGCTGGAAATCGTCATGGAGAGCGGCCAGCCGAATCTTTATCTCGACTTCGACCGCATCGGCCTTATCTCCAGCATTGTCGTCGCCAAAATGTTGACGCTCGACACCCGCTTGCGCCAACACGGCGGCCGACTCATCCTCGTAAACGTCAACGCCACCAGCTTTCGCCTCTTCCAGGCGGCCCGGCTGACTGAGACGCTCGACATTCGCACACCCGTTTGCGTCTAGAATGCGCTCGGTCGGAAATAACACATTTGCCTCACTAGCCCGCAGCGCCAGCAAGGGCAATCACGGACCTCCCTTGCTGGCGCTGCGGGCTAGTGGATGTGTCAATCCTGACCACGTGCAGTAGAGAATGCGAACTCAATAGCGTCTCGCCGCCACTTTACGTGCGCGCTTCAGGCGACCACCAGATTGACCAGCTTGCCCGGAACCACGATCACCTTCTTGATCGTCTTGCCTTCGAGCTGGCTCTTGATCCTCTCGTCGCTGCGCGCCGCCGCTTCCAGGCCTTCCTTTGTGATATCGGCGGCTACCGTAATCTTGCCGCGCACTTTGCCGTTGATCTGCACGGGAACCTCGATGGTGTCGGCCTTGAGCAGGCTTTCGTCGTAGGTTGGCCACGGCTCGTAAGCGAGCGTGCCCTCACCCCCAACCCCTCTCCCCGAGGGCGAGGGGGGTACGGTGAGGGCATTCCAAATCTCTTCGGCGAGGTGCGGCGCGAATGGGCTCAGGATCAGCATGAACGTCTTCATCACGCTCCTGGGCCGAACGGTTTGCTTGGTGAGATGGTTGGTTAGCTCCATCATCGCCGAGATCGCGGTGTTGAACGACATCGTATCGAGATCGTGCGTGACGCGCTGAATCGTGTGGTGCAGGATGCGCATCGTCTCCTTGTCCGGCTCGACATCCTGCACCGCATCGAGCAGCTTGACGTTCTCCAGGCGATCATCGATGACAAGCCGCCAGACGCGATTAAGGAAGCGATAAACGCCTTCGACGCCGCGCATGCTCCACGGCTTGACGGCTTCGAGCGGGCCCATGAACATTTCGTAGAGGCGCAGGCTGTCGGCGCCGTATTCGTTGACGACATCGTCGGGATTGATGACGTTGCCGCGCGCCTTGGACATTTTGTCCGCGCGGCCCACGAGTTCGATATCCGTGCCCTTGAGCAGCGTTTGGCCTCGTTCCTTGGCGATCTGTTCTTCGGTCAAAGGCGCGAATTTGCCCGCGGCGGACGGATTGCGCAGGAGGCAGATCTCACTCTCTTCATCCTTGACGCGCACCACTTGCAGGCCGAGTTTCTCGATCACACTACGATTTTTCTCGTATACCGCCGCGTCCACGTGGTAATCGGTCTCGCCGAGAATCATTCCTTGATTGACGAGGCGCTGAAACGGCTCCGCGACCGGCACGTGGCCGCGGTCGAACAACACTTTGTGCCAAAAGCGCGAGTAGAGCAGGTGCAGGACCGCGTGCTCGGCGCCGCCGACGTAGAGATCGACGGAGAGCCAGCGTTGCAGTTTCGCGGGAGCGCAGAATGCTTGTTCGTTTTTCGGATCGAGATAGCGCAGGTAATACCAGCACGAGCCGGCCCATTGCGGCATCGTGTTGGTTTCGCGGCGGTAACGCTTGCCGTTCTTCGTCACTTCGAGCCAGGCCTTCGCCTTCGCCAGCGGCGGCTCGGGGTTGCCCGTCGGTTTGTAATCCTCGACCTGAGGCAGCAGCAACGGCAGCTCGCTCAACGTCAGCGGTTCGATCGCGCCGGTCGGTTGGCCTGCCGCGTCGAGTTCGTGCAGGATCGGGAACGGTTCGCCCCAATACCGCTGTCGGCTGAAGAGCCAATCGCGCAGTTTGTAGTTGATCTTGCGCTGGCCTTTGCCGTCCTTCTCCAGCCAATCGGTGATCTCCCTCTTGAACTGCGCCGTCGTTTGGCCGTTGAAGGGCCCCGAGTTGATGGCCGTCCCTTCGTCGCAATAACACTCCTCGAAGAGTTCGATCGATTGGCGATAGAGATTGTCGATGATCTTGTGCGCGTCCGCCCCCTGCGTTTGCCAAGTCTGGGCGACTTTCTCGACGATGTCGGCCTCGAACTTGTGCAGCGTCTCGGCCAGATGATCGGACTTCCCCTCCAGAGGCGCCTTGAAGCGCGAATCGACACCCATGCTGACGATGGTCTTGAAGACCTCAGTCTTCTCGAACCACTCCCGCGGCGGCAGCACGACGGGCCGGATCGGCAGCTTGAAGGCGCGCGCGAACTCGAAGTCACGCTCGTCATGCGCGGGGACGGCCATGATCGCGCCGGTTCCGTAGCTGACGAGTACGTAGTCGGCGATCCAGATCGGGATCATCTCGTTGCTGACCGGGTTGATCGCGTACGCGCCGGTGAAGACGCCGGTCTTCTTTTTCGCTAACTCCGTGCGTTCGAAATCGCTCTTCGACGCGGCTTGTTTCTTGTACGCTTCAATCGCGGGCTTTTGTTTTTCGGTGGTGATGACGTCGACAAGCGGATGCTCCGGCGCGAGCACCATGTACGTGGCGCCGAAGAGCGTGTCGGGGCGCGTCGTGAAGACGCGAATTTTCCGCGCGGGCCCGCCCTCAGCCCCGACCCCTCTCCCCGAGGGAGAAGGGGGAAGATCGAAATCGACCTCGGCGCCTTCGCTCTTGCCGATCCAGTCATGCTGCATCTTCTTGATGGGATCGGGCCAATCGACGTTGGCGAGATCGTCGAGCAGACGTTCCGCGTAGGCGGTGATGCGCAGCAGCCATTGCCGCAGCGGCATGCGGATGACGGGATGGTTGCCGCGCTCGGACTTGCCGTCGATGACTTCCTCGTTGGCCAGCACGGTGCCGAGAGCGGAACACCAGTTGACGGGGACCTCCGCCTGATAGGCGAGGCGTTTGCCGTCGCGGTAGGCGCGCACGGCGGATTCGCCCTTGGCGTGCACGTCGGGCGGGATCGGCAGTTCGCTGATGGGGCGGCCCTTTTTCTTGTCGTAGTCGTACCAGGTGTCGAAGAGAACCAGGAATATCCACTGCGTCCACTTGAAGTAGCCGGGGTCGGTGGTATCGACTTCACGCTCCCAGTCATAGCTGAAGCCGAGCATCTTGATCTGCCGGCGAAACGTGTCGATGTTCTTCTGCGTGGTCTCGCGCGGGTGCGTGCCCGTACTCCCCTCGGTGGTGGCCCTCGAAGCGGCGGAGATCCTCGGCGGACTCGGGTTCTATGCCGGGAACCGCGAAATCC
>SYHD01000286.1 GCA_005799265.1 Planctomycetia bacterium | reverse complement strand
TTGTCGGCGATGGCCGTGTGGCCAATCAGACAGCGATACACGCGCGGCACGTTGTCGTCGTCGAGGTGCTCGACCAGGTCGCCGGCGTCGTAATTGGTGCCGGGCAACCAGACTGCGCTTGCCGTGTACACCTCGATCCGTTTGGACGCGCTGAAGCGAAACGTGATGTCGAGGTTGTCATCGCTCGAAATCTTCGCCGGCGAACCGAGGAACCGCAGATCGCCGGGCCGGAAGGTTAGCGTCTGGCCCTTCCACGCCAGGACATAGTTCTTGTCGTTGACCTTGCCCGTCAGGTCGTAGAGCGTCATGAGGTACAGCGACGATAGCGTGCTCAGACGCAGCTTGTAGTTGATCGAGAAATCGAACTTCGGAATGACAACATCGACGCCTTCGATGTTGTTGCCGTTGACGCCAATCGCCCGCTGGAAGTTCGAGATCAGGCCGGTGTCGATCCATTGGCGAGGATCCTGGTTGAATGTCCGCATGGCGCCTTCGCAGTCGTAGCCGCGAACGGTCGCGAACGACTGGAGGATCTTGCCCGTACCGCCCGTCGTGTCGATGGACAGTTCCCAATACGTCGGGTTCTTGCGCCATTCGACTTTGACTCGCCATGCTCCCGTCGATTCCTCCTTGATGTCGTGATGGTCGTAGAACAACGGCACGCCGCCGACGACATCGATGGCCGGGATCACTGCGGCCGCGGCTGCGATGATCGCGTTGCGGTCGTTTGAGCCGGTGAACAACCACTCCCGCCGTGACGCCGGGTCGTTGAACTTCAGCCCGATCTCTTGTCGGGATTCTTCACGCCAACGGATCGACATCTCTTACCCCATCACCACCCCGGGCCGGCGTTCCAACTCGCGGAGAATTTCGTCGAGACGCTCGCGCGCCATGCGCGTCTCCCGCTCGCCGCGCGTCTCGCCGGCGCCCATCGACGCGCCGATGAATCCAGCGATGACCGCCGCCGAGAACGAGCCCGCGACGTGCGTCGTTGGCGATCCGGTCATTCCGGGGCTACGTCCCATTGCCTCGCCAGCGCCGGCTAGCGCTGGCTGGGAATCGCGCAGGAACTCGGCATACGCGGTCAGGTCCTCAAGCTCGGCATTGAGTTCTGCGACGCGGGCCTGGTTGCCCTCGGCGAGTGCTGTGTCCCGCTCGACCCGCCGGGCCTGCTCCTCGAACCACGCAGCCATTGCTTCGTTTTCGATGGCGGCGATCTGGTCCTGCGTGCTTTGGCGCTCCGCCTGCGCCATGTCGCGGAATCGCTGGCCGCCGTCAGCGAGCGTTTGAAGCTGCGGTGCAGTTGCTCGCGCCAGCGTTCCGATGCCGAGTGTGTTCCGCACCGATTGCGGGAGCCTTTGAATGGTGCTGTTGATCATGTCGATAATCGAGTTCATCCCCTGGACTACGCGACTGATCATCCCATTCATGGCCGTGATGATGACGTTGACCATCGCGGTAAAGCCGCTGGCGATGGCCCCGATCCCGTCGAAGAACAGCGCCTTGACCTCGCCCCAGACTGCCACGAAGGTGACCTTGATGTACGTCCAGGCTTCATCGAACGTGTCGCTGATCGCGTCTTTCCAGTAGTAGAAAACGCCCATCGCGTAATTGCTGATGTGCTCCCACTCCAGCAGTGCCGTGACCTTCAGGATTTCCCACAGCAGGCCCCATTCGCCGGCATCGAACGCCGCCTTGATACCGGCCCATGCAGTTTGCGCGGTGCCGACGACCGCGCCAAACATGTTGGTGAGATTGGCGAACCATGTGCTGTTCCCAATGGACTCCCAAAGATCGACGAAGGCGTCCGCGAGGGCGCTAATCGCCATTGGCAAGAATGCAACGGCGACGGCGAAGATCACGAACCCGCCGAGTGCCAAGACGACAGCGCCGATGGCGATCACGAGAGCGCCGAGCGCCGTGATGAGGAGCGTGATGCCAACGGAGCAGATGTTTTCCCAGATCCACGCTGCGATGAGACCGATCGTGTAGCCGCCAGTCGCGCCGGTCGCCACGGTCGCTGCGCCGCTGAACAACCCCAGGACTGCAGCCAGAGCGGTGCCGGCGGCATTCCACAGCCAGGTGATAGCAGTCAGGGCCAGCAGTCCAGTCTTGTAAACGAGCAATGCAGCCGTCGCGATCATGCCGGCAGCAAAGGTTGCCGCTCCCCATCCCCAGGACAAGACCGTCAACAGGCCGAAGCCGCCGGATGCCAGCGAGACGAACCACGAGATGACGCCGCCCACGATGCTGATCGCCCCGCCGATGAACGTGAACGCATATGCTCCGGCATAAAGCAAACTTCCGACAAACCCGATGATGGTGCCGAGCAGGATGAGCTTGTCCGCGACGTAGAAGATCGTGGTCAAGAGTGGCCGATTCGCTTCCAGCCACTGCCGCACGCCGACGACGATCTGCGTTATCATGCGGAGGAAATCGGTCATGACCGGCGCGGCCGCTGCGCCGAGCGTGGCCCAGAAGCCGCTCATCGCCATGCCGAACTCGCGCTTGGCCGAGTTGTAACGTCCAACGAGTTCGAGCGTCTCACGAGAATTCAGCGTCTCGCCTTCCAGATAGTCAGCCCGCGCGGCGCGCCCGCGCATTCCCGCCGAGCCGCCTTCGATATTGAGGCTCAATCCGCCGCGGCCAAACACGTCGCGCTGGCGGGCGACTCGCTGGCCGGCATCGCCGATTCGATTGAGGCCATCCGCGAACAAGAGCAAACGGTCGCCCTGGCTCGCGTGTTGCAGGTCGCTCAAAGAAATGCCCATCTCAGCGAGCGCATTATTCGCTTCCCGCGAGCCGTTCGCAGCGCTGAAAATGAACTCGTCCATCTTGGCAATCGCGGGGACCAACTCATCGGCCGATGTTCGAGTGCCGTCCATCGCCAGGTCGAGCTCCTCGAAGCTCATCCCGGTCTGGCGCATGGCGGTGCGCATCTCCTTGCCCCAGGCAGCAAGGGTATCGAGTCCTTGAAGAAACGGCGCGGCGATCAGCACGCCGGTCGCAGCGACGGCAGCGCCAATCGCCATGACCGTGGTGCCCCAGGCTTGCAACGTCGCCTTCGCCTCGTCCAACCCCTTCTGGAGCAGGTTTCGAGTCTCGAGCGTCACATGCCCGCGACCGGCTTCAATGCTCCCCTTGTTCGCCATCCGTCATCTGCTCCACAATCTGGTAGGCCTCGTCGTCCGCTTCCACCGGGCCACACTCGCCTTCTTGCTGACGCAACGGATTGAAATCGCGCGGCTGCTTCGGGCTGGTCTTCGAGGTGTCCCAGATGCTCGTGTTGAATACGACCGCCATCAGGTGACTGAACCGCTCCCACTCGAACTCTTCGCGGCCCCATGCCATCCACGCCAATCGTCTCAGGCTGTAGGGACCGGGATTGGCGACGCCGGCTGCGCCAGCGGTTCGCCAGACGATCTCTTCAAGGCCTCGTCGACGTTCGTGTTGACCAGCGCCTCCAAGTCGATCTTGTCCATCTCCTTGGCCAGCCTCGCTCCTGCAATCGCCATCGCTGCCTTGCCCTTTTCGAGAACCTTCCGAAGCAGGGCCTTTCGGAGGTGGTTCGGGAAAAAATCGATCAGCGCCTGCGTGAACGCCATCCCCGCAGCCTCGAACGTGTCGCCGCCGAAACCCGAGCCAAAATCTTCTTGCGTGATGTTCTGCTTGTCGCATTCGGGCTTGAGCAACAACCAGAGCGCCTCGAACAAGCGAAGCCCGTCGGTGATGAAGTCATGGAATGCCTGGAAGCCCGCGCCTTTGGCGTCGCCCTGCTTGGGCACGAGCGACTCGATGTCGAGGCCGATCTCGCGCTTGAGCTGCTGCACGGTGAACCAGGTGAGATCGAGGTCCCAGCGCCGGCCCTTGCGGTCGATGAAATGTTTGTCGAACATGATCGTCTCCGACAGAATCACGGAACGGTGAAGAACGCTGGCGGCGTGGTGCCGTCGCCGTGGGGCGACAATTTGACAGTGACGAGCTGGCCATCCTTGAGCTTCGCGTCCACGGGGAAGCCATTGATCGCCCAGTCCGAATGCACGCCCCAACTGCCGGTCGTAGCATGGGCGCCGTCGAGAATGAAAAGCTCGATCGGTGCGTTGGTCGTCGCGGCCGTGTAGATCGCCATGAGTTGCGTGTTCGACGGGTTCCACAGGAACGAGAATTCCGGCTCGAATTTGAATCGCGTCGGCTTGACCACGTCGAAGACCGTATCGCGGTCACTGGAATCAATGAGCGCGCCGGGCTGCAGGCCGAGCTTGATGTCCATCGCCGCGCCGATTGGCGTGCCGTCGGAAACGCTCACGGATGCCGTCGCGCCGACCTTCTTGGTCGAGATCGTCTCGGCCGTGCCGGCGCTGCTGGTCGCATCCGTGTAGAAAAGCGGCTCGTTGGCATAGTCGGCATGCGGCTGCAGCTTGATCGCGATCTTCTGGTTGTCGCCCAGCGGGAATTCGAGCGGGAACTGCGTGACGGCCCACTCGGCGCGGACGCCCTTCTTGCCCGTCGCGGCCGCCCCGTACAGCACCGCCAGCTCGATCGGCGTCCCGTTGAGGAACGCAGCACGCAACGCTGTCAGGCCAGCACCCCCATTCCAGAACGCTGTCGCTTCGACCTCAACCTTGAACCGTGCCGGAATCTCCGTATCGACGGCGACCGAGCGGTCGCTCGACTTGACCATGCCCGCGGGCTGGATATTGAGCTTCGCGTCTTGGATACCGCGAACGCGCGTCCACGCTGGCGACGCCCAGTTCGCCCCCGTGTTGCGGTTGATCGTCAATTCAGTTCCGAGTGGTCGCGGCATGGTTCACCTCACGGCACGATGCTGTTCTCGATCAGCTTGGGCAGGAACTTCTTCACTGCGACGTCGTAGGCCAACCGCATCGCGGGACGCGGCAGGTAGTGCACGACCTTACGCTTGCGGAACGGCCATTTGCCGACGATGATCGCCTCGGTGCCGCCGTATTCGATCTTCTCCGGGGCCACGTCGCCGAGCGTGCCGCTCAAGAGCTGGCTCCCGATCACGACCTCATGTCGCGCTGGATCGTGGGCGAAGGCGATGAAGTTCGCGTACAGCTCTTGACCGTGACCCACCGGCGGCTCGCCTGGCGTTGACGTTTGCTTCGGCCCGCCTTTCTTGATGGATCGCTTGGCCGTCCGCATCACATAAGCGCCGAACTGCATCAGCAGCTTTTGCTCGGCGCGGTCGGCAGCGGACATAATCGCTTTGCCATCGACCGTGCCGGAGAAACTCGTCTTGACCTGGCTCATGGCCGATCCACCCATTCGCGGAAGTTCAGTACCAACTCGCTGTGAAAGTAGCCGGTCGTGTCCATCAGGTAGCGGTGATACAGGGGAAACCACCGCTTCTCGACCAAGACCATCTGGCCGACATTGGCCAGTTCGGCGCTCAGTTGACTGACATCCGTGTCGAGCTTGTAACGAGTGGCGATGGCATTCACGAGCGCCAGAAGCCGATCGTTCTCCGCTACATCCGCCGGTTCCACTTTCTGCCGCACGACAACGTGAATCTGCAAATGCTGCGTGTCGGTTTCCTTGGCGGCGTCATGCTCTTCGGTCTGGTCAACACCGAGAACGCAAACCTTCAGGGCCTCGGAATCGATCACGCTGTATGCCGGTTCAGCCACGAATGCCGTCGGCGAGCTTGGTCGAACCGTCGCGTTGATGTCCGCGACGAGAGCATCCCGCAGCACCGTGATCTTTGGCGGCAAGGGAGGCGGCGGTGGACGACGCGTGCCGCTTCCCGCGACTTGCGTCCTTCCTGCATTCAGCGTTCCCCTGCCGATGACCCAGCGAACGCCGGCACCGTTTGCTTGCAACCGTTCGAGCGTCAGCGTGCCGGAGCCAATCATGTCAGCGTCCCGTTGCCCGCGAGCGCCTGCTTGCGAAGCGTCAGGTCCCCTTCGCCAGTGGCAGCGCCGGTTTGCTTGGTGTGAATCCGAATCCGCGCTTCCGGCCCGCGATCACCGTTTACCCAGTCGAAGCGAGGCCCCCCGCCGATGGGCTGGGTGATCTTGTAGACCACCTTCCGCCCGTTGATCTCCTCGGTGAAGTAATCGAACGAGGACGGCATCGTGGTGCCGAGCACGCTAACCAGGTCGGCCAGGCGCACATCGAGATCACGCTCGTAGATGCTCGGATTGAGCGGTGCGCCCCCTGGCGAGATCGGCGGCGTGGCGGGCGTTCGCGGAATGACCTGGACCTCGCAGCTCTGGCCCTTGCGATGGAAACGCATCGTCACCGCGACATGCTCGGCAAGCTGATCGTTGAGCCAAGCCATGCCGTTCGCGAGCAAGTTCGCCATGCGCGGCCTCCACGTTTATTGCATGAGCCGGACGCGCGCCGTGGCGTCGCCATCCGCCGCCGCCTTGACGACCTTGCCGAGCAGCTTGTTGCCGGTCGCCGTTGCCGTGGCGACGTTGTTCGTGTCGTCCCAGTACACCGTGGTGCCAACCGCGATTCCCGAGCCGCCGCCCGTGGCCTTGGCGAAGTCGAAGACTCCCTGGACGGCAAGAGCGCCGAGTTTGTTGGCCGTGATGTCGAGCTTGGCGATGCCCACAAGGTCCGCCTGGACAATCACATCGCCGGCGGCAACATTGGCCCCGGGCGTGTAATCGATGGAGGCCCCTTCATGAACGAAAACGGCTTGTGCCATGATTCGATCTCCTGTGGTTCAATGCGTTAAGCGCCGGCGCTCTTGACCGCCGCACGGAAGTCCTGCATCGCGACGCCAAAGTCGAAGTAGCCGCGCCACTTCATGCCCAGGTTGTCAAAGTCGGACTCGCTCGATTCGATGGTCGGCGTCCGTTGCCCGCGCAGGTACGCGATTTCCATTGCCGCCACGTCTGCGGGGTTGGCGAACAAGTACCAGGCCGTGGCGCTGCTGCCGCTGATCCCTTGCGAGTTCAGGTACGGCGATGCATGCGGCTGCCACTTGCCCGCGTGCGGGTTGTTGGCAGGCTTGGGCTTGTCGGCCGTGGTCGTTTCGTTGACGCGCGTCTCGGTCATCAACTGCTGAGCAGTGACCTTGAGCGCCGTTGGCACGAGCAGGATGGCGGGCGAGAGCAGGATCGGCTTGCCGTCCTTGTCGGTCTGGTCGAGGAACAACTGTTCGGCCGTGGTGAGCGAGCTGATCTGCAACGCAGTGCCGGCGCCGCTCTGGTAGTTCTTGTTTCCCGATCCGAAGAAACTGCTCGGGTTGGACAACAGCAGCGTGAACACCGCTGATTCGACGGCCAACGCAGCTTGCCGGCCCAGGATGGACGGAATGCCGAGGAAGCCTTCCAGGTCGTCGTTGATGATCATCACGCGCGTCAGAGAGATGATCTTGCCGTAGGTGTCGATCTGGTTGGTGAACGATTCTTCCGTGAGCTGCGCGTGCTTGAGCTCGCCATCGGGACCGACCTTCTCGAAAGTCCCCTGGCCGGTCATGCGGTAGCGCGTGACCTGCTTGAAATCGTTCACATCCCGTTGCGCACAGAAAAGCGGGGCCACGCTCTCGACGGCGTTGTAGGCGGCGAGCATCGACTTGTTCGCCACATTGGACAAGATGCCCGTCAGGCTGATCGTCGAGTAACCGCCGGCCGCAGCACGCAGAGAACGATCGGCCTCCAACGCGGTGCGAATTGTCTGGCCGTCCACGATGCCAGGTGTGGCGTGTCGGCCAGCCGCATGAATCACCTCGAACATCAAAGCATGCAACCCGTATTTGCCCAGCGACAGGGCCTCGTTCAGCGTTCGTTCGTCATACCAGCGGGCAAGCCGTTCTTCGGTCATGCCTTCGATCCGCCGGCAGAGCGCCGCTTCGATCACGTTTTGTTGAAGTGGTTTGCCGGACTGAAGCGCCGGCCCTTGCGGACGAGATGCTCGCAGCACCTCCAATTCAGCCCGCGTCGTGTCCCACCCTTCTTCGATGGCCTGGGCTTCCAGGTCGCCGTGCTTGCCGGCGCACACCTTGCGGATCGCCGCGATGCGTTTCGCCTCGGCAGCGGCTTCGGCGCGGATCGTTGCGGCCGGGCTCGGCGCCGGCTCAGCGGGTTTGGTCGCCTGGGAGTCGTACATTGCACGCAGACTCTTCGTCTGGTTTTCGTTCAGGGCGTCGGTGCTGAAACCCTGGGATTCAAGCCATTTCGTGAAGTCCATGTCTTCGGTCCCCCTCGGTTGGTCGGCGCTGGCGGCGATCTGGGCCGACGTATTGTCGTCCGCGCCGAGCACCACGAAGCTGATTTCCCCGAGCGTCGCACGCCGGGCGATATTGACCGGACCGGCGAACTCCCGGCCATTGGCAATCGATGTCTTCCCCTCAGCCACGAACTCAACCTGCTCGGCTCGTGCGCCGATGGATGCCTGCCAGCCGAATCCCTTGTCGTTGAGAGCGATCACCTGGCGGGCCTTCGGCGAGTCGCCCATGACTTGGCCGGCGACAACAAGTTGGTCGTTCATCACCGCGATGGAATCCGTCTGCCCCATCACGAAATCCACATCGCGCGTGTGGTCGAGCAGGATCGGACGGCGCTGCCGACCCATTTGAAGGCCTTGCAGATCAACGACCACCGGATAACGCCAACCCACAAGCTGCATGGCCCCGCCGGTGTACGCGGTCATGGTGAAGCGGCGCAGCTTCTGTGCCTCGCCTTCCGGTGGGGCGGCTTCCACGTCCACCGACGCGGCAAGCAGATTCAGCGCCCTATTCTCAGGCGGCTTGCTGTTCGAGTTCGGCTTCTTCATCGAGCGAATCCTCGTTGTCGTCTTGTTTGGGCTTTTCGCTTGGCGACGACGGCACCGCCATCGCCGGCGTCAAACCCAGCTCTTCCATGAGCGCCATTTCCTTGGCACGTTGGCGCAGCGCTTCCTCCCAATCCCGGCCTTGCCGGGCGTATTCGTGCGCGAGCGTTGTCGTATGGTTGGCCAGGCGCGTCGCCTGCGCATTCGCTTCCTTGGCGGGATCGACATGTTCCTGCCCATCCCAGAACCATTGGTGGGACCAGTCAACGAAAGGCCCGAGGTTCGCGGGAAGGAAACCGGGGATCAAGGCTGCCTCATCGAGCCAGGCCGCGAGGATGCGGTCGAGAACGACGCACTCAACTTGCGATTGATCGACGCGGATCGCCTTGAAATAGGTCTGGTGGTCGAGCCGACCGGAGGCGTAGTTGTAGCCAGACGAGTTTCCCGCCGCGACATTGAAGGGCATGTTCAAGCAGCGTGCGATCTCGTTGAGGATTTCCTTCTTGAACTCGGCATAGGTCGTCGCCGGTTGCTCCGCTTGCAGTTGCGACATCTTCCAGCCGCCGGGCATCGTCACGAGCGCCCGCTGCTCCAGCTCGATCGGCTCGAATGGCTCGGCCGCCTCCGACTCACCGCCAGCCGGGGCATCGGTATAGAGGATGCCGGCGAAGTCAGCGGCGGTCTCGGCGGCGGCGATCACGGCCAGAGTGAAGCGCCGCAATTGCGCGAACAGCGGCAGCGCCGGCATGATGTCGGGAATGCCGCGGGCCTGGCCAGGCCGGTCGGCGCGGAACAAGTGCAGCACGGACTCGGCGGGCACGCGGTCGTAGTCGAGGATGTATCGGCGCGACGTTTCGCCAGGATGTTCCCGCAGGATGTGGTACTCAATCGGGTTGCCGGCCACGTCGAACACGATGCCATCGATGGCATTCCCGTCCAGCGCCGACCGATCAGGCGTGCAAACCTGGTCAGCCTCGACGAGTCGCAGATCGAGCTGCACCGCCGTGGGCAAGCGCTTGTTGCTGGTCAGCATCGCAAACCCCTCGCCGTCTTCCGCTCGTGCCATCCGCATCGTGCGGAGCTTCTGGGCAAGATTGATCGCCTTCGCCCAAGCCGCGAATTCGCGTTCGATCCGTCGGTTCGCAATCGGATCATCTGTGAGCATTTGCAAACGAGGGCCAGTGCCGATCACGTCGTTGGCCAGCGTCAACACGATTCCCCGAGCGTAGCTGTTGTTGGCGACCTCGTACCGCGATCGGTTCCGCAAAACGCGGCGCACCTCGGCGCTGTTGGCGGCATTCGCAGACAACCCATCGGCGTTCGCCCAATGCCGACGGTTATCATCGTTTGTCACGGCGGCGTCGTAGCGAGCGCGAACCATGCGCGCTCCCCGGCGCGTTGACGGCGGTTTGGATGCGAACAGATTGGTGAGCCAGCGGAACACTCAGTTGACCCCCGGTGGAACAAGCTTGTTGAACTTCAAGCCGCGTTTCTTTTCCTTGGCCGCTTCCTTCGATGACAGGTAACGGTCCGCCGCAATCTGATCGGGCAACGGATGCTGCTCGACACTGCCGGCGTCGGTCGCGGCCTTTGCAGGTCCCTGAGCATTCTGGCGGATCGTGTGGTCGAGTTCGTCGGCCATTGCAGTCGTCTCCGAATGACAACGAGTCGGGCGAGCCAACGAAAAAAGGCCATGCGAGGAATGCGGCCCCGCATGGCCTTTTGTGTTGGCTGGAGTCACCGGCAGGGATCAGCCGCCGATGTCGCCCAAACTGGTTGTCTACATCATTTATACCCCCCTGACGCTGCAAAGTGGCGAGCGATTTGACGATGAAAACGAGTCGTTACACCGGTAGACATGGCTGCATCAAGCTGCATCGCGTTGCATCAAGAAAATGCGAGGCGAAGCGCGGGCGTTTGAAGAAAAACACCAGTCCTCGCAGTCGCTTGACATTTTTGGCAGATCTCATTGGCGGTGGGTTACCATGCCTGGTAGGCTGGGAAGTCAGTCTGATGCGGGATAGAATCAATGAAGAAGCCCGGAACGCAGACCAGGAGACCTATTGACAGCTCGCCAGTCGCCAATTTCGGAAGGCGTTACGGTAGAAGAGGTTACATGGTCATCAACCGGCCGATGCAGTTCGGGGACTTTCAAAACGGACCTGACCTTTTCGGGTCAGATGCCAACCGATATACTCTCGGCAGCTGATCCTGTGGCGTGGTATTTGCACCGTCATCATTCGTCGAGCGCTCGTGGCAAGTGGAGTGCGACAAGTCATCGCACGGGCCTACCGCATCGTGAGGCCAATGAAACGCGGGAGTTTCCTTTGGATCTGTGGCATTCTTCACCGATCACCTACGATTCGCCGCCCTTGGTGGAAGTGGCCATGTCTGTTCAGTTTGAACCTCCGAGGGGACTGAACCTGGCTCACCTCGGAGCGTTTTGGGCGGGCCAAAGAAGTACTTTTCCCGTCGTCCGGTCGGCTGAACCAATTCCATCCACGAACGAGGTATTTGGGGACCATGTGCAGTGGCTTCCACCGGCGTTGTTGTTGGCGCTGACGAATGCACCGGATTGTCGTCTTCAAATGGCGTCATCCGACGATCAGTGGATGTGTCAAGTTCAACGAGACCGGCTCGTCGTGAACTGGCGAAAGCGTAACGAGCAATATCCGCGTTTCAGCGCTACCTGGAGCCGATTCATTGACGCCTGGAGTGATTGGCGAAAGTTCGTGAGTGAGTTGAATCTTGCGCCACCGATACCGCGTCAATGGGAACTCACCTACGTCAATCGCATCCCAAAGGATGATTTGTGGGATGCCCCGAGTGATTGGCCAAAGATATTTCCAGGCATCTGGGGTGGGAACTTCGCGAACATTGAGGGAGCAAGCCTCAAAGGCCTCCAAGGACAATGGGTTTGGGAGTCCTCCAACCCTGTTGCGCGGCTTTACGTTGAACCGAAACCGGGACGGACTCATGATAATCCCTCGCAACCGGTTCTTTTGCTAAACCTCACCGCGCGAGGTCTTATCGATATCAATGAGAGCAAGGATCGGACGAATGATGCAGGGGAAATCGAAGCGATCAAATCTGGTATGAGTTGCGGGCACGGGCTCATTGTGAGCACGTTTGACAAACTTGCGTCGGCCGACGCGAAGAAAACGTGGGGACGACATGCCACTCCTTCATGACAATATCGCGAGTTGGGAAGAGGCATACGCGACACCGGAACCCCAGTTCACGGGACATAGCAGCATTGCGACTGAAGAGGAGCCGCGAGAAAGCCCTGAATGGGAAGTCTGCATCGACGCTCTATTGCGACTATTGGCACAGTCGCCATTAGATGAAGACGCGCCCAATGGGGATGCAATCAAGGCGGCCCTTTCGTGGATTGCCTATCTTCGAAGACGTTTTCCGAGCGATCCTCCAACGTGCATCATTCGCGAACCGAATGGTGGGGTAATCGTCGAACGGCGAGTACGATACCCGAATAGCAGCGACTGCCTGTGCGAGTTGACCTTCTACAACAACGGCACCGCTGAACGAACAGACTACCTCAACGGCAAGATTCGGCAAATGGGTCCGATACCACTGCGCCCAATGGGTGTGTAAGCAGAGAGTTCATCCCCATCCGTGGTTTCAATCAGCGTCTCATAATATGTCGACCCCAGCCGTCGAAACCTCCGAGTCGATGTATCGCCAAGTGGGCCCAGGCGGCGACCCCATTTACTTCGATCCTTCTCGAGAGCCGCTCGTGCATCACGCCATCTTCCTTCCAACAAGGAACGACGGCGACGGGCTATCGCTTATCCGAAGCAGGTTTCGTTCTGAAATATGGTCAGCGTTCCGAAAGGAAAAACCCTCGGTAAGGTTTCGCCTTGCTCGCTTACAGATACAGGTTCTAGCTCAAGTTGCCGTTGAGTGCGAGATAACGATTCTAAGTTACCTCCCTACTCCAGACGGACTCGACAGCGATCACGGGGAGCCTTGGGCCCATTGCGTTGTGACGGAGATCAACCGAACCATCTACGATTCGGATCAAACCGCCAAGAGGCGTATCAAAGAATGGGCGCTTCGCGTTTCAGATCTGATTACGAGTGCCGAGATACTGGGTCCCTTCGATGAGCCAACCGCGAACGATCCGTACAGACCTGACCAATCGTGAACCATTTAACTAATTGTCATTCCTCACCGATTTTGCGCTCCCAAGTCGTGACCCGCTTCCCGCAGTTCCGACATTCGCGGCGACGAACCAGCTTTCCGCCCCAGGCCGCGCGCGTGTAGATGACCCGGAAATGACCGCAGCCGCAATGTCGGCAACGGAGACCGTGATCATCGGCCGGCTTCTTGGCGACTTTGCTCATGCGCGTCTCCCTCGCTGCATCGACGCGAAGCTCACACGCTCGCGCTTCGCGGGGGCTTTGCCATCCGTGCCGAACAGCACCGCTCCCTGGATCGACGCCGCCACGGCGCAGCCGACGAGGCAGTCGAACCAGTGGTTGTCTCCTCGCTCCGGGCGTTGCTTCCACTCGTCCACGGTTCGGCCACGCCCCTCAGTCTTCACGCGATACTCGGCGGTCAAATGCTCGGCGAGCAAACGATGATGGTCGGCGTTCTCCCCGAAGAGCGAGAGGCATCCCTTGTCGCCCATCGAGACCGCAAGGCGGGCGTGGACGAACGACTTCCAGTAATTCGTGTCATAGATCGCGTGGCGCACGGCCCGCTTGCCGTGGACGTTGGGCATGCGCCAGTTGTGGCCAACGCGGTCGCCAGGCTTGCGCTTGTATTCCGAGAACGGCTGGCTCGACGCGCCGACGAACCGGCCGTGGCTGGGGAGGATGATCCCGGCGTAGGCCGACTGGCGGCAGAACTGATAGACGATGTCCGTGGACGAACCCCAGTTGGCGTCGATCAAGCAGCGCTCGATGCGCAGCATCGCCCCGTCGTCACGTCGCCATTCGCGCCCGAGATAGTCCTTCGTGAGCGCGTCCAGGCCTGCATAGATCGCTCCTTCGAGACCGCTGGCCTTGGTCGCGGCCGGTAGCGTGAGTCGGGCATCGCGGAGCGTGAAGTAGGCCCGCTTCTGATCGGGAAACGTGCTGTAGTCGATGGCGTACCCGGTGAAGTCATCTTCCCAAGCCGCGACCACGAAGAACAACAGGTTGGCCTGCACGTCGATGAACATGGTCAGGTGGTTGCAGCCAATCGGCACCTCGCTGCGCTTCATGCGATTCAGCTTGCTGGTGATTTGATCAACGGTCAGTTCCTCCGCGTCCACCGTTTCCGCGGGCAACGGTTCGTTCTGGTATTCAGCGAAGAACGCTGCCTCGTCTTGCAGCTTGAGATTGATTGCGTGCTGGATCGCCGAGAGTTCATCGTGGTTGAAACGCTCTGGCCAGGCGACGAGGGAGCCCGCGTCCATCGCCTCCCGATTCAGCCGGTAGAACTCCGTTGCCTCGTCGCCGGCGTTTCCTTGCCGCATGCTCTCGGCACGAATCTCGGCATAGCGATGCCAGAGCTTCTCGTCGGCCGGGAACGAGTAAACCATCTTGGTCCGTTCGCCGTTCCATTCCGGGTGCTTGTCGCGGTCGAGGATGGTGTCGGCCATGTCGCCCGGCCGAATCACCGTGCACGGCATGATACCGGAGATCTTTTTGCCGGGGCCAGCCAGGCCCAACACCGCCCCGGCCAGGATGCTCTCGCGGGTTGCGCACTGCGAGAGCGACCGCGCCGACTCGTCGGTCTGCGGATCGTCGAGGACTACCAGTGTCGGTCGCACCGTCTTGCCGTCGGCCCGTTTGTACTTCATGCCTCGGATGCGACCAGTGATCCCGGCCACCTTGATGATGGCGCCCGAAGCCTTGCTCCCGGCGATGGTGGGCAGCACGATCTCGCGGGCGGTCCAACCGATGTGCGTCCGCTCGCCCTTGTAGAGCTGGCCGTTGCATCGGTTCGCGATCCCGTCGAGGCATTGAATCGCGTACACGACCTCGGGGAAGTCCTCGAGCAACAGATCGTTGCCGTCCAACTCCATCTTGATCGAATCGAGCATGTCCATCGCGTGTCCTTCGTCCGAACCGATCAGGCAAACGAATTCGCGGTGCCCATAGAGGACCGCCCAGATGCACGCGCACTCGCAGATCGTGCTTTTCCCCGACCCGCGCGGCATGGCCATCGCGAACAAGCCGCCGCGCAGCACCGCTTGCACGATCTTGGCGATGACCTTCAGGTGGTCTGGCGACCAAGGCAGATGAAACGTCAGCGGAAAGTACTGCTCGCAGAAGAAGCGAAAATCGGACGACGCCTTCTCCTTCCTCTCCGCGTTCACGACCTCCGGCAACTCACCGATATCCCGGCCTGCCAGCGACAGGGCGATGTTGCGGGCGCGGGCACGTCCCTTCAGCGTTTCATAGGGGTCGCCATCCGGCTCCGGTTTCGGTGCGTGTCGGACCTGAACAAGCCAACCGACGTAGCGAACGAGGTCCACATGCCGGGCGTCACCAATACGAAGGCCGGCGCGCGTGCGATGGCGGTGCAACTGCCGCTCGTTGATCACCTCGCCCAGGGGGGTCGAGTTGAGCAGTCGGCACAGCTCGCTCGGTCGTAGTCTTCGTGGATCAATCACGGCTTCCCATCTCCCGCACGAGCCAGGCAGCGTAGTGGACCAGGTTGATCGTGCCGTCCCCGTTGGCCGGCGCCCCGGCATCAAGATCAGCTTGCAGCATTTCCACGGTCACCGGTTGGCCCGACGCTCTTGCGAGCAGCCGGGCTGCGTCGGCTACGGTCAACGATGTGGGGTTCAACGCTGACTTGCCGTTGTCGTGATCCATTTGGCGATCCCCTCTCTATTCCGGCGTCTCCGTCATTTGCGTCACCACCGTCACCACGCCAGCTCAAATCGAACCGGTATTCAGCGTAGGGCGATGACGCAAACGCGCAAGGCGAGGCGTTCCGATGACGCAAACGGAATGAGCAGCGCCCGCCATGACGCAAGACGCCCACGCGAAGTCCGACGGCTTCGTGACGCAAATGACGCGGGTGACGCAAGGGCCGGTCCACACCTCGCGACGCATCCCGATCCCCGAAAATCCGCCCGGTTCGGGGCCTCGTCGCCAGCCGAAAGAATTCTGAAAAATCTGGTCGAACTGCGCTTGAAGTCTTCCGCCACGCGAGGTAACTGACTGCTGTCCGCAGTCGCAAAACATGGCCACGAAAGGAGAAACGACGATGAACGCAACGAACGACCACCTGCCTACGGGCACGCGCGTCCTGAATACGAACGACGCCGAGCCCGGCACGATCCTGAACGGATTCGCGTTCGACCCCGCCACGGGTTGGACCGAGTACGAGGTCGAAACGAAGTACGGCACCGAACGCTGGTTGCGGTCCGACTTCGTGCTGATGTCCGAGATCGATACGGACGCCTGAAGCCGAAACGCCCGCCAGGGCGTCGCGGCGGGTGGTTCCCGCCGCCTGATGATGGCAGCCAACCCATCGATTCCGCGTTTGAGGAGACGACCCATGACCGCGAAGAAGAAGACCAAGACCCAGACCCCGGTGAACGCCGCCAAGAAGGCCCCGAAGGCCAAGGCCGCGAAGCCCGCCAAGACCAAGCCCGAGGCCCCCGCGAAGGCGACGAAGGTCAGCGCCATCGACGCCGCCGCCAAAGTGCTCGGCGAGAACGGCCAGGCGATGAACTGCAAAGAGATGATCGACGCGATGGCGGCAAAGAAATACTGGACCAGCCCCGGCGGGAAGACCCCGCACGCCACGCTCTACTCGGCCATCCTCCGCGAGATCACCGCCAAGGGGAAAGACGCCCGGTTCAAGAAGAGCGAGCGCGGCAAGTTCGCGCTCGCGGGCTAACCCCGCCCCCGACAACCTCGTCGCCCAAGAGGCCCCCTGGCGGGGTCTCTTCTCGTTGGACGCGTCTCTGGCCAACTCCGCGAACCCGACCCGACGTGGGCGAACGTGGGCGACCCGTTGGCCAACCACCGTGCCGACCGCCCCAGGCAAATTCCCGGCGAATCCATCCGAAATTGGCTTGATGTTCTTCACGGTTCCTGGCTCCTGTGTCCTGGCCGGCGCGGATCGGCCGCGCCGCGAATGATCTTTGACAACGGGAGGACCAACATCATGTCTCGCAAATGCCTTGCGTGCGGGCGTCGCCCCGCCGCGACGACGCCGGAATGGCCGGCGCTGTGTGCATCGTGTCTCAACCGCACCGGGGAACGCATCAAGCCCGGTGCCCGCGTAATCTGCGAAGTCGATGACGGGTGCAACGGCACCGTCAACCGCATCGAAGACGGCCTAGCGGTCGTGGCCACGAACGACGGCAAGGAAGCCTGGGTGCCGATCCCAGAATTGGTCGCCGTCACGAAGCGCTGATCTGGCCAGCAGACATCGCCCGGCCCCCAACCAGCCGGGCGATGTCCAGAAACCGCACCGGCTTTCCCATCTCCCTCGCGATCCGAATCTCCTCCCGCACGCCAACGCTTTCCTCCCACCCATCCAGCATCAAAACCAAGACCTCATCGCATCGCCCCAGGTGCTCGCGGTCGTGCCGTTCCCAAAACGACCAATCGGTCGGCAGGCCATGTGCGACCAGCGGATGGCTGTAAGCGATTGGCGAGAAGACCGCGTGGCCCGCTCGCAGCAGCGCCGCCGCCGCGCGGCACGCTTCGCGGAATCGCAGCTCGCGGACAGCGGGATCAGGATGCGAATACGGACTGGCGAGGTAGATCATGCCGTTGCCTCCTGGGGCACGGCGCTATTTCGTTCAGCCTTCCGTCCCGTGAACTTCTCGAATCGCTGGACGATGACGTCGCAGTATAGCGGGTCCAGTTCCATCAGGAATGCCCGTCGTCCAGATTGCTCGGCGGCGATCAGCGTAGAACCGGACCCGCCGAACAGGTCGATCACGTTCTCGCCGGCCCGTGACGAGTACTGCATGGCCCGCCGGGCAAGTTCGACCGGCTTCTCGGTGAGATGGATCATGCTCTGCGGGTTGACCTTCTTGACCGACCAGACATCGACTGCGTTGTTGGGGCCGAGAAATTGATGCGCGGCGCCGAGCTTCCACCCGTAGAAGCACCATTCGTGATTGCCCATAAAGTCCTTGCGCGTCAGCACCGGATGCTCCTTCACCCAGATGATGGCCTGGGAGAAGTAAAGTTCTTTGGCTTTCAGCACCGGCGGGTAGTTCCCGCAGTTCGCATAGCCGCCCCAGATGTAGAATCCCCGGCCCGGCACCAGCACACGGGCCATGTTCCCGAACCAGGCGTCAAGCATCTGCTCGAACGCTTCATCGGAAACGAAATCGTTGGCGAGCGGCCGGTCTTTCGGCCGCAGCTTCTTCTGCGTCGGTTTCGATTTCTCCGGGTGCCGAGCCAGGTCCAGGCCCTGATGATGCTTGGTCCCCTCGAACGACGACAGGCCGGCGGCGATGGCGTTGTTGGAACGGGGCTCGACCTTCACGTTGTAAGGCGGGTCGGTGTTGACCAAGTGGATCGCCGCGCCGTCGAGTAGGCGGTCCACGTCCTGGGGCTTGCTACTGTCGCCGCACAGCAGGCGATGGTTACCCAGCATCCACAGGTCACCGGCCTGCGTCGTCGCTTCATCCGGTGGCGCCGGCACGTCGTCAGGATCGCACAGACCATCCTTCACGCCGGGATCAAGCAGCGCGGCAAGCTCGTCCTGGTCGAATCCGAGCAAGCCGAGGTCGTAGTTCATGCCTTGCAGCTCGCCCAGCTCGATTGGCAGCAGGTCGTAGTTCCAATCAGACAGTTCGGAGGTCTTGTTGTCGGCGATGCGGTACGCCTTGATCTTCTCCGGCGACAGATCCTTGGCGACGTGAACGGGCACCTTCTCCAGGCCGAGCTTCTGCGCGGCCTTGTAGCGCGTGTGCCCGCAGATTATGACGCCATCGGCGTCCACGACAATGGGTTGTCGGAATCCGAACTCACGAATCGACGCCGCCACGGCATCAACGGCGTCGTCGTTGAGCCGGGGGTTCTTCTCGTAGGGCTTGATCTCGGACAGCTTGCGTAGCTCGATTTTCATGGCCATCTTCTCCGTGAAAAATTCGGACAGACAAAACAAACTCTGCTCAGAATGGCGACTGTTCCCGCGGGGGGCACGGGCAAAAGTTCGGCCGGGAAGTACCTACGCGGGGTTGGCGGCGTGGCGGGCCGGGGGCGTAGGCGGGGCGTTGGTCGCCTCGGGCCAGGACGACGCGACGTGGGCCAACGTGGGCGGAACGCGCGTAGGCGGGGCTAGCCATTGCGTCCTCCGGCGGCTAGAACGAGCGCGAGGACTCCCGCCTTGATCGCCTCGGGTAGGCGATCCCAGGCGTCAACGACATGGGCTAGATCGGGGGGAAATTGGCGTTCGGGCGAGGACGGCACCACTACGGGCACCTCGGCCTCGGCGTGTTGCCCTAACTGGTTGGACGTGTCTATACTTGTGGGATCGGGGCTACGGATTGCAAATCCGCCATCCCCGGTTCGAATCCGGGAGGGGCCTCTTTTTAGACCTCGTCGTATCCGGCTTTAAGAACGTGACTTGCATCATTCGCCCCCATTCGGCATCTGGCCATTCTTGCCCGATTTTGGGCAAGTGTCACCCCAAAGTGTCACCTTTTTCGTTCTTGGTCGCGGCGTGGTACGCCTGCCACACGACGTTGGCCGTTGCTTGGGCACTGCGGCCATGCTGAGTTGCTCGGCGAGCCGCGCGCCCGCTTCTCCGCCCAAGGCAAAGCCGATCGACTGATGGGACTGGGATAGCGCTTCCGTTGTCCGAGCATGCGGCGCCGCCAACCCGGAAAGCCGCGCGCAGAAGATCGACCT
>SYHD01000285.1 GCA_005799265.1 Planctomycetia bacterium | reverse complement strand
TTGCGGTCCGCCCGCCTCTGCGAGACGGGGCTAAACAAATCCGCTTCCTTCGCGCCCAGCACATAGGCGATGCCGCGCATGTCGCGCAAATCGCGCACCGTTTTCCCCGCGGCTAACCGCCGTGCGATCTCGACGATGGCGTGTTCGCCCATGCCGTAGACGACGAGATCGGCCTTGGCGTCCATCAGGATCGAACGTTTGACGGTATCGGACCAATAATCGTAATGGGCCAGGCGGCGCAGCGACGCCTCGACGCCCCCCGCGATGATCGGCACGCCCGGAAACGCTTCACGGGCGCGCTGACAGTACGCCAATGTCGCGCGATCGGGACGCAGGCCAATCTTGCCGCCGGGGGAGTAAGCGTCGTCGTTGCGAACCTTCTTGTTGGCGGTGTAATGATTGATCATCGAGTCCATGTTCCCGGCACTGATGCCGAAGAACAGACGCGGCCGACCGAACTGCCGCCACGGTTCGCACGTGTGCCAATCGGGCTGGCTGAGCATGGCGACGCGAAAGCCGGCCTTTTCGAGTACACGATGCAGGATTGCCATCGCGAAGCTTGGATGATCGATGTACGCATCGCCGGTGACGAAGACGACATCGACGGCGTCCCACCCGCGCGCTTCCATCTCGCGCCGCGTCGTCGGCGCAAGCTCGCTCCTGCCGATCTGACGATGCGCCTGAGCGCTCGTCATCGGCAATGCCAGGCGGCCGGCGGTCGGTTCGCGATTCTGCATTTGGACATTGTACCACGAGCGGATTGGTTTGACACGATTCGGCGCGCCGAGCCGCGTTTCAATCCGGCAAGATGCCGACGTCATTGCCCGACGGCGTCAAGAATACGCTGAAGTCGCGCGTGGTATACGTAAAAATGCGTACCGTGGCATCTCCCATGCCCATCAAGGCGCCTTGCGCGAATGGCCCGCCCCAACTGCCGATGCCCGGGGCCTTGTCGGAGTCTTTGCTGAGCGTGACGCCGCCGGGATTAGTTTCGCCGTTGTTGCCTGAACGCATGGTGCCAATCGTCCCGCCGACGAATATGTTGCTGGAGCCGGTGACGCCTCCGGATTTGGAGTAGTCGGCTACGTTGATATTGCCGTGCCCGAGGAAAATGGTATTCGACGTTCCATCGTTGATGGCGACCATATTGCGTTTGTTGTCCATGGCGTCCGGCTTGGAGGCTTGCTTGGCGTCGTTCACGTAGCCGTTGATGAAATAGTCGGACCACGCGCCGCCGCCGTTGGATGTTTCCAGTTTGGGGCGCATACGGCCTGGGCAATAGAAGGTTGGCGTCTGTTCGTTGCGTAGAGCGGCGTTGAACGCGGGAGCATGGTCGACGTACGGCAAGACCTGGAACCCCCAACTGCCGCTTTGGGGATTGCCGCCGATTGCCTTCGCGCTGTACTTCGCCTGCTGATTCGGCGTATCGGAGCCGTTGAAAGGCAGACGCTTGTTAACGTCATGGAAGGCGTGAAACCCGAGGCCAAGATTCTTCAGGTTGTTGGTCGACTGCGTGCGTGCCGCGGTCTCGCGCACCTTCTGGATCGCCGGCATGAACAGGGCGACGCCAACGCCGATGGGAGTGCAGATACAGCAAGCAAACAGCAGGCCCACGCCGCCGAGAATCATGACGATCATCTTGCCGCTGCCGCCGGCCTTGTCTTTCTTTTTTTTGCCGAGCTTGGGACGATTCTTGCCCACAGGCTCGTCGTCATCGTCCTTCATTTTGTGGCCGGCGATGCCTGGATGATCGAGCGCTTGCCACGGACCGGCCGGCGCGGATCGCTTGCCTCGGCACTCCGGACAGATGAGCGACGGATCGCTGTAGTCCGCGGCGATGCGGCGAATGATCTCGCACGTCTGACAGCCGATCTTGGGCATGCACTTCTCCTCGACGCGAATACGTCGCACGGGTAGTTTTCGCGGGTTGTGGCAGATTCGTAACCGTTCACCCCTCTCCCATGTAATTCAGGGGGAGAGGGGAGGTGGACGGCTACGAAGATTCTAGCGGAGGGGGGGCGAAAAAAAAAGACGCCGCGCGATCGGCGAGGCGTCAGGTGGCAGACCCAGGGTTCGACGACTTACTTGACGATCTTGGCAACGTCGGTGACGACCTTGGTGATGGCGCCATCGTTAAGCTCGCCCTTGCGAAACGCGTGATTCGCCTTGACTTCGAAATCGACGTAAAGCAACACGGTCACGTCGGCGTCCTTGGCAATCTCGTAGCTCTTCGGGCCGGCTGGGTTGTCGATCGACAACACCAGCTTCTTGAGCTTCTGATCCTCGGCCAGCTTGGTCAGGGCCTTGTCGAGCCCGTCCTTGTCGCTGCAGAAGACGGCGTAGCTGCCCATGTCCTTCGTGCCATTCTTGACGGTGGCGTCGTCGAGTTGCTTGAGGAGCTTGGCGACCGCGGGGGAAGCTTCGCGCGCGAAGACGACGGCGGTCGGGTTGCCGCCGTTGGAGCAATACAGGCACGCCTTCTTGCCGGCGTGTTCGCCCGTGACGTTCAGCGGATGAAATGGACCGGGGACATCCTTGCCGACCTGCGGCCCGGACTTGAGCGCCCCGCCCGCATACACGCCGGAGATCGTCAGAACCAGGCCGAGAACCAACGTACCACAAAGACCATAACGCGACATGAAGCATCCTCCGTAAAGAAAACCCGCTTAGAGGGAATCAGCCACAACGCAACGAAACTCTTATTGTATTCTCATAAGCCATTATTATTATTTTGGCGGCGCCAGGCGAGAGGCAATCGGGGGCATAGCGGGAATGATCGAGCCTACGCAACCTTCGTACAATATCCGCCGCTGTACTTTTTGACGAGAGTACTTCACCATTTATTCAATCCACCGAAGGAGCGACACATAGCTGCAAAGGCTACTTGCCCGGTTACTCGACAACAGTTCAAGGACAAGGCGAAGCCGATCGAAGTCATCATCGATGGCAACAAGATGATCGGCGCTCCCCGCGAATTCACGACCGGATCGCTCGGCTGGAACATCAGCAGCAAGATGACGATGATGATCGACGACAAACCCGTTACCGTCCAGGTCGGCCTGAATCTGACGGTGGTGGGCTCGAAGGATTTAGCAAAAGACGCGGCATCCTGACTCTTATTCGTTTAGCGCTCGGGTGACGCCGCGCGAGCGCTAAACAAATTCAGGTTATGCCTCCGCCCCGACATGCTCGGCCGCGTGCTGCAAGACGGTCAGGCGCACGATGTCGGCCAGGCCGATGTCTTCGATGCGATCGAAGAACCCGGTTGGGCTGACCCATGAGCGTTCGCGCAAAGCACGCTCGGGCCAATCTTGCTCCACTTCAGTGACTTTCATGACGAAGACGGTGACGTGATATTTATTGCCGTCTTTTTCGTAGAGGTAGGTGCCGATCGGTTCGCGTTGCAGGGCGCCGACGAGACCGGCTTCCTCCCACGCTTCTTGTAGGGCCGTCTCGCCCGCGGTTTGGCCGGGATCGATCCAACCCTTGGGGATGACCCAGCGTTTGCCGTTGCGGGAGGTGATGAGGCAGACGCGGCCACGGCGAAGCGGCAGAGCGGCTGCCTGTTTAATACACCCGTCAGGAGTTGGCATCGGTGCGTTCTCGTGAGAAAAGGGCGTAATCCAATCCCTCTATACTGCCGTATCGCTACCCATTCCGTCAAGGACACTTGCAATAATTTGCCGAGTCTTCGCGAGATTTTTTCCCCAGCCTCGATTGACAGGTTGGTCTTGCCTCAAGGCGTCATGCCAACACGAGTCGGCACGCTAATACGGAGTGGTTTGCGGGCTTCAGTGGGCAAGCACGCGCGGACTTTCATGCCGGTTGAGAATCCCTTCAAGAAAAAGTACGACATGCCGCGTTTGGATTTCCATTTGCAGCGCGACCAGGACCTCCGACTGACGTTGCTCGACACGCGCGTTGCCGGCCATCTGACGCAACCCCTTGACGATGACAACGGCGTCTCGCGCTTCGCTCTTCGCTTTTTCATCGGCCGCAGCGAGTGCGTTTTTCTCCAGTTCGGGAAGCGCCGTCTCACAATACGCCTCCGCCACTGCCAGCAACGTCTTGGCGGACTGCGCGGCGAGGTTCGCTTGCCGATCGTTGGCGGCGTTAAGGCGAAGCTTGAAGTCGGCTGGCTTGCCCAGGTCCAGGCCGAAGGTCGCGGTCGTCACGTTCACGAGCGGGAACACCAGGCTGAGCGGGCCTGCGCCACTGGGATCCGTCAGCAATTCTTTCTTCATCGGCGCCGCGAGCCGATAGCCGCCCTGAATCATCGGCCGAGCGTGCTCGTTCGCGAGTTGCCGGCCCAGGTCGGATTCCTTGTCGGACGTGTTGGCCGCAAACTGAACAACCGCGTGGTCCGGACCGATCACGAAGCTCTGATCACTCAAGAACATGAGCCCCAAGCTAGATGGGCCGTTTCCGCCCAGGTCCACCTTCTTCCGCATGAATTGCTTGCGATCGATCGGCTTGCGTGAATGGATGATAACGAGCGGCAACAGAGAGTCGTTGTGGCTGCCCTGGGTTGTCACAGAGACAAACTCGCTCGAAGCATTCGCGGCCGGAATTGTCAGCGAGCGATTCGTGGGAACAAGCACCGGGGGTGGCGGCGGCGGCGACAACGGATTCGTCGCCTCGGGAGGATACCCGCCCAACCGAGGCGAGTGCGTCGGCGGCGGCGACAGCACGGGCCCATTCCAGCGATTCCGCAAGGACGGCCGCGGCTCTTGATCCCCCGCGAGGACCGGATCAAGCAACAGGAACGTCGCGCTTTCAACATCGAACGGATCGATACCCAGTTCGCTGTTGAGCTTCTGGAACGTCTCCTTCACATCCTTCTTGCCGAGGACCTCCATCAGCGCCGCCTTGCCCCAGGCCGATTTCAAGAGCGCCTCGACGCGCACGTGAACGACCGCCATCGTGTTCTCGGGGAGGTGCCGAAACGGCGACGGCCATTCTTGTCCGAAAACCGAAGAGCCGGTCAACAGCCACAGCAATCCGGCCCACAGCCAAAGCTTCGCGGCTCGCATGGTGCATCCTCCTGATGGGTGAAGTGAGAAAGTCGAGCGGCATTGTATCCCATGCCCGCGCGCCGCCGCAAGCCGACTCGCAATGGTAGTGGGTCAGATTCCTGTGGTCCGGTTACTCCGTAACCGGAAAGCCAGCCACGGAGTGACCGGATCACATCCAGACTGATCCACTACCCGCGCGGCGGCGCCGGAATTCGCTTGCGTCGAACTGAACGAGTGGTATCATCCTGCCATCCAACGATGACCAAAGGGAGACCGCAATGGCGGAAATCATCGGCCTCGACGGGCTTTCGGATCAGGAACTCAACAGCGAATTGCAGAACGGCGGCAAGTTTGTCATCTACAGCTACTGCATCTCGGTAATCATCCTGTCGTTCAAGCAGCCGAGCGCGATCTACTTCGTGCGCAGTGACGAAAGCCGTTTCGTCAAAGGCTTGCAATACTCGGCCTTGTCGCTCGTGCTCGGTTGGTGGGGCATCCCGTTCGGCATCATCTACACCATCTGGTGCGTGATCTCCAACTCCGCGGGCGGCGTTGACGTGACGAATGACGTACTCGGCGCCTTGGCGCAACCGGATTCGGAACGGTATTTGGATCGGTAGTGATGGATGACGCTCGTCTACTTGTCAAGCCGCCACTCCAGCGTCATGAAGCCCTTATCCTTGCGAAACGCAGTCGGCCTCTCCTTGCCTGGCAAGGCAAAACAGGACTTACGCGTATCTCCCTTGATCTCGTAGATGCCGAGGATGCCGTTGTCCTTGCCGTTGCCAAAGAAGACGTCGATCGCCTTGACTTTCTTGGTAGGGTCGATGGTGAAAGTGCCGCTAACAGTGAGACTGCCGGTCTTCATGGTGAACTTGTCCCCATCGACCTCCATCGTCGTCAGTTGAATCTCAACATCGGTTTGTTCTTTGCCGTCGAATCCCTGCGCGAAGGTGGCCTGCCATTTGCCCTGGAAGAGTTTGCGTTCCTTCTTGACGGCGTCGTCGGACTCCTGGGCGGCCACGCAGACGCCGGCAAACATCAGGACGAGAATGGTGTGGCGCATGAACTTCTCCTGAAGATGTGATCGAGATCCACGTTCTTACTTTAGGCTGGCGCCTTCGGAATGGCCTTCAACGTCAGCAGCTTGCCGTCGCGCTCGACGATCACAAGCACCTCAATCCCCGGCCGCGCGCGGTTGCTGGCCCAGCGAAAATCGGACTCGCTCTCGATCCAGGAATCGTCCACAAGGAGCAGTCGGTCGCCCGCCTTGATTCCCGCTTGCGCAGCGGCACCGTCCGGCGTCAAGGCGGTTACCGGAATGCCGGGCTTCACGTCGCCGGCGTCTTTTTCCACCTTCAGGCCCCACTGGCCGCCTGTCGGTTCCGGCGTGCCGGGGCCTGGTTTGCCGTCCACGATCGACTTCGGCACCTGCGGCGGCGTGTAGGTTCCCGGACGGAGGACGAGCCGCTGCCCCGGAAAATCAAACGTCGTCACGTAGCGCGCGATCAGCGGGAAGCCAATGATGCCGGCCATCGACTCGAATGCGGGAACCTTCTGTACGAAGGCGGGCGATTTCTCCACTTTCAGAGCGCCAATCTGCACCGTGTCGAGCACGACTTCCGGCCCGCGCAATCCCACTTGCGGACCGACGACCGTTCCCGGCGCCCCCGTGTCGAACAAGAAGCGATACGGTCCCTTGCCGTTGACGTGCGTCTCGACCATGAGATGCTTGGGATTCGTCAGAGAGCGAGCGAAGGGGATGACGATGGCCTCGGCATCCTTGTCGTCCTTGTCATCGGCCTTGTCTCGGGTCCACGTCATCTTATGCGTCGCGTAATCGAGCCGGATGCGGAAATGGCGCATGAAATCATAGCCGAGGATGCCGTGCACCTCGCACCCCTCTCCCTTGGTGCGGTTGACGAGGCTCACCTGCGGCGGGATATTGACGTTGCAGAGGCACTTCTCGACGACGGCGCCCCCCTCGAGTTCCAGGCGTTCAATGCGCTGCGTCCCCGCCGTGCCCAGCCCCGCCTGCTTGGCAGCGCTGGGCGTCATGAGGTTGGCATTGAAGCCGGTGTCAAAGATAAAGTTGAACGGCCCTTTGTTGTTCACCTTGGCGCGTACGATGAGGTGATAGATCGGCGTCAGTCGAAAGGGTACCTGATGGACCTGCGGCGCGGACTTTTTCGCTTCCTGCTTGTCGCCAGCGTCCAGCGGCGCGAGCAGGCTGATCGACGCCAGTCCGACGAGAATCGCAGCGAAGAGACGCGCCATCATGGATTCCTTTTCTTGATGTCAGACTATTAAGAATTTACACCTATACACGCCAGGGCACAGCTCCTCGTCAATCGGCTGACGCTATTGCCTGAGATGGCACACGGGACTACACCCTCGAACTCCGCTCATTTCGCCCACACCGCCACGCGATTCATCCGATACGCCTCATTGCCCAGATGCGCCGCCGCCGCCGCGCTCACGCCAGCGCTAATCGGAGCGCTCGGCTGACGCTGATTGCGAATCGCATCGATCCAGTTTTGCAGGTGCAGTAGTTCGCCGTCGGGCGTTGTGTAGAAGTCGCGGCCTCTTGGGCCCTGGCCGAGGATCATTTCCTCCGGCTTATTCTTCGGGAAGCGAACTTCCGGGATCAACTCGAAGCGGCCGCGGTCGATGTAGACGGTTCCTTCGGTGCCCATGAACTCGATCATCGAGCCGGCGCGAGCGTTGCAGAACGTCCCCTCGAAGTGCATTTGCAGATTGTTACGATACACGAGCAGCGTCTGAATCGTGTCGGGGGTTTGCCAAACGTCGCGCGCTGTGTAGTGGTCGCCGATCGTGACGGCTTTGTCGGGATGATCGACGTTGCAGATCCAGTGGGCGACGTCGAGCCAATGGACCATCAGGTCGGTGAGGATACCGTTGCCAAAATCCCAGAACCAGCGCCAGTTGCGGAACCTGTAGTCGTCGAATTCCTGCATCGGCGCGTTGCCGAGGAATCGCTTCCAGTCGAGGCGTTTCGCATCGACGTTTTGCGGGCCGCGGCGGACGCGGTCGGAGTTGCGGTTCCAGGTCATGCGCACTTTGTGCACGGTGCCGATGCGGCCGGCCTGGATCAACTCACGCGCCCGGACGATATGCGGCATCGAGCGCTGCTGCGTGCCGATCTGCACAATCTTGCGATGCTTGGCAAGCGCCGCAGTGATCTCAGCCCCTTCGCGCATCTTGTGCGTGAGCGGTTTCTCGACATAGACATCTTTGCCGGCAGCCATCGCGTCGATCGTCATCGGCGTGTGCCAATGATCCGGCGATGCGATCAGCACGGCGTGCACGTCCTTGCGCCCTAATAGCGCGTGATAGTCGCGCGTCGTGAACGCTTTTGGCTCCGCGAGCTTCTGCGCGAGTTCGAGGTTTGGCTCATAGACGTCGCACAGCGCCATCATGCGCGTGTTCGGCACTTTCGCGAGCGCGCCCATGAGATGCCGGCAACGCCCGCCAGTGCCGATCAGGCCGATGTTGATGCGCTCATTGGCGCCGATGGGTTGCGCCGACGCGGGCAGCGTCAACGACGACGCACTGGCCACGGCGGCGGATGCAGTGAGGAACTTGCGCCGGGAAAATCGGTCGTTGGACATCATTAACCTCCCCCTTTATTTCAAGAACCCAACAGAAACACTCTGAGGACAATTACATTGCGACTTTCTTCGTGGATCGCAAAATGAATGGCCGCCGGCGCAAGCACACCAATATGACAGCGCATTTTTCCCTTGTGCAGTTCGTACCGGCACTCGCCGAAGTCGTTAGGAGCATTTTGAAGGCGCGTCATGATTTGCCGAAGGGCACGCAGAAACTCCTTGTGTTTTCCCAGCGTTGCCGCGAACTCGACGCGCTCGCGGAGTTCCTGATTTGTTCGCGCGGAGGAACCGATTCGGAAAGGAGGATCAGACTTGGCATCGCCAGCGCTCATTCGGATTGCCCATCTTGCACACCGTACTCGCGGTCCAATTCCGACAGAACCTGATCGAAGGGGAGCAGTTCGCCAGCCTCAAGCTGGCGCAGCCCTTCTCGGCACTGAGCTTCAAGTTCAGCAAAATTGACGAAGGCAATCCGACTCGCCAGGTAATTTGCTTCTTCGTCCGGCGTGAGGCCTTTGGGGACCGGAATCGATATCGAATCCGTCACATTTACGTGTTTGAATTCCATGAGATATCTCCCTCGTTTCGCTCGTTATTATACGTGCAGGCGTGGATGGTTCGCAAGGCCCTTTCCGTTTCCAAGGATCTGACACCCAAATTCGCGAGGCAGTCCACATCCTCCGCGGCTCCCACACCAGCCCCACCCCACGCGTGACGGCAAGATTCCGATCTTGCCGATTTCGTCAACGGCACGATTGGCATCTTGCCGCCGCGCAGACTACATTATCTTCACGCTTTCTAATCTCTTCAAGGAGCCATTCATGATTCGCTGGCTTTCTCTCGTCGCGTTCTTCGCCGTGGCGCAGGTCGGTCTTACCCAAAACAACGTGCTCAAGATCGACGTGGCCCCCGTCAAGTTTCAAGAGGCCAATCTGCCGCTGACGATTCCGCTGAGCGTGCCGAAAGCGTGGGCAGAAATCAACGAAGTCGAAATCGTCGGCCAGGCTGCAGTTGACGGCCGCCCAATGCTCGTCGGCCAGTTGACCGCACCGGGCCTCGTGACCGAATCGATCAAGCCGACGAAGGATGGGCTCGTGCGCCGCGATCTGCACATCATCTTGCCCGCGGAATGCCGCAGCCTGGAAGTCACCTTCAAGCCGTCCAAGCCCCGTCTCGTGCGTTTCGCGTGGACCGAGAAGAAGGGCGAATACGAAGAGCTAGGCCTGACGCTTTCCGGCCCGATCACGCCATTCCTACGCTACATGAATCGCCCTTACGACGCGACTTCGAAAGACGCCCGCGACAAATCGTACAAGGTCTTCCACCATCTCTACGATCCGGCCGGCAAACGCTTCGTCACCAACGGCGGGCACACCGATGAAAATTCCGCCGATCCGAAGAGGAAGATGCTCTACCCACATCATCGCGGCATCATGTACGGCTTCAACAAGTGCAGCTACGGCGACGGCCTCAAGAAGAAGGCCGACACCTGGCACTGCACCGGCGACGCCCACGTCAGGCACGAGAAAACACTGAGCCGAGAAGCGGGCCCGGTGCTCGGCCGGCATCGCGTCGTACTCGGCTGGTACGGCGAGAAGAACGAACGCTTCGCCGAGGAGGAACGCGAGTTGACCGTGTACAACGTCCTTGGCGGCACCCTCGTCGAGTTCGCCTCGCGCTTGAAGACGACCAGTGGCAAGATAAAAGTAGACGGCGACCCGCAACACGCGGGCTTCCAGTTCCGCGCCCACAACGATGTCGCCGCCGTCACCAGCAATCAGACCTACTATCTGCATCCCGATGGCTCCAAGGGCGAAATGGGCAAAGAACGCAATTGGCCGCAGGACAAGGCGATGGTCGATCTCCCCTGGTACGTCGTTAGCTTTGTGCTCGGTAAGGAACGCTACAGCGCCGTCTACCTCAATCATCCGCAGAACCCGAAGGAGACGCGTTTCAGCGAACGCTCCTATGCCCGCTTCGGCGGCTACTTTGAACGCGAAATCACTGAGCAAATGCCGCTCGTCGTCAATTATCGACTCTGGCTCCAAACCGGCGAAATGACGGCCGAGCAAGCGAATGCGTTGCGGGCCACGTTTGCGTCGTCGCCCAAAACGGTAGTGAAGTAAGGAGGGATGTTAGCCGGACGCGCCAGCGACGGTGTAAACTTCCGTCGCTGGCGCGTCCG
>SYHD01000284.1 GCA_005799265.1 Planctomycetia bacterium | reverse complement strand
TCGGCACGTTGGCGATCGGCAACGCGGGAGCCACGAACGCGGCGCTTCTGGCGGTGGCGATCCTGGCAACCAGTGATGCCGAGCTGTCGAAACGCTTGAAGCAATATCGCGAAGAAATGGCCGCGAAGGTTCTCGCCGCCACGCTTGAGGAGGAGCCGAAAACGCCATGACGACACAATCGGCGCGCGTGTTTGCCGCCCCCTATTCCGCAAAAGAACGCTTCCGAACATTTGTCAGAAGCGATCCATGAGGTATATTGCAGTAGGGGTGATTGTGTCCCCATTCGCCCCATCACTGCGGCCTGCCCGTCTTCATTGAGGTCACCCATGAGCCAAGAGACCGGTCCGAGTTTCCCCGAGGAATTGTGCGTCACCGACCGCCGCGGCAACGATCGCCGCAAGAAACAGATTCCGGTGGCCCTCGAACGCCGCACCGGCAAAGACCGCCGCGACGAGAAGGGGGAGCGCCGCCGTCAGATCGACCCGACGACGTGCGAACGCGACTACACGAACGACGAGATCGAGTTCATGAAGGCCATGGACCAGTACAAGCGCGACAATCGCCGTCCGTTCCCGACCTGGAGCGAGGTGCTGGAAGTGATGCGGGCGCTGGGTTATCGCAAGATCGCCGAGCCTTCGCAGATGCCGGGGCTTTCGACGGGGCTGCCGCCGAGCGTCGAATAGTTGACCTTGCCGGAGGCCCGCAGTCTGATTCCGCGGGCTTCCTGTCTTGTCTCGCCTGCCAACTCCATCGCAAATTCCCCTTGCATCATCGACGCGAATTCGGCACAGTTATGGCGTTTCACCCAGGAGCATGTGGCGTGCACGTTAGCCGGACGCGCAAGCGACGGAATACACGCGCTCTCCGTCGCTTGCGCGTCCGGCTAACACGCACGCCGAGTCACGCCTTGTGGAACAGGAAGTCCCCATGCGCATCTTCTTCAGCGTCGGCGAACCCAGCGGCGATGTCCACGGCGCCAACCTCATCCGCGCCCTGCGCAACGTGCGTTCCGATATCGAGACCGTCGGCTTCGGCGGCGATCGCATGGCAGAGGCCGGCTGCGCGCATCTCTTTCCCTTGTGCAATCACGCCGTCATGGGGCTGTCGCGCGTGCTGACCGCGCTGCCGCAGTTCATGAGCTTGCTGTCACAGGCCGACCGCTACTTTCGCCATCATCGACCCGACGCCGTCGTCCTGATCGACTATCCCGGCTTCAATTGGTGGATGGCCCGGCGCGCGAAGTTCCACGGCATCCCGGTCTTCTACTTCGTGCCGCCGCAGTTGTGGGCGTGGGCGAGCTGGCGCGTCAAGAAGATGCGCCGCTTCGTCGATCACGTGCTTTGTTCGCTGCCTTTTGAAGAGACGTGGTATCGCGAACGCGGCGTCCATGCCGACTACATCGGACATCCGTTCTTCGACGATCTGCCCAGCCAGAAGCTCGACGGGCGATTTTTGTCTGTGCAACGGGAACGTGAAGGCACGATCGTCGGCATTTTGCCCGGCTCGCGCACGCAGGAAGTCGAACGCAACCTGCGCCCACAGCTCGACGCGGCGCGAATCATCCATCAGGCTCGCCCAGAGACGCGTTTCCTCGTGGCCAGCTTCAAGGACAGCCAACAGCGGTTCGCCGACCAGATGGTGCGCGAGTTTCCTGAGTTGCCGATCGAGACGTTCGTCGGCAAAACACCGGAGGTGATGGAACTGAGCAAGGCGTGCATTTCGGTGTCGGGTTCGGTGTCGCTGGAATTGCTCTATCGCGCCAAGCCGACCGTGATCGTGTATCGCGTCGGTCGGATCATGGCGCCGATCATTCGCTCGCTGTTGAAGGCGAAATACGTCACGCTCGTCAATCTGCTCGCGGACAAGATGCTGTACCCGGAACTCACGGGTGAGCACTTTCAGGGCGCCGATGTCGCCCGCGCGTTCCTGCCCTGGCTGAACGACGAGCGCGCGTATGATTCCGTGCTGCACGAATTGCAGGCATTGCGTGAACGAACCGCCAGGCCGGGGGCGTGCGATCGCGCCGCCCAGCGTATCATGGAAGTGGTAGAGGCGAAGGTCAAGAATTGCGCGGCGTAAGTCGTAGGGCGCATCGCAGTTGCACCCTACGATTCCACCCGGCTACTTCGCAAACGCCAGCACGCGTCCATCCATCAACGTGACGACGATGCGGTTGCCGCGATCGGCGATGGCCAGGCCCCAGGCGGTCGGCGTCGCGGGCAGGCTGTGCTGCCACAGGACCTTGCCCGTGTCGATATCGAGCGCGATGACGCCGGCGTTGATGCGCTCGAAGTCTTTCTTGTCGCGGCTCAATCCCGTTAACACCACCGCGTTCTTGGTGATCGCAACAGCGGCGATCTCCTGATAGATCGGGTTGGACCAGTTGGCCTTGCCGGTCATCTTCAGCTCCGACACGCCGGAAGGATTGTTCTGCGGCATGCCGACGCGCAGGACACCGGCCGGGGTTTCCAATTCCATCGTGCTGATGAACTGATCGTCTTCGGGCCGCCAGTAGAGCGGGTAACCGGAGCCGAGCACCTTGCCGTTGCGGACGTAGAGGTCCTTGCCGCGGCTGGCAGTGGACGGGGTGAACTTGCCATCGGCCAGCGCATAGGACGCGATCGGCGGCGAGTTGCCGGACGCGAAGTGAATGGCGTTGTTGTGTTGCAGGAGCGGACCCTGCACGCTGACGCCTCCCATCGGCAGCGAATCTTCGTCGGCGTAGGCGGAGCTGTGCTGCTGCCATTTGATTCTGCCTGTCTTCGCGTCCAGGGCGTAGACGTGCGTGCCGTCGTGATTGGAAATGCCCGCAGCGCCGTAGACGATGCCGTCTTCGACGAGTACGCCGCCGCCGAGAGGCCACGTCGAGGCGAGCGTGCCGTAGACCGGGATCACGCGTTCGACGGGAGCGGCGCGGAAACGCCAGAGCGTCGTCCCCATGTTGGCCCACATGCAATAGATGTAACCGTCTCCCGAACCGACATAGACGTGGCTTCCCGAAAGGGCCGGCGGATACTTGATCGGCCCGCCGGTGTACGCGGACCAGGACTGCGTGCCCTTCTGGAGATCGATGCCGCGCACGACTCCGTCTTGGCCGCCGAGCACGACCTGACCATCGCCGATGATCGGGGCGGTCGGCAGCGTCGGCGCTTTGGGAGCCCACGTCCAGGCGTGGCGCACGGCGTTCGGTACGGCGCCGTCAACAATTACGCTGCGCCGATTGTCCCGGCGATACGTGGGCCAATCATCATTCGGATTGACACGAAATAGTTGCGGCACGCTATAGGTTGACAACCGCTCCGCATCCGTCGCCTTCGCCAGATAGTCGAACTTTCCGCCCGAGCCGAGGCTGATGACGCCGAGCTGGGTCATGTCGCATCGGCACATCCACGGGCCCCAGAAGAGATAACCATGGGCGGTGACGACACCGTCCTGGCACGCGGGCCGCATCGGTGAGATGACGCCCATTCTCGGCTCGGTGCTGGTGACATCAAATGCCGCGGTGCTGCCGCCTTTGCCGCCGCGCGTGAAGATGGTGTCGAAACAACCGGTGGCGCGCGTGCAGCGATCGCGTGCGGGGAAGGTCGCCAGCACCTCGCCTGTCAGCGGCTCGAATTTGAAGCTGCTGTTGCCTTGATTGACGCTCCCCTGGCCGAGCGCGTACAGGCCGTCCTTGCGGATGACGAGCTGGACGTTGCCGCCTTCGGTAATGGGGCCGCCCTTGACGCTGCAATCTTTCTTCCACAGGAGCTTACCGTCCTTGGTCGAAGCAGCGACGAGCAGCGGTCGATTGGGGCCGGCAAAAAAGAGGGCGTCATCGCTCGCTTTCAGGTATGCGGTCGAGGCGAAGCCGAGCAGCCAGTGCTGGGCCCCTTTGCTGACACCGATCGCCTCGAGCAGGTTCTTGTCGCTATTCCTCCAGATGTACAGGCCGGTCTTGGCATCGAGACAGGCGAGGAACTTGCCTTCGCACGTGTAATAAATGCGGCCATTGCGCATTGCCATGCCGCGGCTATCAATCGTTTCGACTTCACGGACGTGCCAGAGGATCTTCTTCGATTTCGGATCGATGGCGAAGAGGTTCTTGCCCATGCCGAACTTGTAGTTCTGGATCTTCCACCACGGCCAGCCCGCGCCGCGAATCTTGTCTTGTCTAAGCGGCTGATCGGATTCCTCCTGTTCGCCGACCATCGCGTACAGGATGCCGTTCTCCAGCGCCATCCACTTCCACGTCGAACCGTCGGCGTCAGGCTTGGTGATGACGATCTCATCGCGAATCTTGCCGGTGACCGCGTCGATCAACTTGCACGACTTGTCGTCGCCCAAAAAAAGCGTGTCGGGCGTCGCGATCATCGTGTTGCGATGGATCATGAACCCGGCGGACAGTTCGCGCTCCCACAGCACCGTGCCGTTGAAGGCGTTCATGCACAAGAGCTTGTTGATCAGCGGCTCTTGCGGCTTGGCGCTGGAGCGGTCGCCGAAGACTTTGAACACGCGGCCGCCGGAGATCACCGACTGCATCGGCAGCGGGCAGTACCATGGCTCGACCATGTAGTGCGTCATGAAGGGGCGTTTCATGACGGTGTCCTGCGATTGCGGATTATTGTCGGGGCCGTGGTAGGGATGCGACCATTCGTCGGTGCCTTTTTTGAAGGGCTTGGTCAGCGTCTTGTTGGGGACGAACGCCTTGCCTTCCGGACGCAGTACGCGCAGGACTTCGCTCTCGGCGATCGTCAGGTTGTCAGGCACAACCACGGCGTCGGCAAGATCGTCAGCGAGGTACAATGTTGCGATGCCATCCTGAACGTAGACGCGCCTGCCCAGCAGGCCGGCTTCGTCGAGGCTGCGGCGCAATTTGTCGGCCTGGAACTTCGGCTGCTGTACGAAAATCGTCCAGCCACTCTCTTTGACGAGCTCCGCTGCGGCATTGCCGGCGTCGCCGACGAGAACGACGATGCCCTTGCCGGGGCCGATCTTGGCGAGAAGGTTTTTCGCGGACGTGTCGCCTGCCAAGGCAACGGAGTTGGACAGAAGAAGAACAAACGCCACAATCGTGAATCGCGGGAGAGGGATGCGCATGGATGGATCCTCGCTAGAGTTCCTTAGGGCTTGACTATTGTGGCATAACCGTTGGCGGATTTGAATCGAAATGCAGAAAATGTGCGTGGAGATTTGCGCCTATTCGACGAGGCCTCGGTACGCTTCTTCGCTAAAGCCGACGTAGAGCGTCTTGCCCTTCTTGATGGTCGGCGCCCGCAGGTTGCCCGTCGGCCCGAGCAGGTGTGCGAGCAGGGTCTCGTCGTCGGGGGCGTCGTTCTTCATGTCGAATGTGACGAGCTTCTTCCCCTTGGCGACGAGGATGACGCTGGCCGTTTTCGCCAGCGCCAACGCCTCGGCCCGGCCTTGCTTCTGCTTGTTGGCGTCGGCGATTGTCTTCACGTCAACCTGGTGCTGCTCAAGGAACTCCTGAGCCTTTTTGCACGACGTTCAGCTCTTGCGGTGGTACATCCAGTCGATCGATTGCGACATGAGAGCTCCCCTTTTCTGCGCCTGAACTCTCCCCATAAGATATACTTTGCGTTTCTGCTCGGCAAACTTCTTAGGCGCGTAAGATAACCGAATTGCATGCAAGCGCGCAGCCCGGGCAAGAGTGAAGGGTTCAATCCCTTGTTCGGGCTTTTTGAAGTTGCGCTTTTGTATTCGCACCGAAGGTGCAGCAACAAATCAGCCCAGGGCAGAGCGCAGCGCCGCCCTGGGTGGTCGGTAGAATGACAGTGTACGCCCTGAAAGGGCAAAACAGGTCCGCGGAGTTGTTGCGCCCTTACAGGAATTTCGTGCGGAACGCTCGCCTTTCCCAGGGCGGCGCTGCGCTTTGCCCTGGGCTGATTTGTTTGCGCACCTTCGGTGCTCCGAAAATCCGCGACTTCAAAACTTGCGCGCCTTGAAGAATGCCAAACAGCACGCGAGCATAGAGAGCCTCGGCAAGACGCTGGCGGAGTTCTTGAAGAAGCAGAAACTGTAACGCTCATGCCTGCCGACTGGCAATTGCCGCCTGGCGTCTCGCGCTCGTTGTGGGATTATTTCCACGATCCGCAAGTCGCGCGCGCTTACGATCAAACGCTGGCCGACACGCCGTTGCTGACGATCGATCAGGCGTTCGTGTTGGAACACTGTCGGCCGCCGGGCTCGCTCATCGACCTCGGCGCCGGCACGGGCCGACTGGCGCTCACGCTTGTGCAGCACGCCTATCGGCCCGTCGCGGTCGATCTGTCGCCGGAAATGCTGAAGGTGCTGGGCGCGAAGGCGGCGACCGTCGGGGCAGACATTCCGTGCGTGTGCGCCAATCTCGTCGAACTGGAGATGTTCGCCGAACAATCGTTCGATCACGCGGCGTGTCTGTTCGGCACGCTGGGGTTGCTCGTCGGCGCCGAGGCGCGGCGGCGCTTTGTCGAGCACGTCCAGCGGTTGTTGAAACCGGGCGGCGTGTTCGTCGTTCACGTACACAATCGCTGGTGGAACCTGTGGACCGCGGCCGGCCGACGCTTGCTCTTTCGCGAAATGCTCGCGTCATGGCTGGGCCGAGGGGCGGCGGGCGATTACGCGATGCCGTCGCACCAGGGCGTTGGTCCTTTGACGATGCACCTCTTCACGTACCGTGAGATCGTCAGGCTCTTGCGCTCCAGCGGATTTGACATCGTCGAGGTTCGCCCGTTGAGCCTGCGCGCGGATGGCCGGCTTGCGTTCTCCTGGTGGTTTGGACGATTGCGCAGCTACGGCTACCTTGTCGCGGCGCGTAAACGGAGTGTCACGTAGCAACCAGAATCACGCGCACGTCCATCACGTTCGTCTGCGTCAGTCCCGTGACGAGCAAATCGCCCGTCGCCTTGAAAAAGGGATAGGCGTCATTGCGGCGCAGATGGTCCCAACCATCCAGACCGAGCGCGACGGCGCGCTGGAGCGTTTCGACGTCCGCACTGGCGCCGGCGGCGTCGGTGGGGCCGTCTTCGCCGTCGGTGCCGCCTGAGAGGATCGCGACTTTGGACGTCAGGCCGAGCTTGAGCAGCGTAGCGAGCACGAATTCTTGATTGCGGCCTCCCTTGCCGGCGTTGGGCGACAGCGTGACCGTCGTTTCACCGCCGCTCAAGAGACACACGGGCGGCTTGATCGGCACGCCGTGTGCGCGGATCGAGCGCACGATGCCGGCGTGCATGATCGCGACCTGGCGGGTTTCGCCTTCGATGAATGATCCCAAGTTTAGCACGTCGTAGCCAAGCTCCTTCGCGCAACGCTCGGCTTCCTTGATTGCAAGCGCGTTGCTGCCAATGACGACATTCTGAACCTGGTTCGGCAACGTCTTCGGCGTCTCGGCGATCCGTCCGCGGGCGCCTTCCTGCAAGTGTGCGATGATTGCCAAGGGCGCCTGCGTGCGCAGCTGGTAGCGATCGAGAATGGCCAAAGCGTCGGCAAATGTCGAAGGATCGGGCGTCGTGGGACCGGACGCGATCACGTCGAGCGGATCGCCGACGACGTCGGAAATGATCAGGCTGATCATGCTCTTGCCGGTGAAGGCCTGGGCGAGCCGGCCGCCCTTGATGGCGCTGAGATGTTTGCGCACCGCGTTCATCTCGTTGATGGTCGCGCCGCATTGATGCAGCAGTCTGGTGACGGCGAGCTTGTCGTCGAGTGATACGCCTGAAACCGGCGCGGGCAACAGCGCCGAGCCGCCGCCGGAGATCAGGCACAGCGCGACGTCGTCCGGTCCGGCGCTGCGGGCGCGCCGGAGCATCTCCTCGGCGCCGCGCACGCCGTCGGCGGTCGGGAAGTTGGTCGCCGGCGGGCGGGCGGGGTTGAGGCGAATCTTCTTCAAGGGTTTGACGGCGTCCGCGGGAACGTTGACGATGCCTTCGATGCGCTCGAGCCGATCATGCAGTGCGTTTTCGACCGCCTCCGCCATGGCCGCGCCCGCTTTGCCGGCACCGAGCACGATGATGCGTGGCGCGGCACGCAACTCGGCTGAACGCTCGGCGAGGGCCTGACGCACGAGCGGCTCGGGACGTGCCGCATCGACGGCGGCGTCCCAGATACGGCGGGCGTCTTGGCGAAGGTTGTCGATCATGCAGATTCCCTGTTTGCCGCTTGCCGCCTAGCGTTCGCGCGGCGCCGCGCGAACGCTAAACGAAGACCCGTCACTTCTTCTCGTCCCGCACGGCCTCCGTGCCCGCGCGTCGGCCGAGCCAATCGTTGGCGTCCGCGAATTCGTAGATCACGATCGTATCGCCCAGGACCATGCGCAGCGGGTTCGTATTTATCCCTTTGGCCTTGGGCGGATCCTGCACGTAGCGCACGGTGCGTCCTCTGACGACGCGGCCGCGCAAGTCCCTCTCGATTGCCAGCAGGCCTTCTTGATTGAATATCTGCACGCCGGCGGCGGAGTAGCGCATCCAGCCGATTGGGACGCCGTTGGGATCGTGGCGCATCAGGTCACGCCATTCGCGCGGCACGGACAGGCGATGATCGACGTAGTTGCCGTGCCAAACGACTTGCGTCATGCCGGGGAACGCCAGCTCCGCGAGCAGCGTGTCGTGCAACCAGGCAAGGTGGGCCTTCTCGAACGGCGTCCACGTCGAGTCGGCGAGCGTCTTGCCGGGCAGGAGCGGCGTCAGAATCTCGACTCCGTTGCAGATGCCGAAGTTGTACAGCTTCTGAAACGCCACCTTGATGCGCGGCTCGTTGGCAGGCGCGCGGCGATCCTTGAGCCAGTTTGTATGTGTCTGCGTGAAGAGCGGATCTTGCGTCAGCTTCGCAAGCCGCGCGTGAACGAAATGGCGCGGCGTATCCGCCAGTGCTTCTTCCTTGAGGTCGAGTGCCGTTTCGGCGATTTTCTGCGACTTGCCGATGAGCAGGCGGCCATAGTCCACAAGTTTCTTGAGCTTCTGTTTCTGGTTTTCGTCCTGAACGTCTTTCATGGCCTTTTCCAGCAGTTTGATGCCCTCTTGCGCCTTGTGAATCTCTTGGTTCACATCCTGATGGAAAGCCGCCGCGGCCGCAAATACGCGCTGCTGCTCTTTGTTGACGCCCAGCAATTGAGCGGTTGCGTCGTCCTTGGCGAGCTGCGAAAACAGTTTCTCCCAATTGGTCACGCGCAGCTCCGCCTCGCCCATGCCGTGAGCGATCGAGAGGATCTTGCCGTCGCGATTGTAGACGCGCGCTTCCCGATCCAGCGAGTGGAACGTCACGAACCCTGGCGCCGAATAGTGCGTGCCGTTGTGAACGAAGACGCCGATCTCGACGCGGTTCGACTCCAAGGCCGAGCCGGGGGCGATCGGGCGACGTTCGTGATGAGCGACCGTGATCTCGACAACCGAGTGATCGTCCTTCTTCGGTACGATCTTGATTTTGCCGGGATCGCCGCGGAAGACGACCCAGGTGTAGGTCAGCTTGCTTTTGTTGAGATCGTGGCTTGCCTCCGCGCTGACGACGATGCGCTGTTTGTGCGCCTTCGAGCGATGGATGCGCGCGATGCACGCCGGCGTGTGGGCGAGCACCTCGGAGTTGACGATCTCGAAATAATCGATGCCGTTGACGCCCTTGTCCTCTTCGAGCACGCGCAACTGCGCCAGAGGCGGTAGGCTCTTCAACTCCAGGGCGTGGGCCTTCTGCACGAGCGCCAGTTCATCGACCCATGCGCCCTCGAAGACGCTCGGATGCGCTTTCGCGGTGAGATATTCCTTTGGATCTTTCAAGTGCTTGTTCGTCGAGCGAAAGAGCATTTGGATCGTCGGCATCAGGAAGCCGGTCTCGGTGAGCTTCGCCTTCACCTCGGGCCGAAAGGCGGCCAGGACCGACGGCAACATGCGCATGAACGGCTGATCGGAGCCGGACGATCCTTGCGAGATGATGAGGTACGGTGTGTTCGTCGGATAAAGGTCGCCATACCCTCCCTCACCCCCAACCCCTCTCCCAAAGGGAGAGGGGAGAGGAAGGCCGTTGTGGCCGGGATCGTGGTCGCGATGTTCGGGATAGATGTAAAGATTGTTGCGCGTGTACTGATCATAAAGAAATAAAAGCCCGCCTGGCGACGTATAAGCGGAACGCGGATTGCTGCCCCCCAGATGTGCCGGGGCCGATGTAGACGAATTGCCGAAGGTGACGTGCGGCACCAGTACGCGCTGGGCGGCCCAGTGTTTACGCAGGGCAATGTCGTCTGGCGAATATTTGATGGCCGACAGCTGCGGGTACGAAGTCATATTGAGGGGAGAATGATCGCCGTCGCGGTTGTCGTAGAAGTCGCCGGCGTTTCCCGCGGCCGTGCCTTTCAGCCACCATTGCCGCAGCAATTCGCCGACCTTGCCGTTCCCCATGGCGATTGGCTTTTGCCTGAGGTTGTCGAGGTCGACGGGTTGTTGTGCGTGCGAAACCCCGACAGCGAAGGTGGCCGACAGAGCGATTTTCCATAGAGTCACGGCTACAAGCCTTGTGGTTCGATTCATGGCATTTTTTCCTTGGACATGAGCTGAGTTGAAACAGCTCGGGCGAATCGTGTCCCATGATACCGTGACGCCGGCACGGACGCAAATCAGGATACCAATTAGGTACGGACTCCCTACCGACTCAGAAAGCCAATGCCGCGAGGCGTCTTGTCACCGGCGCGTTATCCGCGTGCCGCCCCACGACTGGGAGGCACCACCTCTTGTTGCAATGTCGATTGACCTGGTTGGAGGAATCACTTTGCAAGCTCTCGTTGCGCAGGACTTTGCCCAGGCCTGCCGAATTTTCATGGAGTTAGCGTATCCCGGCGGGTGCGAAACCGTCCCCGAGCGTCTGCGTCCCTATTGCGACATCGCCGTCGAAAGCCCGCTGGAGGATTTCAACCCCGGCGCTCCGCTCTCTACCAGCGTGGCTCTGGATCTCTCCACGCTCGCGCCCGGCACGCCCGGCTACGCTTTCCGTCTCGGCAGCGCGAATTATCCGCATCTCAAGCTGCGCATTCAGATCATGGACTTTCACCAGCGCGACGTATGGGTCTACTCCGTGGATACCCACGATCGCTTCCATCGCGCGATCGAACATCCCGACGCCGAGGAAGCGGAGGCCTGGAAGCAACTCATCGAGCAGAATCGCAATCTCAAGCACCAGATCGAAGAGGCGCTTGCTCTCGCGGGATTCTTGACGCCGAAGAGCTTGCTCACGCTTGATCTCACCGCGCCGGCCTAAACCGTCAAGCAGTTTAACCGCGGGTCGTAGACCCGCGCGGCGCAGCGAGCCGCGGCTAAACCAAAACGGGCTTGCCCAAATCGCCGGAACATTGCACAATCTCCGCCATGTTGCCGCTCGTGTCGATTGTGACGCCGTCGTACAATCAGGGGCGCTTTCTGCGCCGGACCATCGAGAGCGTCCTCGGCCAGGACTATCCGCGCATCGAGTACGTCGTTTTCGACGGCGGCTCGACGGATGAATCGCTTGACATTTTGCACAGCTACGGCGACCGATTTTCTTGGCGCAGCGAACCCGACGGCGGACAAGCGCACGCCATCAACAAGGGAATACGCCAGGCGCGCGGCGATATCCTCGCGTATCTCAACTCCGACGACGTGCTGCTGCCCGGCGCGATTGCAACCGTCGTCGCGCATTTTCAACGCCAGCCTGACAGCGATCTCGTTTACGGCAATGCCAACTGGATCGACGAAAACGATCGCGTGCTCGGTGCCTATCCGACGGCGCCGTACAACTTTGAGCGCCTGCTGCAAGATTGCTTCATCTGCCAGCCCGCGGCCTTCTGGCGGCGCGGTGTGACAGAGCGCGTCGGCCTGTTCGACGAGACGCTGCACTACGCGATGGATTACGATTACTGGATGCGCATCGATCGCGCCGGTGGAATTCTGACGCCGACGCTCGATTTTTTGGCGAGTTCGCGCGTTCACGCTCAGACGAAGACGCTGTCGGCGCGGCTGAAGGTGTATCACGAGATTCTCGCCGTCAGCCGTCGGCACGCGGACGACGCCAGCTTCAGCCAATACTATGCGTACTGGCATCATCGCTGCCACGAACGCGCCACCGGCTGGCCGCGGCTGTTGCGCCGGCTGCCGGAGTGCCACTGGTGGCTGGCGTACGTGCATCGGCGAATTTACCGCTTGCGCCGTGGCGCTCCCAGCGCGGCGCGCGAGCGCTAAGCCGCAAGCGGCGAAAACGGTGTATACTGGAACTATCATGCGCATGCGCACCGACCACCCCTTGAACGGCGAAACGCCGCGGTCGAACCTGCAACGGTTCGTCGAGCTGCGCGAGATTTTGCGCTACGTGCCGCAGTATCGCGACAAGGTTTTCGTCATCGCCTTCGACGGCGCCGTCGTGCAGCACGACAATTTTCGCAATCTGCTGCTCGATCTCGCACTCTTGCGTTCGCTGAGCATTGGCGTCATCTTGGTTCACGGGGCCGGACATCAAGTTCGTACCCTCGCCGCACAAATGGGCAAGACCCCGTCCAACCTCGACGGCACGGGCGTCACCGATGCGGTCACGCTCGAACTCGGTCTGACAGCGGCGACGCGCGTCACGCATGAGATACTCGAAGGACTCGCCGCCACCGACCTGTGCGGCGCCCAATCGAACGCGGTCGTCGCCCATCCGGCGGGTATTCTGCAAGGCGTCGATCAGCAGTTCACGGGGCGCGTCGAGCGCGTTGATGTCCAGATGCTCAAGGCGCTGCTCGACAACGACATCATCCCTGTGGTGCCGCCGCTCGGCTCTGACGGCGAGGGATCGACGTATCGGCTCAATTCCGACGCCGTCGCCGTCGAGATCGCGAAATCGCTCCAGGCCGTCAAGCTCATCTATCTGACGTCGATGCCCGGCATCGTGTTGACAAAGCCCCCCTCTCCCTCTGGGAAAGGGGTAGGCGGTGAGGGGACAGCGTCCAACGACCTGGTCCGCCAGCTCACCGTCGATGAAGCAGACGTGTTGCTCAAGAAGAATAAAAGCGAACTCGCCGGCTCGGGCTTTTCGAAGCTGACCAACGCCGTCAAGGCCCTGCGCGGCGGCGTCCCACGCGTCCATATCATCGACGGCGGCGTCGAAGAAGGACTCCTCGCTGAAGTCTTCTCCAACGACGGCATCGGCACGCTCGTGCACACCAACGCCTACCAGGCTATCCGCAAGGCCCAAAAAAAAGACGCCCGCGGCATGCATCGCCTCATCAAAGTCAGTGTCGAAAACGAAGAGCTGTTGCCGCGTACGTTAGCGGAGATCGAGCGCACCATCGGCAACTTCTTCGTCTTTGAAGTGGACGGCAATCTGGCGGCGTGCATCGCCCTGCACTTTTACGCCGAGGACAGGAAGGCGGAGATGGCCTGCGTGTGCGTCGCCGGGAAGTATGAGAACCAGGGGATCGGCGCCCGTTTGATGCAGTACATCGAGGAGCAAGCGCGCGCCAGCGGCGTCAAGGAGCTGTTCTGCCTCTCGACGCAGGCAGTCAACTACTTCGTCAAGAAGGGCCATTTTGCTCTGGGCAGCCCGGACGATTTGCCCGCGCCGCGCCGGCAACGTTACGACGCCAGCGGGCGACGGTCGCAAGTCTTGAAGAAAGCGCTGTAACAGCTTAGCCGGCGCG
>SYHD01000026.1 GCA_005799265.1 Planctomycetia bacterium | reverse complement strand
GCTCGAGGTGCACGCTGGCGGGTAGAAAATGTAGACAAGATGGCCGGTTTGTGCTGCCTACGCAGCAGCACCTACTGGAACGCGTACTGGCAATCGGTCAGCTAACCATCCATCCAGTGCCGGAATCTGCGGGCACACCCGGCGACCTGATCTCCGCAGTATATTCCCGAAAGTTGCTAGCGTAGGCGGGGCGCGTCGTGGTACGCTGACAACACATGCAATGTTCCAGGGGGATTGGCGATGTTGACACTTGGGACCGACCTGGGCGACACGGCCTTCTCACGCCGTCAGTTCTTGTCCATTGGCGGCCTGGGACTGAGCGGGCTGACCTGGGCCGATTTGCTGCGGCAACAGGCACAGGCGAATACGAGGCAGCGGCCGAAATCGGTGATCCTGGTTTTCCTGGCCGGCGGAATGAGCCATATCGACACCTATGACATGAAGCCCCATGCCCCGGTGGAATTTCGCGGCGATCTGTCTCCGATGCGGACGAATGTTCCCGGAATCGACATTTGTGAATTACTGCCCCAACAGGCACGCATGATGGACAAGTTCGCCCTTGTCCGCGACTTGCAGTTTCACAATGAGCTTCCCAACGATCACGATCCGCATGAAGTGTTCACCGGCTTGCCCCCGAAAGCCCGACGACCGTCGGTCGGCGCCATCGTGAGCAAACTGCGCTCGCAGCCTTCAGACATATTACCCACCTACATCAGTTTAGTGCAACGTGATCTGACCAGGCTCGGCGATCCCGAAAGCCCCCGATACGCTGGCCTGGCCCATCGGCCTTTTAGGCCGACCGGGGCCGAGCTTCCCAACATGGAGATACGGGTAGCGCCGGAGCGGATGCAAGACCGCGTCCACCTTCTGAACCGATTCGACGATCTGCGCCGAGATCTTGATCGTCGCGGAGAGATGGCGGGCATGGATGAATTCAACCGGCGGGCCTTGGCGATGCTCACGTCCCCGATCATTCGGGACGCGCTCGACATCGACAAGGAGCCGGTAGCGGTGCGACAGCGCTACGGCTCCGATGACGCCATCGTCCGGCCCACGTTCAACTCCGCGTTGACCTGGCCCGCGAGCCAATTTCTGCGGGCCCGGCGGCTGGTCGAGGCGGGCGTGCCGTTCGTGACCGTTTCCTGTGGGAGTTGGGACCATCACGGCGTCCTGTCCAATGGCCCCGGTTGCGGCATCTTCGAGCGCTTGCGGAACGAACTGCCGCTTTACGACCAGTCCCTGTGCGCGCTCGTGGACGATCTGCAACAGCGCGGCCTGGCGAACGATGTTGCCGTCGTGGTCTGGGGCGAGATGGGGCGCACCCCGCGCATCAATCGTCAGGAAGGCCGCGACCATTGGCAAGATTCCGGCTTCGTCCTGCTGGCCGGCGGCGGGCTGCGCACAGGCCAGGTCATCGGCGCGACCGACCGGCACGCCTCGCGTCCGCGCGGCAATCCGCACACCGCACAGCACATTTTCGCGACGCTGTACCACCACCTGGGCATCGATCCGACGCTTACCTTGACGGACTTCACCGGCCGACCGCAATTTCTGTTGGATGACCGAGAGCCGATCCGGGAACTGCTGTGAGCGGCAATAGTTACCGTTTACGATCCTTGATCCACAGGACCTACGAGGTATCTTATGTCCAAGCCATGGGTGACTTTTCTAACCTGCACGTTCTTGTTTACGCAAACAGCTTTTGCGCAACCGCCGGTGCGTAAGTTTGATGCCCCAGGATCCCCGCCCTTCAAGGTGTTGAAAACCGGCGAAAATCCGCCGCTGGATGCGGACGGCAATTTTGTGATCGGCCCCGAATACCAAACCGCCTCCGAACGCAAGGTGGTCGACGGCGTTCCACAGGGAAAGGTGAAACAATTCACCATCGATTCCAAGGAGACCAAGCTCTTCAACCCAGGGATTGCCCGAAAGGTCTTCGGGAAAGTGGATCCGAAGAACCCAAAGACTTTGATCGTCGAGACCCACACCATCGACTACAAGCGTCAGATCTCCGTTTACGTCCCTGCCCAGTATGTGGCGGGCAGCGAAGCGCCATTCATGGTCTGCCACGACGGTCCCACGGGCAAGCCGAACATGGCGCTGCCGCAGATACTCGACAACCTGATCGCACAGAAGCGAATACCGCCCATCATCGCCATCATGGTCGCTAACGGAGGCGGCGATGCCCAGGGACATGAGCGAGGCAAAGAATATGACACGATGTCCGGAATGTTTGCCGATTACATCGAAGCCGAGGTTTTGCCGCGCGTGGAAAAGAATTGTGAGGTCAAGCTGACCAAAAATCCCGACGGCCGCGCGGCCATGGGCAACAGCTCCGGTGGGTCGGCCGCACTCATCATGGCCTGGTATCGCCCGAATCTTTACCATCGCGTGCTGACCACTTCAGGCACGTTCGTGAACCAGCAATGGCCCTTCAACCCGGAGACGCCCGGCGGCGCCTGGGACTTTCATGAAACGATCATTCCGAATAGTCCAAAGAAGCCGCTCCGCATTTTCATCTCCGTGGGTGACCGGGATTCATTGAATCCCAACATCATGCGCGACAACATGCACGATTGGGTCGAGGCCAACCACCGCATGGCCAAGGTGCTGAAAGCCAAGAGCTATGAATACCAGTATCTTTTCTGCCGCAACGCCGGCCACAGCGTTGGCAATGCCCAGGCCCAATTCCTGCCTCACGCCATCGAATGGGTGTGGCGTGGATATGCGCCCAAGAAAAGCGAGTGACCTGAAATACGGTCATCCAATGCCATGTTGGCTTCGCTGGAGCCGACAGCGATGGAGTGTGGTCTTTGCCGGCGTGCCGATTCAGAGTGACGCGTCTGTCCAGATGCCGCCGCGCATGAAAAAGCCCCAGGAGGGTTCGTCCTGGGGTGTCTGTCAACCGCGTCGGCAACTTATTGCTTCGGAGCGAGGATCATAGGGTTGACGCTCGGAGGCAGGGTCGAGGCGGCGCCAGGCGGCAGCATTGGCGGAACATCGGAATCGATGTTGGTGTTCGTGTTTGTCACGTTCACCACCACCGGGGCGGCTTGCTGCACCACAACCATCGGCGTGTACATCTCGATGTAGCTGCATGGCAGGTAGCAGCAGTACGGCTCATACCAGTAGTACCAGCAACAAGCGTGCGGATGCCAGTAGCCGCAGCAGCCGAAGCTTGGGAACCAGCAGTGATGGTTCCAGCAGAAGTCATGTTGGAAAAAACAGTGGTTGTGCAAGTGGCCGGGCAGGTTGTACTGACCACAATACTGCAGATGGACCTTCGGATCACTCTTGAAGCCGGGCAGCTTGGCGACGCTCTTGTTGCCCAGAATCTGGACCTTCGGATTCACGCTGCCGACTTTGCCGACCTGCACCCCTGGCTTGATAGGGGTGGCAACACCGGTCGGCGGGAACTTCTGATTGATGCTTCCGAGTTTGCCGACCTGCATGTCGACGATGGGAGTTTTGCCGACCTGCTTGTCGACGATGGGCGTCTTGAAAGTGCCCTGGGCTGGCAGAGCCTTCTGAGCGCCGGTATTTTGAATCGGCCCACGATTCGGAGCCCCGCCTTTGCCGTTCGCATCTGCCGCGGAAGCTGTCAAGGCAACCGCCACAATCGTACACAGGATGCTTTTCATGTTTCACCTTCTGCTGCATGCGCAGCGTCTGAGTATGGTTTGTCAATCAGATCCTGCGTGAATCCCATTGATTCACGTCGTTCCGTTGACGTGTGGAGTGGAAGCAGAGGGAGTGTTGAAACGGATGTGACTGCTTCCGTGAATGTACATCTTCAAAACGCAAGCCTCACGCTCGCTTGCGCAAATTTCATTACCTTGTTTGAGCCGAATCGTCGTAAGGAATTAGCCGCGGCCGGACTCGAACCGGCACGGGGGTTACCCCTCAAGGGATTTGAAGTCCCCCGGCTGATTACACAAGCGCCGATCCCGTCTCGTCTTGCGGCGAGGCCCATTCCGATCCCACCAGTAGAGCGGACTGTCAGCAGAATCGAACTCGACACCGACTTGCAGCGCCTTCTCGACGCCTGGCCGACGTTGCCGGTAGCGCTACGCATGGGCATCCTGGCCATGATCGGCGCGGCCCGGAATGAGGGACCTGGCTGAAATCGACCTCAACGCGCTTGCTGCCGAGCTGCTGGAGTAGCCGAAGGAAGAACGCGCCTGCCTATTGGCGAAGCTGTTTGCGGGGTCGGTGGCGATTGAGGAATGACGCTCGGCCGACCGGGGTGCGCCTCTTCCTGCACATGCCGTCCCCTCATGTTTCTGCCTCCCGATCGCCGCGCTATTAGCGGAGCCGGCGCCCTGAACGCCAAACGAGGGACGCGGCGGGCTGTACGAGTGATGTGGAATCGAATCTCGTAGAGATGAAAGAGAGGCTTGGAGATTTACCAAATTAAGGGCTTGCATTCGCGAGCTGATACGCTCAAATGGTGAGGCTTCTCCTTTTTGGTCCATACAGAGCGCCGTTGCCATGCTCACGAACGCCCGGCCGCGATTTCGTCCCGACGTTTTCCGTACCAAGCGCCCGGCCAAAGCTGGAATGCATCGCGGGAACCTCGCCCGCCTCTCTTTTTCGCCTCAAGCAATGCAAATGCAATTCCTGGTGCGACAGAACCCGTGAGCGGTGGAGGATTTGAACGATGAACGACAACGACCCCTACCTAACAGTTGGCCCATCACCGGATGATGCGAAGTCCACTGTCGTCAATCCTGCCGTCCTCGGCTATCCCCAGCAGATCGGTCGCTATCGCATCGAGAAGGTGCTGGGCGAGGGCGGCTTCGGCATCGTCTATTTGGGCCATGACGATCAGTTGAAGCGGGCCGTCGCCATCAAGGTTCCTCGACCAGAACGGTTTTTACGCCCCGCAGACGCTGAAGCTTATCTCACCGAAGCCCGCACCGTCGCCAGCCTCGACCATCCGAACATTGTGCCGATCTTCGATGTCGGCAACACTCCCGATGGCCTGTGCTACGTTGTTTCCAAGATGATCGAGGGGAGCGATCTTGCGCAGAAGATTAGGCAGGCACGCTTGTCGCACACGCAGACGGTAGGATTGATTGCGACCGTTGCGGAAGCTCTTTACTACGCACATGGCAAGGGATTGGTCCATCGGGATATTAAGCCCGCCAACATTCTCATCGACACCGGCGATAAACCGTATGTGGCGGATTTCGGGTTGGCCTTGAAAGAAGAGGATTTCGGCAAAGGGGCGACGTTTGCCGGGACGCCTGCTTACATGAGTCCCGAACAGGCACGGGGCGAGGGACACCGGGTCGATGGCCGCAGCGATATTTTCAGTCTGGGCGTGGTCTTCTACGAGTTGCTGGTTGGTCAGCGACCGTTCAAGGCGGACTCGCAGCAGGAACTACTCGAATTGATCAGTAAAGTCGAAGCCCGTCCGCCCCGGCAATTTGCTGACGTCATTCCCAAGGAACTGGAACGCATCTGTCTGAAAGCCCTGGCGAAGCGGACCTCGGAGCGGTACACGACGGTGAAGGACATGGCCGACGACTTGCGGCACTTTCTGAGGTCGGCATCGATTGAGGAAAAGACCACGGCTCGTTTCAAACTGGTGGAGGATGCTGCCGTCCCAACGCCGGTTCCGAGTACGACGCCCGCCTCCGACCAGCGGCCCATAAAGATCGTGCCGAAGGGGTTGCGATCCTTTGATGCCCACGATGCCGACTTCTTCCTCGAACTGCTACCGGGACCACGGGATCGGGACGGTCTGCCCGATAGTATCCGCTTCTGGAAGACCCGCATCGAGACAACCGACGCCGACAACACGTTTTCCGTGGGCCTGATTTACGGACCATCCGGCTGCGGCAAGTCGTCGTTGATGAAAGCGGGATTGTTGCCACGCTTGGCTGGATCTGTGATCGCAGTCTATGTCGAAGCGACCGCCGAAGAAACGGAAGCTCGCCTGCTCAAAGGGTTGCGGAAGCATTGTTCCGACGTGCCTGCATCTCTCGGATTGATCGAAACTCTTGCGGCCCTGCGACGAGGGCATTATTTGCGGGCGGGCAAGAAAGTGGTTCTCGTCCTCGACCAGTTCGAGCAATGGCTACACGCCAAGGGAGGCGAAGCCAACCCCGATTTGGTCCAGGCTCTGCGCCATTGCGATGGCGAGCGATTGCAGAGCATCGTCATGGTGCGGGATGATTTCGGCATGGCCGCTGCCCGTTTCATGGGGGCCGTGGACATCCCCATTCTTCAAGGCCACAATTTCGCCACGGTTGATCTGTTCGACCTCCTCCACGCGCGCAAAGTGTTGGCGGGGTTCGGTTGTGCCTTTGGTCGTCTGCCGAATAACCTCGGCAAATGCAGCAAAGATGAAGAAGCCTTCCTTGATCAAGCCATTTCTGGTTTGGCCCAGGATGGCAAGGTCATCTCGGTACGACTCGCCTTGTTCGCTGAAATGGTCAAGGGCAAGCCCTGGACGCGCGCCACGTTGAAGGAGGTGGGCGGCATGGAAGGCGTTGGCGTCACGTTCCTTGAAGAGACGTTCGCCGCCTCGACCGCTCCACCGCAACATCGCCTGCATCAGAAAGCAGCCCAGGCGGTCCTGAAAGCGTTGCTTCCTGACATCGGCTCGGCCATCAAGGGCAACATGCGGTCGCACAAGGAGTTGCTGGCAGCGTCGGGTTATCATGGACAACCCAAAAACTTCGACGCCTTGCTGCGGATTCTCGACGGCGAATTTCGGCTCATCACGCCAACCGATCCCGCAGGAGGTGAAGTTGAAAATGCTGCCGGCACGAAGGTCGTGGCGGGAGAGAAGCATTACCAACTCACCCATGACTATCTGGTTCCTTCCATGCGGGACTGGCTCACGCGTAAGCAAAAAGAGACGAGACGAGGCCGGGCCGAATTGTTGTTGGCGGATCGGGCGGCGGTGTGGAATGCCCGCCGGGAGAACCAGCAACTGCCGTCACTCTTACAGTGGTTCATGATCCGGTGGCACACGCACAAGAAGAACTGGATGCCGCCGCAGAAGAAGATGATGGCGAAGGCGGGACGGTATCATGCGCTACGGGGAGTGGTGGTTGTTGTCCTGCTGGCAGTGGCGACGTTTGCGATTTTGGTGATCCGAGATCAGTTCAACGAGAAGCAGAACGCAACGCACGCTGCTGGGTTGGTGCAAGCCGTCTTGAATGCGAACACCGCTCAAGTGCCGGACATTATCGACAAGATAGCGAAGTATCGTAATTGGACCGATCGGCTATTGCGCGAGGAGATCGACAAGGCGGCGACGATATCCAGGCAGAAACTTCACGCCAGCCTAGCCCTGTTGCCGGTGGACCCCGGCCAAGTCGCTTTCCTTCACGGTCGGTTGCTCGACGCCGAACCGCACGAAGTCCCGGTGATCCGTGACGCCTTGGCCCCGCACAAGGACGAGTTGCTGGATACGCTGTGGGCGGCGGCACTGGCGCCGGACAAGGGCAATGATCCACGAAGGTTGCGCGCGGCGGCGGCTTTGGCGAAGTATGACCCAGAGAGCGCGCAGTGGGCAAAGTTCAGTAGCCCGGTCGTTGAGCAATTGGTCGGGGAGAATCCGGTCTATCTGGCCTTGTGGATGGAGAGTTTTCGTCCGATCAAGGGAAAGTTGCTGGAACCGCTGAAAAGCACTTATGGAAACCCTAATGGTCCGGAATCGGAACGCATCCTGGCAACGATCATCCTGGCCGACTACGCCGCCGATCAGCCGCAGGTTTTGGCCGATCTGCTGATGGACGCCGACGAGAAGCAGTTCGCTGTCATATATCCCAAGTTCAAGGAGCATGAGGTTCGGGGCTTGTCCGTGCTGACCGGAGAAATCGACAAGCGCGCAGTTGTCAAGTACAAGATGATTTTCGAGGCCGAGGGGATGATTGCCAAGGAGGATGCCAAAGTGAAGACGGAGGAAGGCTTCCTTCACGCCAAGCGGTTCGAGGTTCGGCTGCAAGGTGGGAAGACGTACCGGCTGACGATGGACAGCAACGAAATTAATTCCTGTTTGGTGCTGCAAAACAAGACAGGCGAGCAACTGGCATTTGATGACGATAGTGGTGGCGGCTTGAACTCGTTGATAATATACGAACCGTTCATTGATGAATCCTTTGTGGTATTCGCCGCATCCTTTCCCCGTTTGATAGGCAAGAATACCGGAGCTTTCGTGCTGAAGGTCATGGAGATTGACGACGACGGCAAGGAGAAACTGGCGAAACGGCAGGCCAATGGAGCGGTCGCCCTTTTGCGGATGAACCAGCCCGAAAAAATCTGGCCGCTTTTGAAGCACAGTCCAGATCCGAGAGTGCGGAGCTATCTTATTCATCGTCTCGGTCCACTCGGAGCCGACGCCACGGCCATCGTCAAGCGCTTGGACCAGGAACCGGACATCACGATACGGCGGGCGTTGCTGCTGAGTTTGGGGCAGTATGGCGAGAAGGATTTAGCGCAGGTGAATCGCAAATCGTTGCTACCGAAGTTGCAGGACATCTATCGCACCGAGACCGACCCTGGCCTTCATGCGGCGGCGGAATGGTTGTTGCGGACCTGGAAGGAAGAGGAGTGGCTGAAGCAGGAGAATGAGAAATGGGCCAAGGACGGGGAAGGGCGAGAAAAGAAGCTCGCCGGGATCAAGAAACAATTGGCGATCTGGGCGCCGCCAGCCCCCAAAGTTCCGCCGCAATGGTATGTGAACGGTCAGGGTCAGACGATGGTGGTGATCCCCGGCCCGGTGGAGGTTATGATGGGTTCGCAACCCACTGAGAAGGGGCGGTTTGACGGCGAGACGCAGCACATGAAGCGGATTGGTAGGACGTTTTCCCTCGCCGCCAAGTCGGTAACGCTGGCAGAATATAGGCGTTTTGACGAGTCGTATCAATCGGACGAAAAAGCCCCGACGCCGGATTGCCCCGTAAATGCTACGTCTTGGCATGCAGCGGTGTCGTACTGCAATTGGTTGAGCAAGGAGGAGGGCATTCTTGAAGCCCAATGGTGCTACGAGATCAAGGGACAAGTGACGAAGCTGAAGGAAAACTACTTGAGTTTGAGCGGGTATCGCTTGCCTACGGAAGCGGAGATGGAATATGCGACTCGTGCGGGAGCGTTGACGAGCCGTTACTACGGGGAGACGGAAGAGTTGCTGCCGAAATATGCGTGGTACTACAAGAACTCGCTAGGGCGGACGTGGCCGGTGGGTAGCCTGAAGCCGAACGATTTGGGTTTATTCGATGTACAGGGGAATATGAATACATGGTGTCAGGACGGCTATACGCAATATCCCCTGAAGAAAGGCGAGGAAGTAGCTGAGGACAAGGAAGGTGAATTGGTAATAATACCTCTAGAATTCCGTATGGTACGTGGCGGCTCGTTCAATAGTCAAGCGCGGTTCGTGCGTTCTGCCTTCCGTAGCGAGGATGACCCAACGGCCCGGATCTACACTCATTCGTTCCGTCCGTCGAGGACTTTACCGCCTGGCTCCGTTACTGCTTTACAACCTTCCCCCGAAGGCGGCCGAAAATAAAAACGACAAAATTCACCCGTTCACTACAAAGTGAGTTCGCATGGCCGACCTTACGGTGCTCAACACCTTTCGGCATCGGAGAGAGGTTCGCTTCGAGCCAGCTGACTTTCCCGGCATCTCCAATGTACCGCAGTCATTCCAGGTTTGACACCTGGATGGTTGCGCGGTCAATGCAGGTTTTGCTCAAGAACACACTTCTTCCGATCCGATAAACAACCACAGCGCTACCGATCACCAGGTCCTTCGACCGCACCCACTTTCCGTCCGCGCCGGTTTCCGGCATCCGGGGTTCGCGATGAGAATACGGATTCCATGGAGCGTGATCGTTCTTTGTAGCGGCTTGGCCGGGTGCGCTTCTCAACGCCCCCCGGAACGAGCTTTCCTGCCAATCACCCCGCCAGCCGATTTATCCGCTGGGACCAAGCCGCACCTCGATGCACCGACAGCAGTAATCCAAGCCTCGTTTAGGTCAGTCGATTCCAACACAGCGCAAGTCAAATCGAACGACGGCCAATCGACGACGCCGATGAAGGAGCTGACCGCAGACTTCTTGATCGAGCAAGTCTTGGCCCGCAATCCTTCGCTGGCACAAATGACCGCCGCGTGGCAGGCGGTCTCGGCTCGTTATCCGCAGGTCACATCGATCGACGACCCGATGCTGATGGGCAGAATTGGGCCCGGCGCATTGGGATCGAACAACGTCAACGGCGGATTCATGCTCGAAATATCCCAAAAGCTGCCGTTTCCGGGCAAACGAAAGCTCCGTGGCGACGGCGTGCAAGCCGAAGCCAATGCGGCCGGGCTCGACATCGAGGACATGCGGTTGCAACTGATCGAAGCGAGCCAGACGGCGTTCTACGATTACTACCTGGTCGCGCGGGCTATGGAATGGAATGACGAAAGCTTGAAGTTGCTTCAGCGCGCGAAGCAAGACGCCTCTATTCGATATGAAGCCGGCAAGGTCGAACAACAGGACGTGCTGCAAGCCGACGTTGAAATCGGCCGGGAGCGCGAACGCCGGCTGGGTCTGGAGGAAATGGGTCAGATCACCATCGCTCGCATCAACACGCTCATGCATTTTCCGCCGGACAATCCGCTGCCACTGCCGCCTCGCGACATCAAGTTGCTGGAGACGATTCCGCTGGCGCAGGAGTTGCGTTCGATGGCTCTCTCTCGACGGCCCGAACTTCAGGCATTGACGAATCGCATCGCCGTCGAGCAGGCTGGATTGGCGCTGGCGAAGAAAGAGGTGTTCCCCGACGTTGAGGTGATGGCCGGTTACGATTCGTTCTGGCAAGAAAAAGAACTTCGCGCCCAGCTCGGTATGCGCATCAATCTCCCAGTCTACAAGGCGAAGCGCATTGGCGCCATCGCCGAGGCCCAGGCGAAGATTGCCCAGCGCCAGGCCGAGCTGGACCGGCAGACGGTCCAGGTCCATTTCCAGGTTCAGGAAGCGTACGAAAAGGTCATCAAGGCCGAAAAGTCGGTGCGTCTTTACGAGACGACAATTCTACCTGCGGCTGAGCTGAACGCGAAGGCTGCACGGTCATCGTATGTGGCCGGCAAGATCGCGGCCGTGAGCCGCATAGAAGCCGAACGCAACCTCGTCAATCTACGCGACCGTTACTACGAGGCCATCGCCGATTACTTCCGCCGTCGCGCAACATTGGATCGCGTCGTCGGCGGGCCCATTGGACGGCCCGAGTGACCAACTTCCTGTCAAGCAAAGGCCGGCGCCGTTTGTTCGGCTTTCGCCTTGGCCGCCTTCTCTTTCTGCAATGCGAGCCAGCGCGCACGCCGGACCCAGTAGAAGCGCACCGGCAGGAAGATATCGACCACCTCGTCGGAGATCAGCAAACCGCCCAAGACCGGCAGCGCCATCGGCGCCAGGATTTCTCCGCCCGGTCCGGACGCGAATACCATCGGGAAAATGGCGAGGATGGCGACGCCTTCCGTTAGCAGCTTGGGCCGTAGGCGATGGACTGCTCCTTCAATCACCGCCTGGCGCAGTTCTTCCAGCGATTTGATGTTTTCGAGACCGCCGCGCTTGTCGATCGCTTCACGCAGGTAGACGAGCATGATGATGCCCGTTTCCGTGGCCATGCCGAAGCAGGCGATGAAACCGACCCAGACGGCCACGGTGAATTCCAACGGCGCGGTTTCCCAGCCGCCGACAATCTTGGGAAAGAAGAACATGAAGAACGCTCCGCCCGCCAAGGCCTCCGGCACCGCCAGCATCATCAGCACCGCGTCGGCGAAGTCCTGGTAGGTCAAATACAGGATGACGAAGATCAGCACGAGCACGACAGGAAAAATGAACAGGAGTGTCCGGGCCGCGCGGGCTTGATGCTCGAACTCGCCGCTCCATTCAATGAACACCCCTTCGGGCAATTGCACTTTTTGCGCGACGGCCCGCTTCGCTTCATCGACAAACCCTACCATGTCGCGACCGCGGACATTCAACGTCACGTAGTTGAGAAGTCGGCCGTTCTCGCTTTTGATCATCGCTGGCCCATCGACGATCCGCACGGTTGCAACCGCTTCCAAAGGGATCGGCGCACGTCCCTTGGGTGCGTGGCCGGGAGCTGCTCGATGAGGCTCATCACCGCTCGTGTTTGGCGCAGGCATTCCAGCGCCCATTGGCGCGCTGGCCATCGCTTTGCCGGGAATGCTCAGCGGCGCCGGTTTTGACATTCCACCAGGACTCACCAACAAACGGCGAACCGATTCCTCGTCCTCACGGTTGACGCGGGCATACCGTACCCGCACCGGGAAACGCTCACGCTTTTCAACCGTGTAGGTGATGACACGGCCGCCCAAGGCCACCTCGATTTCGTTCTGAATGTCCTCCACGCCGATGCCATAGCGGGCCGCCTTTTCCCGATCGATGTCAATCTCCAGGTAACCCTTGCCCATGATCGGCGCCGCAATCGTGTCGCGAGCCCCCGTGATCGGTTTGACCACCGCCTCGATGTCCTTGCAGACTTTCTCGATAGTCGTCAGATCAGGGCCAAAGACCTTGATGCCGATGTCCGTCCGAACGCCTGTCGAGAGCATTTCAATCCGGTTGATGATCGGTTGCGTGAAAATGTTGCTCCAGCCGGGCACTTGTAAGACTCGCCCCATTTCGTCATCAACTAGGTCTCCCTTCGGGCCGCTCTGGCGTTGCCAGAAAAAAACCTGGCCCTTGAATGGAGTCGTGAGTTCATCTCGCAGTGGCACGAACGTGTGCAAGAATTTCTCGTCATGCTCTTGGCCGAGCCTCGCCTTGATTGCATGCGTGTTGAATCGTTCCGCGTCCAGAGCTTGGGCTGCGCCGCTAAGAAGGGCCACGCCTTTCGCTCCTTTGATCATTTCTTCCATGGCGTTCCAGGTGTAGACCTCGACTCCCCGATCGAACAGTTCCCAGTTGACTTTCTTGACGCACTCACGCCATCGAGCGGTTCGTTTTTCGTTCACAGCTTGCAGGACCTGGCCGGCGAGCGTCTTGCGCTCGGCGCCGAGTGTTTCGGCGGCAAGGCTCCACACCTTGACGCCGAGCGATTCCCGGAGTTCCAAGGCACTGACCACGTCTTTCAACGCACCGGCTTGTTTTGCGTGCTGGGCGACTTCCCGATTGATCTTGGCGATATCTTCGGTGGCAGGCAACTTGGCTAGCCATGGTCCGAATTCCGCCGTGAGCCTGGCCGCACACTCGTCGATCTGTTTTTCCTCATCCACATCGTTGGGCCAGTTGAGATCGCCCGCCTTCTTGAAAGACTTGACCGTTTCCTCCACGGCGAAACGAACCAAAAGCGGCGACAGTTCGCCTTTGAATTCCCGGTAGCGACGAAGGGCAAGTTCACGCATCGTTTCATCGAAACGTTCCAGTGCTTTCTGAGTTGCGTCGTTGATGAGGCTATCCCGGTCGTCTTCGTGCGAAGCCCGCTGGACGTAGCCTTTTTCCTCCAGGACTCTTAATACTTGGCGCGTTTGCCACGCTGCATCCTGGAACTTAAGGACGCGCTTCGGCCAAAGCGCCTTGGGACGAAAATTCACCAGGGTTTCAAACATATCCAGAGGAGCGGGATCGGTCGGCGTATCGGCGCGACCCGCCTTGCCGATCACGGATTCTACTTCCGGAAAGCTGCGCAACAACCCATCCCGATGCTTCAAATCGTCTCCCGATTGCGTTATGCTCGTGCGTGGGACGGTGATCGGCATGTCAAGCGTCGTGCCTTCATCAAGGGCAGGCATGAAGCCGGCGCCGATTTTCGGGAAGTGGAAGGCCCATACGGCCAGCACGAACAACGTGGCCAACGCAGTGACTTGCCAAACGAAGCCGCGCGTTAAGCCGACCGTAATTGCAGTCACCAACGCGAAGACGATCAAGAACAGTATCTTCCACGAGAGTTCCGGAGTGCCGAGACCTGAGATCGCGTGCAACGGAATAATTGCCTGCATGGGAAATATGCCCGCGGCCAGGATGAGCAACGCCGCGAACATCCACATCACCAGGTTGCGGCGCGGCAAGAACCAGGTGAGCAGCGGTTTGTAAATCTTGATAAAGCTAAGAACGATCCAGTTGTCTTCCTCTCGCTTGAGCTTGCCTTTGAGGAACGTCGGAATCAAAGCCGGCACGACGGTCACCGAGATTAGCGCCGTGCCTAGTAAGGCAAAGCTCTTGGTGAACGCCAGAGGATGAAAATACTTACCTTCGCGGCCGCTCAGCATGAACACCGGGATGAACGAAATGAGCATGATCATCACGGAAAAGAAGATCGGTCGGCCCACCGTCCGGCATGCATGCACAACCAGTTCACGCGTGTCGCCGGTCACCGGCTTGTCGCCGAAATGGTCCTTGAGATGGTGCGTCGCGTTCTCGGTCATGACGATGGCCTGGTCCACCAAGATGCCGATGGAAATCGTGATCCCGGCCAGCGACATGACGTTGGCCTGGATGTCAATGATTCCGAAAAATCGCAGCAGCGACATCATCAGGAAAGAGAAGAGCACTGACAGCGGCAGTGTGACGCAGATGACAAAGACGCTGCGAAAATGCATCAGAATGAGCAGAATCGCGATCGATGCTATGGCCATTTCGTGCCACATCACCTCCGTGAGCGTGTGAATCGCGCCCGTGATGAGCCGCGTACGGTCGTATGCTGGGATGATGCGAACGCCCTTGGGCAGCGCCGGCTGTAGTTCTTGAATCTTCTCTTTCACGCGCTGCGTCACCGCGAGAGGGTTTTCGCCGTGCCGCATCAGCACGATTCCGCCGACGACTTCTTTGCCATCCTTCTCGAACACGCCGCGGCGGAACTGAGTGCCAACCTGAACCGTGGCAAGATTCTTGACATAGATCGGCGTGCCGCCGACCTCCTTGATGACGGTGTTTTCAATGTCCTTCGTGTCCTTGATCCAGCCCACGCCGCGGACCAGGTACTCGGCGTTGTTCTTCTGAACCACGCCGCCGCCGACCGACAAATTGCTCTTGGCGACAGCTCCGTAAAGTTCACCGAGCGTGATCCCGTAAGCGCGGAGCGATTCAGGACGAACGTCGATCTGGTATTCGAGCGGAGTGCCACCCACGCTGGCAACGTCGGCGACACCGTTCGCCCCGTTGAGTTGCGGAATGATCTGGAACTTGTTCAGCGCCCATAGCCGTCCGAGGTCCATCGGATCAGTGGAACTTGCCTCGATTGTGTAATAGAAAATTTGCCCAAGGGCCGTCGTGTCCGGCGCCATGTACGGCACCACGCCAGCCGGCAAATAGTTGTTGGCTTCCGCCAGTCGTTCCGTGACGCGTTGTCGCGCGAAATAGAAGTTCACGTTATCTTGGAAGATCAGCGTGATCATCGAGAAGTTGAATTCCGAAGACGACCGGACTGCCTTGATGCCCGCCAAGCCTTGAAGCTTGCGCGACAACGGATACGTGACCTGATCCTCGATCTCCCTGGGGCTGCGACCCATCCAATCCGTGAAGACGATCACCTGGTTTTCGCTCAGGTCCGGGATGGCGTCCACCGGCGTGTTCAACGTGGCATAAATGCCCGCCACCGCAAGGGCAACCGCCAAAAACAGCACGATGAATCGATTACGAATCGAGAGTTCGATGATTTTTTCGATCATGGGAACCAACCTGTGAAAAACCTGAATTGGTGCTGGCCAGGATTTCAGCGTTTTTGCAGATCCGTGATGACGTATTCACTACCGGTCACTTTCAGCTTGCCCTGGACATGGTCGCCCGTCTTGATGCCCTCAAGCGACGACGCCTTCTCCACGGAGAATTTCATCGTCATCGCTTTCATGAATCCGGGCATGTCTTCATGATCGAGTGTCAACGTATTCTTGTCCGCTTCCACCGAGACGACTTTGCCTTTCAAGTCGTAGAATTTTGCTTTCGAGCTGTCCAAGCCCGTCTGACAGCCGATCAAGATCACGGAAATCAGCAAGATCGGCAACCATAGCCAACGAAGCGTATTCATCGCAACACTCTCCATTTGATCAAAGGTGGGGAGCGGTCAACACGCACCCGTGACAAGCGTCAGCGCTAACCGATCACATGTCAGGACCTGCCGCCGCCCCCCATCGTTTCCGGAAGCATCACTTGCCCGCCGAACCGTTTGCTTTCTTCAACTGGGTGACTTTCGCCAACGTGTCTTTCGGATTGGCCTGGGCGCCCTTGATGCAGCTTCGACAACACAAGAACACGGGCTGCCCCTCGATCAGGATTTTGTCCGGAACGCCCATCGAGCCGAGGCGGCTGTCTTTCAGGACCGGGCAAGATCTCTGGACCTCGGCGAGTGATCGGTCCTCCGCGGGGAGCTTCGCCAAAGTCGCCTTGACCTTGGCCTCTTCGTCGTCCGGTGTTGAAGGCCGGACGGTCGAAGTTCCGCTCTTGCCGCCGCCCGAGCCGCCGAAATAGATGGAGCCGGCGGCCGGGTTCAGTCGCGTCTCGGCGTCGATCAAGAAGGAGCCGGTTGTGACGATCTTGTCGCCGCCGTTCAAGCCGCGAAGGACTGGATAGTAGGTGACATCATTCGGCCCAACCATGCGCGGCCCCAAATCTACCTTGACGCCTTCGTATTCGCCGGGCATGACCTCGCGATAGACCAGCCGCAGATTCCCCGTGTCGATCACGGCGGTTTCCGGCACGGCCATCATGAGCCCCTGTTGCAGCAAGGCGTGTCGTCCCGCCGCATTAACTAGCGGGCCGAACCCCGCTCCCTGTCCAGGAGCAAACGGAGAAAGCAACGACCGAACCGAAGTATCGGCCGCGGCATTCCAGGCCCAATCTTCATTCACTGCTTTGGAGAACATGTCTACTTGCTTCGGCGGAATCTTGAGCGTCACCGTCGCGGTTGTGCCCGGCCGCAAGACGTGATCGGGATTGTTGAGTTCATACCGGACTATGACGGTTCGCGTGTCCTGGTCCACGTGCGGGAAAATAAACGTGAGCTTACCTTCAAAGGTTCGGCCGGGCAACGCCCGTGTCGTCGCCGATATCGGCACGCCGACCTTTATCGCTTCCTTTTTCTTTAAGGGATTGTGGTAACTCGGCAGAAACGCCATGTCCTCCTCGTAGACTTGGGCCTGAATCCACACCGTCGAGAGATCGACGACATCGTAGAGCGGCGAGCCTTCATCGACGTACTGGCCTTCCTTCACGTATTTCTTGAGAACGTGCCCCTCGATGGGAGTGCGGATAATCAGGTGGGAGTTGGCCTTGCCGGTCTTGAGAATTTCGTCCGTCTGGTCCTTGCTGATGCCCCACAGCTTCAAGCGATGTTCGGCGCTGCGTTGAAGTTCGATGCTGCCGCTCTTCTTGGCTTCGAGCAGGTTTTCGACGGTCACGACCAGATCGGGGCTGTACAACGATGCCAGCTTGTCGTTCTCATGGACCATCTGGCCTGTCTCTTTGACGAATAGCGTGTCGATGCGCCCCTTCACGCTCGCCGCAACGTGCTTCATCTCGCCCTCATTGAAATCCACGAAGCCGACCGTCGTGATTTCTTTCGTCAACGGCAGATAGTCAACTTTCCAGGTTTGGACCCCGGCCAAAACAACGCGGTAGGGCGAAAGCTGCACGCGGTTCACTACCCCCGGAGGCAGTGCTTCCTCCGTACTCTCTCCTCTCTTGCGCTTGGACAGAGGCATGAAGCAGATCGGACATTTCTCTTTGGGATTGTCCCGAATGACCGTCGGGTGCATCGGACAGTAATACTCGATATCAGAAGTGGCGGCGTGGTCGTGCCCGGCTGGGCGTGTCCACCGATCGTAGTAGGCGGTGATTAGGTCCCACTTGAGGATGATCAACCCGATGATCAACAGAAGGCCAATAAACCGCAGGCGGGCAAGTTTTACCAAGATCACGAAATCGAACCACCACCAGGCTTTGCCCCAGGGGCCCAGGTGCGCGGGAGCGCGTAAGCCGCCTTCATCGGGCGCCGGTTCATCGTTGTCATGCCTTCGTGGAGCGTGGTTATCGGACATGGTCAAAGCTCCTTTCGTTTGCAGAAATCAATCGTTGCTGCCGCGTTGATCGAGGCGCTGGTCATCATGTGCGGGGATTGAACCATCGCGCGGGACGGCTCTCGTGCCGAGATGACGCTTTCATCGAATTCGACGATGTCCCACTTGGTGAGGCCCGGCTATTTCGCTGCCTTCAGGCTGAACCCTGCATCCTTCAGGACGCGGGCAACTTCGGCTTCGTCATACTTTGCTGTTTCGGCGGTGAACGTCGCCTGTTTGCGTTCGAAATTCACTTGCACATCCTTTACCCACGGTAAAGTCGCGAGAGCATCGCGCACTCGCGGCGGTCAGCCGACGGGTCAGGTCATGCCGATGACATCGACCGTCACCTTTTTGGTCTGAGCCGATGCGTGGCCTTTGCCGTCAGGGTTCGATTGGCTTTGGCAACCCAGCACGAGCGCGGTCAGACTCAGCACAAGGGCGGTCCGGGACAAATAGGATCGAAGAGACATTGCAACCCTCCTTCAGCAGATAGGGGTGTAGTTTTCACGAAATCAACACGCGGTCGGCGATACAAGCCCGACTTTTCGGTTGTCAGACTAATCGCGGTGCGCAGTCATGAACGCAAGGCAATTGCCCGCTAGTGCGTGCGATCGCTCAGTGGCGATAATCGAATGGATCTTGAGACGTGATCAAATCGTGAGACGTTGCAAAGAGGTGACGAGATCAGTTGGCGGCGGCAACCAATGAACGCGCCAACCATTTCTCGGCGGCGCAATCGACGCGACGGAAAATCCAGACTCGGTGGCGGCCTGCATGATCAGGCCATTGCAATCGCCATCGGTCGCTTTCGTCTCGGCTCGATTCAGAACGGGCACTTTCGCTTTGGCGACTGCCTTCTGGCAGCACGTGCCGTCGAATGCCTCGAATTTGCCCGGCTTCCCTTTCATCGGGAGCCGATCATGCCTCGTGTCGTTGTCATTGTGTTCGCGGATTTTCGGATTACAGCAGCAGCGTTCTTTTTCTGCTTTCGGCTTGCAGCAGGATTCCTTGCCTTTGCTCTCGCAGCATGAACCGTTGCAGCAGCACGACGTGGTTGATTTTTTGAAATTCAGAATCGCGCAGAGAAGCTTGATCTGGCCGTTTGGGCACCGGCAAACCACCTGCGGCGTCGAACCCAACAGCGTGGACGCTGCGGTTGCCCATACGACGCAAATGACGGCAAACTTTCGGACTCGGCGCATGATTCACCTCACCATTTATCATAACTCGGAACGCGGACTCAGCAAGGTCGAAATGAGCCGCTGTCCTACCACAATAGAAATGTCCGGTTTCGGTCATTTCGGTTTCTTCGTTCGCCAGTTGCGTGGCCGAGCATTGCCGCCTCGGCGAATCTGCCATTTCATGGTTTTCCTCGAAGGTTGCTGGGAGGAGAACACGAAGAACGGGCAAGAAGCTCGACAGTACATCCAAGCGGACCTGGCTGCGGAACTGCGGGAAAAGCGCTCCTACCAGTACAGCGGCCAGTAGCAATGCGAAAAGGCCCCCCGGTCGATGCGAGCGGATGCGACGCCGTGCGAGATGAACCCCATTGCTTCGCGCAAGACGAAGAGCGCAAACCGTTGCGGATTGCGGACGTATGCGAAACGGTGCGAGAAAATGCGACTGGCCGCGGTGGGATTCGAACCCACACCCCGCTTACGCGAGAAGGGATTTTAAGTCCCTAGTGTCTGCCATTCCACCACGCGGCCCACTCTCGTCAGCAACGGTCGTCACCGGTTGTTTTTCGTCAGCAAGCGTAATCCATACTACCGGCCACGGCGAATCATGGCCAGCGACGAATCGTCTCTGATCAACCTTGGTCGTCTCTCCGGAGCATTTTCATCACCGAACCGCGTCGTACACCGGCGGCTTCAGCGGCTTCAATGATTCTGTGTTTCAAATAGACAACCGCGCACCAGCATGTTATTCTGAACACTGCCTTCCCGCCTGCTTTTTCTTCATTGCTTCGCGAAAACCAACCATGCGCACTCTTGCCGGATTGTTGCTTGTCAGCGTTGCCATTACGATGGTCCCCCATCTTTCGGCCCAACCCGCCGAGCGCAAGGGCATCGAGTTTTTCGAGACCAAGATCCGCCCGGTGCTGATCGAGCATTGCTACGCGTGCCATTCGGAGGAGGCACGGAAGAATCGCAAGCTCAAGGCGGATTTCTTGCTCGACACGAAAGCGGGCCTGCTCAAAGGCGGCGTCAGCGGTCCGGCGCTCGTTCCCGGCAAACCCGGCGATAGCCTGCTTCTCAAAGCGCTGCGGCACGAAGGCGAACTGCAGATGCCGCGCGGCCGCAAGTTGTCCCCGGCCGTCGTAAGCGATTTCGAAGCATGGATCAGACTCGGCGCTCCCGATCCGCGCGACGGCAAACCGACCACGGCGTCAGCGGACATCGACTGGGCCAGGGCGCGGCAATCCTGGGCGTATCAAACGCCGATCAAGCATCCATTGCCCAAGGTGAAAAACGCGGCCTGGGCCAGGCGCGACCTCGATCACTTCATCCTGGCCGAGTTGGAAAAACGCGATCTCAAGCCGGTCGGTTCGGCGAACAAGCGTGACCTGATACGTCGGGCGACATTCGATCTCATTGGTGTGCCGCCGACGCCGGCGGAGATCGACGCATTTCTGAAAGACGCTTCGCCGGACGCTTTCGCCAGGGTCGTCGATCGGCTGCTCGCGTCGCCGCATCATGGCGAGCGCTGGGGCCGCTATTGGCTCGATGTCGCTCGCTATGCGGAGGACAAGGCGCTGGCATTCGTCACGCCGCGGCCGCACGCTTATCGCTATCGTGATTGGGTCGTGCAGGCTCTCAATGCCGATATGCCCTACGATCGCTTCGTGCGTTTGCAGATTGCAGGCGACCTCCTCAATGAACCGGAGCCTGACTATTTCGTCAAGGTTGCGGGGCTCGGCTTCCAGGGCTTGGGTCAGGAATATCATCGCGGCTCGGTCGCGGCCCAGGTCATTGCCGACGAACTCGACGATCGTGTTGATACCCTGACGCGCGGCCTGCTTGGCTTGACCGTGGCGTGCGCCCGCTGTCACGATCACAAGTACGACCCGATTCCGACGCGGGATTACTATTCGCTCGCCGCCGCTTATAACGGCTCGAACCTCACCGTTGCACCGCTCGCCGACAGTGCTACCGTCGAGCGATTTCGGACATGGGAAAAGGCGGTCAAGGAGGCAGAGGCCAAGACAAAACCGCCCAAAGACAAGAAAAAGCGATCCGAGGCTGAGCTCAAGGAGCTTGCCGACCGCCAGGCGGACCTCGAACGCCTGCGCAAGGAAGCCCCGCCTCCCTTGCCGATGGCGCACGTCGTCAGCGGTGGCGGCACGGCGATGCGCATCCACGTGCGCGGCAACGTCGAACGCCTTGGCGAACCAGCGCCGCCCGGATTCCTGCGTGTGTTATCGAATGATTCCGTGGGAAAGTTCACCCGCCTCGAACTCGCCAACGTCATCGCGGATCCGAAGAATCCGCTGACCGCGCGCGTCATCGTCAATCGCGTCTGGCACTATCATTTTGGCCGAGGCATCGTCGGCACTACGAGTAACTTTGGCAAGCTCGGCGATCGGCCGACGCATCCGGAACTGCTCGATACGCTGGCCGTGCGTTTCATGGAGGCCGGCTGGTCGCTACGCTGGCTGCACCGCGAGATGATGCTCTCGACAGCGTATCAGCTCGCCAGCACGAACGCGCCGGCCAACGCCGAGCGCGATCCGGAAAATCTGTACGTTTGGCGTTACGCGCCGCGCCGGCTCGACTTCGAAGCGTGGCGCGACGCCTGGCTTGCCGTCGCCGGTCGGCTCGATGCCAAGATGGGCGGCCCGTCGATCGAGTTGACCCAGGGCGACAACGTACGCCGCACCTTCTATGCGAAAGTGAGCCGGCTTGAACCGAATAAGCTGCTGGTGCTGTTCGATTTCCCCGACGCGAACGTGACCAGCGATCGCCGCAGCGTGACGACAGTGCCGCAACAGCAACTCTTCGCGCTCAATAGCGAATTCTCGATCGAAACGGCCAAGGCGTTCGCGAAGCGGCTCGAAAAAGCGGCCCCGAAGGACGAAGAACGTATCGTCCTGGCGTTCCGATTGGCGTATGGCCGGGAGCCCGCTCAAGAAGAGATGCGTGCCAGCGTGGCATTCTTGCGCGACGCCGGCACGAAGGATCGGCTTTCGCCGTGGGAGCAATTTGCGCAGGCGATTCTGGCGTCGAATGAGTTTCTTTGGGTAGATTGATTCCCAGTGAGGAATTCGCTCAGGAGGTTCGATTTCGGACTGTCATTAAATCACTTTTTTTCCTTCAGTACCGCTTGGATGACGACTCAGGCGATGCCTGCGGGGCTGGCGGGATCGTTCCAGTGGTCCGGCCATCTGCTGCAAAACGTGGTCTTCGCGGTGCGCAAAACAGCGTCTGCCGCTGCGACGCGATCAGCGGGTGTTTCAAGTAGATACACAGCTCGTCCGTGGCGAGGACCGAACCCACTCTACCGTGTGCATCAGGATTCGCTCATGAAACTCACACCAATTTGTGCTGGCCTCTTGTTTCTCGTTTGCGCGTTCCCGTTGTACGCACAATCCACCGCCTCGCTCAAGGGCCACAAGCATACCATCACCGCACTCGCTTACGCCCCGGACGGCAAGACCATCGCCTCCGGCAGCCGCGATGAGACTGTCATCCTCTGGGATGTCGCAAAGAAGGCGCCGCGCGCGACGTTGTCCGGGCACAAGGACATGGTCATCACCGTGCGCTTCTCGCCCGATTCGAAGACGCTCGCCTCCGTCAGCCATGACAATCGCATTTTGCTATGGGATGTGGCGACCGGCGCCAAGATCGGTGAACTCAAAGGGCACGACAAGGACGTGCGCGGCCTAGCTTTCCATCCCGACGGCGCGCTGCTGGCGTCCGGCGGCGTCGACAAGACCGTTCGCCTGTGGGACTGGAAGAAGAACAAGCTGCTCGATACCTTCACGCAACACAGCGCCGACGTTAACTGCGCCTCCTTCTCGCCGGACGGCAAATGGCTCGCTTCGGGGAGCTGGGACCGCAACATCGAGGTCTGGCGCGTCGATACGAAGAAACACCACGCGACCCTGAAAGCGCATACCGAGTTCGTGCGCGATCTGGTGTTTTCCCCGGACAGTAAGTTCATCTATTCCAGCGGCAAGGACGGCCCAATCCACGTATGGGATGTTGCGGCCGGTAAGCTGCACAGGACGCTCAAAGCGCATGCGTCACTGGTTCGCTCACTCGCCATCTCCAAGGACGGCAAACGCCTCGTCTCGGCGGCGCGCGACGGCACGCTCTTACTCTGGAACCTCGACACCGGCAAGTTCGATGCGGCCATGGAGGAAGGCGCGCTCGGCTTCCAGGTCGTCGCCATTAGTCCCGATGGCGAGATCCTGGCGACTGGCGGCATCGATCGCAATATCACCTTGTGGGATGTCGCCAAGATCCTCGAAATGGGCGGCGTGAAGTGAAGGATGTCTTCGTGTAGCGTTCGCGCGAACGCCACACGAATTGTAATCGTTCACCTCCCCTCTCCACCTGTACTCAGGGGGAGAGGGGCTGGGGGTGAGGGGGAAGAACAGACAGTTGCGCGATGCCTCAACCCCTCACCCCCCCGCCCCTCTCCCCCGAGTACAGGGGAGAGGGGTGAACGGTTGCAACGCATCAATCCAGTATCCGCAGCAACAAATTGCGGATCATCATCAGCAAAAACAACTCGATGGCCGTGAGAAACACCAAATTGATCCACACCTGAATCGTGTGCGAATAGATCATGAATTCCCACACACCGCGCAGAAGAGCGATCTGAAAGCTCGGGTTTTTATTGCGCAGCAGCGGCATTTGGCCCGCGTCGGCGAGTTTTTTTTCCTCCGCGTCAATCGCTTTCTTCGCCTCGTCATCGTAGTACTTCGCTAGCGACAGTGGTTGGTCCGCCGCGGCGACTTCGGCCACGTGGAAAGACGCAGATTCCTGTAGCACGGGTTTTACTTTGTCCTCGGTGAGGCCGTAGGGCGCCTTGTTGGTGGACCACTCGTCTTCTTCCTCGACCGCCGAATCGGGCGCCGCCGGCAGTCCTTCCGGGACGGCATCCGCGGCGGGCGCCACTTCCTCCACGTCGACTTCGGGGATAGCGTTCGCGGCATCCGGAGTTTTCGCGTCAACCGGATCGCGTATTTTCTTTTTTTGGGGGCGCCCTTCGAAGCCGAGCTCACGCCACGCGAACCGACCCCAGGCGCTCGCATACTCCAACAGCGCGGTCGGGAAGGCGAACGATAGTAGTTCCTCGGCAGCCTCCGTGATCGGGCCGACTTCTTTCACGTCGGGCTCGGGGGCATCGCTCGCGCCATTCGACGCCTGGGAGTCGGCCGGGTCGCGTTTTTTCTTTTTCTGCGGACGCACGTCGAAGTTGAGCGCTAGCCAGGCAAAGCGGCCCCAGTGGCGCGCATACAGCAGCAGCGTCGTCGGAATGGCGAACGACGCCGGGAGCGCCCAGAGAACCGTGTGGCAGAATACGGCGGCGACCATGCCACCCGTCGCGGCGAGCGTCGCCAACGTGACGGCATACACATAGGCGAACGTGCGGAAGTGCCGCACAAGCCGCCAGACGACCAGCGGATGGATGACGAAAAACCAGCTTTGCGAATAGAGCGCCGAAAGCAGGCTCAAGGGAAAGGCGAGCGCGAGCAGAACTCCGAAGCCGATTCCGAAAGCGATGGGGCTGCCCGCCATGAGCGGTCCGTTGATCATGGCCGCCGGCACCACCCAGATCGACAGGATCCACAAGCAAAAGACCGGCTTCCACCACCGCTCGATGACGCTTTCGGTAGGGAACTGGACTTCGTCGTTGCCCGCGCTGGATTCGATGATGATGGTGAGGAAATAGTGCGCTGCCAACAAGAGGTATAGCACCGTCCAGATCGAACAGCCGACGAAGAAGAAGACAAACAAGATGACGGGACCGGCGCCGCCCATGGGTGCCTCGAAATCGCCGTTTGCGGTATAGCGCTCGCGTAGCAGCGCCGGGAGTCTGGCGCAGCCACGCGAGCGCTAAACCGCAAACGGTCTGGCTCAGATTACCCCACAATCGCCGGCTCTCCTGCCAGCTTGCGGATGTCCTGAGTAATGCGCATCGAGCAACACTTCGGGCCGCACATCGAGCAGAACTTTGCCGACTTGAACACATCTTGCGGCAGCGTCTCGTCGTGCATCGCCTTGGCCGTCGCCGGGTCGAGCGACAGGGCAAATTGCTTTTCCCAGTCGAAAGCGAAACGCGCTTTCGACAGTTCGTCATCGCGATTGCGCACGTTCTTGCGCCCGCGCGCGATGTCGCCGGCGTGGGCGGCAATCTTGTAGGCGATGACGCCTT
>SYHD01000283.1 GCA_005799265.1 Planctomycetia bacterium | reverse complement strand
CGAGCGAAAGACGCGAATGGCGATCTCGCTGCGATTCGCGACCATCAGTTTGCGAATCGGCTTGATGTCCGGCATGTTGATCTCCATGCAGCTTTCTTATGGTTCGACGGGAAGGATGGAAACGTAGTGCCAGCGACTCGCTTACACGCTGGCCGATTCGGTGTAGGCGCCACGCTTGCAATACGAGCGGACGCTTGACCTGGTATAATAGTTAGGGATGTCCGCGAGGCGTCATCGAGGTGTGTTGTCGATGGATAAGAAAGTCTGGATCAGCACTGGGGCTATCGTCCTCCTGGTCATTGCCGGCGGGCTCGCGGTGTTCTGGCCTTATCGCAACGGTGGCGTGCTGCGTTTGCCGGGCATCGTCGAAGTGCAAGAAGTTCGGCTCGGCTCGAAGGTGGGCGGCCGCGTCGAGGCGGTCCTGGTCAATGAGGGCGATTTGGTCGCGACGAATCAGCGGCTCATTGTTTTGGAGGCGCCGGAACTCAAGAATCAATGGAAGCAGATGAAAGCCCGCTTGTACCTTGCCGAGCGCGAATGGCAACGCGCCATCAACGGACCGCGCGTGGAAGAGAAGGACGCCGCCGACGCCGCACGTAATTCCGCCAGGGCGCGCTACGTTCGCGTCAAGAAGGGTTGGCGCAAGGAGGAAATCGATCAGGCCAGCAGCGAATATCGATCCGCCCAGGCCGACTACAATCAGGCGGCGACGGAATTTCTGCGCGTGTCCGCACTGCATGATCGGCAAGCAGCCTCGCGGACCGAATTCGACGCGGCCATCGCCTACCGCGACCGTGCCAAGGGACGCGCCGAGGCTGCCCAATTCAAGGCGAAAATGATGGAAAGCGGCTCGCGCCCCGAAGACAAGGCTGACGCCATGGCGGAGTGGAAACGCGCCGAGGCGAATTACGCGCTGCTCCAGAATGGCACTCGGCAAGAGGACAAGGACATCGCGCAGGCGAAGGTCGATGAGATCCGTGCCCAGCTCGAAGCCATCGAAATCAACCTCAAGGAAACCGACGTTTTCGTGCCCCTCAACCTCGGCAAGGCAGTTGTCGAGGTGATCGCGATTCGGCCCGGCGATATCGTCGCGCCGAATCAACCCATCGTGCGCGTGTTGCGCGTCGAAGATCTGTGGATCAAGATCTTCGTGCCGGAGACACAGTATGGCCTCGTCACGCTCAACAAGGAAGTGCAGGTGACGATCGATTCGCATCCGGGTAAAGTCCTCAAGGGGAAAGTCATCCAGCGCTCGAACATCAGCGAATTCACGCCGCGCAATGTCCAGAGCGTGGATGAACGCCGCCACCAGGTTTTCGGCGTGAAGATTCGCGTCGATGATCCGCAAGGCGTGCTGAACGCGGGCATGGCGGCGGAGGTGACGATTCCTCGAGATTAAGCCGCGTGTGCTTAGCACTCGCAGAGCGCCGCGAGCGCCAAGCCGCAAGCGGCAGGAATACTATGCCTCCACTCACCATCGACGCTCGCGGCGTCACGATTCGCTTCGGCGCCTTCACCGCAGTCAATGACGTTAGCCTGACGGTCGCCCCGGGCGAGGTCTTCGGCCTCTTGGGCCCCAACGGCTCCGGCAAGACGACGCTCATACGCGGCCTGTGCGGGCTCGTGCCGCTTTCGGCGGGAAGCGCGGTCGTGCTGGGCCATGACGTCGCCACCGAGTCCGAGCGCGTTCGCTCGCACATCGGCTACATGTCTCAGAAATTTTCCTTATACGAAGATTTGACGACCCGCGAGAACATGGACTTCTACTCCGGCATCTACGGCCTGACGCCGCGCCAGGCCAAGGAACGTGAGGAGGAACTCATCGAGTTGACCGGGATCGCTCCGTACATCGACCAATATGCAGGCCGGCTCTCCGGCGGGTGGAAGCAAAGGCTTGCACTCCTGTGCGCGCTATTGCATCGTCCGCGGCTGATCTTTCTCGACGAGCCAACCGCCGGCATCGACCCCGTGGCACGCCGCGATCTGTGGAACCTTCTCTTCCGCCTGTCCGCCGAGGGCATCTCCCTCGTCATCACAACGCACTACATGGATGAGGCCGAACGCTGCGCCCGAGTTGGGTATATTTACCTATCCAACCTGCTCGCCATCGGCACGCCGCACGAGCTCAAGCAGATGCCCGGCGTTACCCCGCCCGGCACGCGCTGGCTGGAAATCTACGATCCCGACACGGCAGGTCTGCTGCAGCGACTGCGTGCCAGACCCGGCGTACAGCAGGCGACCATTTTTGGGCAGTCGATTCATGCACTGGTCGAGAAGGATCGCACTCTCGCCGAACTCGGTCTCGAAGGCGCCAAGGCGATTGACGCGGAGCCTTCGCTTGAAGATGTTTTTGTCACGATCTCGCGGGCGCAGACGGGGAAGAACGCGGGATGACCATGCCGCTGGCGGCTTAGCGCTCGCGTTGAAGCATCGGGAAACCGGCGTTGCAATGCGAGCGCTAAACGGTAAGCGGGCCAGTGGAGGTTTGCCCGATGGACAACGGCTTTTCGTTCCAGCGCACCTACGCCGTCGCGCGCAAGGAATTTCTACACATCATTCGTGATCCGGCGACGCTCTTCTTCGCGCTCTTTATTCCTGTGCTCGAACTCTTCATGCTCGGCTACGCCATCGACACCAACGTCCGCTTTATCTCCCTGGTCGTCTTGAATCAATGCCGGACCGAGGAAAGCAAGCGGATGATTCGCATGTTCGAAAACTCGACGAGTTTCCGCGTTACCCATGAAGTCCTGACCGACGAAGAAATGAATCGCCTGATCGTCTCCGGCAAAGCACGTGTCGGCCTCAAGATCCCCGAAGACTTCTCACGGCAAATTGAAGCGGGACGCTCGGCGCAGATTCTCGTTCTCGTCGACGCCTCCGAATCGACCGTCGGCAATGTCGCCCTCAATGTCAGCAATGCGTTGTCGTTACAGGAATCGCTTCGGAACGTGCCGAATCTTCAATCATTGCTGATCGAATCACGGCCACGCATGCTGTTCAATCCCGACACGCGCTCGGCGAATTTTTTCATTCCAGGGCTGATGGTCGTCATGTGCCAGATGATGGCGATCATGCTGTCGGCAAACGCGATCGTGCGTGAAAAGGAGAAGGGGACGCTGGAGCAGCTTTTCATGACGCCGGTGAAAGCGAGCGAGCTGATCTTCGGCAAGCTGCTCCCCTATCTGGTGCTGACGTTCATTGAATTCGCCGCGATCCTGTTCTTCATGTGGTCGATATTCCAGGTGCCGATTCATGGCCACGTGATCACGCTGTTGCTGTTCACGCTGCCGTTCACGTGTTCGTTTCTTGGGCTGGGTCTGTACATTTCGACGCGCGTGGACACGCGCGAGGCGGCGGGGCAGATGGCTATGGGTACGATGATGCCGTCGATCTTTCTGTCGGGCTACGTGTTCCCGCTCGATTCGATGCCGACGTTTTTCTGGTACGTGGCGCAAATTTTCCCGACGACGTGGATGATTGACGTGGCGCGCGGCATCATCCTACGCGGGGCGGGCTGGTCGGAATTGTGGATTCACGCGGTGATTTTGTGGGCGATGGGACTGGCGTCGTTTCTGCTGGCGGCGATGAAGTTCCGCAAGCGGCTATCGTGATTCGTTTAGCGCTCGCGTGGACACGCCAGAAACTGGCGCGGCCACGCGAGCGCTAAACAAATACCTGGGGCGCCTACGGGACGACCTTGGCATGAGCGTTGAATTCGATATCGCCGTTCGTTTTTAGGTCGGTCTGCACCCGGATCTTGCGTGTCAATTCGCCGAGGTCGCGCGGATTAAGCGTCACGGTGAGGACGTGTGCCAGCTTGCTCTCGTTGTTGGTCGGGCGGACCCGCAGTTGATTGTCGGCTCCCTCGATGCCGACGATGCGGAAAGGCCGCACGCCGCGAATCATGACATGATGATCGGATTCGACGCCGGCTTTGACTTGCCCGAGCGAAATGGTGCTGGGGCTGACGCTCAAGGCCGCCTCAACCTCAACGGTGACGGGCACGCGCAGTTTCGGCATGGCTGGGTGGTTGGTCTTGAGCCAGAGGTCGGTATACCACTTTCCGGCGGGCGTGTCATCGCGCAGCTTGGCGGAGATTTCAAAGACGGTCTCGCCACTGGAACGTGGAATCTTGGTCACGGTCGGCTGCACGTAGTTGCTTTCGCTCTTCAATTCGGTGATCTCGATAGCGCCGCCCCCCAGGAACGAGAGCGTCATCTTGCCTTCGGCGGTTGTGCCACGCTTGACGTGCCCGAAGGCGATGGTGTCCGGGGTAAACGTGACATCGTCCCTGCTGTTGGCCAGGATCAGCAGGCGGACTTCCTCGAAGCGAGGCCGATCGAATTGCACGAAGATCGTGATGGTCTTCACGCCGATGAAGCGGTTGGTAAACATCTCGGCGAGGATGGCGGTCTCCTGCCCGGGCTGCAAATTCATCTGCAGTGCCCGCGCGTGCGAACATTGGCCGCACGACACGCGGACGTTCGCAATGCGCACCGGTTCCTTCGTGTTGTTCACGACGCGGAAGTAGTGTGTTAGCGAGTGTCCACGGGGGACGGAGCCGAAATCATGGGAGAGTTCGTCGAAAAGTGCATCCGCTTTGGTCTGCGCATGCGCCTGACTCGCGGCTCCCAACAAAACGAAAAGTAACAAGCTGTATCGGTACATTTTTCCTTCCCTGTTGTGCTCACCCTCACGATCGCGCCGGTTTCAAAACCAGTGTGTTGCCAATGGGACCGGACGCAACGGGAGTCACTTAATTCTATGTCGCACATCGGGTGCGAAATCAACCACGGGACGCGGAAAAGCAAATCTACCCATAAGCTCGGCAACCTACGGAACGCAACTGACTAATTATCGCTACTCCGCCTACTTCTGTTTTCTTCTTCCAAAGAACAATGCCTACATTTTCCCATGCCGGAAGACACTACGCAAGCGTCAAAGTTTGACATTCGCGGGGCGAGCTTCAGGTGTCGACGAGAAGGACGTTACTTCCCGTGCGCCAGGACGACGACGTGGATCGCTTTCGGAGCAAGCCACCGGAGGGCACACGCGGCCTCGCTGAGCGTGGCGCCGGTAGTGAGCACATCATCGACCAGGAGGAGTGTCTTGTCATGCAGGTCGGCATCGGAACGCAACGCGAAGGCATTCTTGACATTCCGATGGCGAGCAGCTCCCGACGGCTGAGCGGTTTGTGGAGGCGTGCGTCGGTTCCGCTGCAAGACGCGTGTCAAACACGGAATATGCAGCTCGTTCGCCAGGGCCAGGGCCATTATTTCGCTGGGATTGAATCCGCGTCGCCAACGTCGGGTCCAGTGCAGCGGCACCGGGATCGTCACGTGCGGATGGAGCGATGCGGTACGGGGGGCGATTTGCTTCGCCCAAAGCTTCGCGATCGCTTCCGTCAGTTCCTCGCCGGTCCACGCCTTCATGCGCAGAATTACTTCGCGCAACAGGCCTTCGTAAGGCGCCATGCGAAACGCGCCGTCGAATGCAAGAGGCGCACCCGCGCAGGTCAGGCAACCTTCGGCGAGCAGCAGATGGGGACCGACCGTGCTCGAACAGCGTGGACAAGTCGAGAAGGGATCTTGCGTCAAACGCGGCAAACAACTCGCGCAGACGGGGCCTTGTTCGCCGTCCATCAGATGCCCGCACGCCCAGCAAATCGGCGGATAGACAAGATGCCTGATGCCGCTGACAATGCGGCGACCGACGGCCACGAGATTGGCAAGGGAGGTTGACATGGTTTTCCCGTAATGCAAACGTCTCGCTTGCACGATTTTATCGAAAAACATGCAAGCGAGACGTTTGCATTACGGGAAATCAAGCGGCGTTGGGTAGGCGAAGCTCGCCACAACGTCGTTCCAGAAGAGCACAAGGCGCCTCGTCGGGAAGGGCCAACGTCCGGTTCGCGATGAAAAACGAATGTTCCAGCGCGTACTGTCCGCGCAGCTCGGCGTGAGTAATCGCGTCGGCAAACAGAAGCCACGCTGAGCCGGGCTTGAAATGCCACAGCCGTCGCGACGCGCTTTCCTGGAACTTGGCGTTGGTCTTCAAGAAGTGATGCAGACGCAGCATGAACTCGTCGTACTCGGTTCGCTCGATGACCGTGGGCTGCAAGAGACCGAGGATGCCCTGTCCCAGTCGGCCGACCCAGGTGCGTGTATGCTGCCCCGGCAAACCGACGCACGCGCCGTACTCCTCAAGCACTCTGGCGAATGTATCGGAGGTCGCCCACACGCGAACATCCGTGGGATTGACGTTCACGTATAGACGCAGAATCCGTTGTCCACGTGTCGGCCGCGATGGGAAGGCGTCGAAGTGCAACAGATCGTTGCGTGCCGTCAGACGCAAACACCGCGTCGCTTCCTCTGCGGGACGAAAACTCGCGCGATCCGGTTGCCAGGCATGCGCATAGTTCGGCAACAGCGCCGCTAGCCAGGCGATCGTTCGTTCGGAGAAATCCGCCATCAGGCCATTGAGTCGTGCCGCCTGGTTCGGCGTCTGTTCCACATACCCGCCCACAGAGCGTGTGGCCGGATTGAAGCTGATGTTCTTGCTCGAATTCTTCAGCTGCTGTTGCAGGAGAAACGCCAAATCGTCGCCCGAAGGCAGCGCAAACGGACATGGCTCGAATGGGACGATTTCGCCCCGTTCGAGACGCTCTTCCATGATCGTCGAACCGTTAGGCATGGCAGCAACTCCCAGTTGTCCACCTACGCACTGCGAACCAAAGTCAGCACATGCGTGCCGGTGCGGCCATGAATGTGCACGGATTGGGCCAGTCGCAGCGTCAGGACGAATCGGGTCGTGCCCGCGGCGGCGCCAGCGAAGGACAGGTCGCCGCCTTGTTGGCGAGCGAGACGCCAGGCGGTCGGCAGTCCCATACCGCGTCCGCGTCCCGCGGATCGTCCGGAGAAGAAGGGATCGAAAAGATGTTCGAGCGCACTGGCGTCCGGGCCGGCGCCATTATCCTCGACGATGAATGCGATCAGGTCGTCATCGTGTGATTCAAGGCGTATTCGTGCCCATCCGCCTGCCGGGGCCGCTTCGATCGCGTTGCGCAGAATGCCGCTCAATGCCACGCGTGCTTGGGCCGGATCGACGTGCAGTATCTCGTCAACCGCGATATCCGGAAGCAACAGCTGAACTTGATGTTCCCCCGCCAAACTCTGGAGCGAGCCGGCCACTTCATCAATCAACTCGCTAGCCGACTGATGCTGAAAATCGGGTGGCAGCGGTCGGGCGAACTGCATCAGCTCTTTTAGAATCGAATGGATCCGCTGAGTCTGCCCAATGATCTTCTGCAGCGACGGCGCGACCTTCGAACGCAAATTGTCCAGATATTCGCCGACGTTTTCGATTTCTTCGGCTGGGACGTTAAGCCAGTCCATCTGCTTGAGCACGTACTGGGCCTGGCCCGAGATGACCGCGAGCGGATTGTTGATCTCGTGCCCGGCGCCGGCTGCTAGCTCCGCGAGCGAGGCCAGCTTCATGTTGTTCAGGCGGTTGTCGTCTACATCGCTCTTGCGTACGAGCGCCTCTTGCAGATAATCCAACTCTTGTTGCAAACGCTCGATCCAGGCGGAATCGTTTTGACGCCGATTCTCGAGCGATAAGCGTAAGAGATCGATCAAGAGCGGATGCTGTGCGGGCGATTCCCACTGGAGAGTCGGGGGAGCCGTTGCCAATGCGCACACTGTCAGCTTTTCGACCTCGTTCTTTTCGAGATGGAGGGGGCCGAGCAAGTCCAGCGAACTGGCGCCGATCGGCAACCCGAGGCCGTTGCCGGCTTCTTGTATCAGCGTGACTGCCAGCTTGACGACCTGAAACAACCGTACCTCGACGCCGAGCCGTTCGGCTATGTCCGCCGGCAAACCGAGATGGCTGATGATGGTCGCCAGGCTGTGTGGTAAACGCCAGGAGCGGCACAACCGTCGCGCCAGAGAACCGTGATCGAGGCCCCAGGCACAGCGTTGCCAGCTGCAAGTATCGGTGTTTTTTCTAAGAGCATCAATATGCTCGGCGATATGGGCAGGATCGACGGCGGCCAGCGCCAGCCAACCGAGCGGCGCCAGAAACGCGGCGACCCAGGCCTGGCGTTCGTCGCAGCCGACGCGCTCGGCCAGCTCAGCTGCTAGAAACGCTTGACGATGACATACGCGATGCACGTCGGCGGGACCAGCTTGGTTCCAGTCAACGATGCCGAGTTGATTGTCCGCTTGGTGTTGCAGAATGGCTTCAAGAATGGCGACGTCGCCCGAAACGCGAGAAGTAGGGGATTCATTGAACAGGTGGGCCGACAGAAGAGCAATGCCGGGATCGCTGCGAACTTGAGTCCAGGCGGTGGAAAGCGTGGAGCGAGCCAGCGTCGTGATCGACGCAACGCTTGGATTCAGCCAGGGCAAATCCATTGCCGCTTCGCCCAATGTCTTCATGGGACATCCATGCCAATTGAGTGGTTAGCGGTTAGTGGCTAGTGGCTAGTGAAGAAACCGCTTCCTCACTAGCCACTAACCACTAGTCACTAACTCACTTTTTCTTACGCGGACACGGCTTCGGCGACTTCCATTTCCAGCATCTTGCACATCCGCTCGATCAGCTGCTCCGCATCGAAGGGTTTGTGCATGAAGTCGTCGGCGCCGGCCAGGCGCAGATCTTGAATCTTGTCGTCCTCGATCATGCCGCTGATGCAGAGGATACGCACCTCTTCCATCGTGCTGTCGGCACGCACGCGCTGGCACACTTCCTTGCCGTTGATGTCCGGCAACATCACATCGAGAACGAGCATGTCGGGCCTATACTCTTTCACCAGCATGCCGGCGTCGAAGCCGGTGGTGGCGATCTTCACGTCGAATCGGCCGTCTTCTTCGAGGAACTTCGTCATGACTTCGACCAGTTCGACATCGTCATCGACGAGCAGAACCTTACGGCGGCCCGATTCGAGAGCGTCGGTCGGGATGCCGTTGTCCTTCATGAACTTGTAAAGCATTTCGCGCGGAATGCGGCGAAATCGCGACCCAGGGACTCGGAAGCCCTTGAGTTGCCCGTTGTCGAAGCAACGGATGATGGTTTGTTGGCTGACCTTGCAAATCTTGGCAGCTTCGCCTGTCGTGAAAACGGTCTTCATGGGTACGTCCACCCCTGCCAGCCACAGCTGGCGATTGAGACAGGCCCGCGTCCCCAATTCGATTGTTTAGAACCACGCGGGTCAGCGACCCGCAGCTAAACGAACGAGATGGGGCATTCCTCTCTTCCACAAGAAGGCGGCGGACCGAGATCTTCCTTGACGAGCCTCTCCATAGCCGTAGGCAAGTCAGGCTTTCCAGAAGATACCGAGAATGCCTTAAACAAATCAACCCCGAAATTCGGCGTTCTCGGCCGTCTTGGCTGAAATTGCCAATCTTGCCGATGATGTGGATTATAACCACCCTGCTAATCGTGTCAATGTGAGGTTTTTGTGAGCGAAACCCGCAAATCATTCATGTTCAATAGTTTGCGGTAAACCCCGAAAAGCGTGATTTCACAGGCTGAAAACTTGGCCCGACGCGGATAGTTCTCCTTATTGTGACATTTGCCGCCTCTTGGTTATTTCAGTATCGTCGTCCATCTTGCCCGACTTGAGCGAATTGGGCAGAGTGGCATTGCGAAGTGAGGTGGAGTTTGCGGGCGAATCTGGCATCTACAATACCCTGAGTTCAACTAAAATGCGTTGGTATTCGCACCGCCGCTCGCGCGGCGTTTCACATCGGTAGGGGTCGCAGATGCACCATGTCCTTCAAGGCGAGGCGCGTCAGCGACGCCCCCTACGGTTTCCATGAGAGAACAACCATGTACGATCGCGAACTCGAAGCCGCGCTGGCCGCCGCACAAGCTGCGAGCGTTTATCTCGCCGATGCCTACGCGCGTTTCCAGGCGATTCCCGACGCGCCAGCGAACATCAGCACGGCAGCCGACCGGCAATCGCAAGAGATCATCTTGCGCGCCCTCCGGCACGCTTTCCCCACCGACGCCTTATGCGCCGAGGAGACGACCGCGACGCTCAAGGAAGTGGCCCAGACGGGTGAGCGTATCTGGATCGTCGATCCGATTGACGGCACGCGTGGTTTCGCACGCAAGAACGGCGAATTCTCCGTCATGATCGGCTTCGTCGAAAAGGGGCAGATCGGCGTCGGCGTGGTGGCCCAACCGGCTGTAGGTCGATTGACGTATGCCGTCCGCGGCCAAGGCTGCTGGCGCCAAGACGTCGGCCAGGCGCCCGTACGCTGTACGGTCACACCGATAGAAGAATTGCGTATGTGTACGCTCACGCAAAGCCGTTCGCGTGAACCCGGCAAACGTTCGCGCTGGGTGGACGCCCTGGAACCCGCGCACATCGTGGAATCGTATTCCGCGGGCATTAAGCTGGCCCTGATCGCGCGTGGCGAGGCGGACATCTATCTCAATACCTACGAGGCGTTCCATGACTGGGACATTTGTGCGGGCCACATTCTCGTACTCGAAGCGGGTGGACAGGTGACTGGTACAGGGGGAGAAACGTTGGAATATGGATTGCCCGGCGCCTGGCAGAAATATGGACTGCTGGCGACGAACGGTCGATTGCATGCCGGCGCGTTGAAAGTGATCATCGTTCATCGATGAGCCGCGACCGTTAGGGAGCGGTTGTCTTCGCAGCGTTTCCGCTCCCTAACGGTTGCGGCTCGTAATATCGCAATCGGGAAGCTATTCTCCCCAAGATACACGGGCAATTACTTGCGATCGATAGCCACGGTTTGGAGTTGCGAGAGCCTGAGTTGTGCGGACTCGCTCAGACGCGTGCCGGGGAAAATCTGGATGACGCGTTGGAGTTGGTAGCGTGCCTTGCTCACGTCGTTCTGTTTCAGGTGCGATTCGGCCAGGGCCAGGAGCATGTCGCCATAGAGGTCGCCCAGCACGTCGGCGGCCCCTTGCAGCCATTCGGGATTGCTCCTGATCTCGGAGGACAGGGCGAATGCTTGCTGACCTTCGGGTAGGTCGCCGAAGTTGGCAATGATGTACTTGCAGCGATCGACGCACGGAATATAGTCGCGCGTGCGGTAGAATTCCTTGGCCTGTGCCAGGAGGTCGCGTGCGCGCCGGGTGCGGTCGGTGGCCTTTTGCACTTCCATCTGTTCTCGGTTCGATTGGGCAATCTTACTAATGAGGTCGGCGGCGTCCTTGGTCGCCTGCAGGCCGGGGTAGGATCGCATCATTTCGGTCAAAGTATTGATCGCCGCGGCATTTTGGTTTTTCGCATGCAGGTCCCGGGCAACGTTGATGCGATCCTCGGCGCGCTGTTGGATGCGTTTCAGCACTTCGTGGGCGTTCTTTTGAATCGGGCGCTCCCTGGGGTCGTCAAGGATGTTACGCAGCGTGCTGATGGCGCGAGCGTAGTCCCCCTCGTTTTCCCAGCGGATGGCGTTTTCCAAGTCCTTCACGATTGGGTCAGGCGGCGTCAACGAAATCAGCAGGCGCTGCACGGTTTCGCCCAGCGATTCGGCATCTTGATAGCCGACCAGCGTGTTTGTGATGCGGCCATCGGGGCCGGCAAGGACGAATGTCGGGAACAGTTCGATCTGTAATTTCTCGATGAGCACACGTTCTACGGGACCGTTAATCTTGAGCGGTATGAATTTTTCGTTCAGTATGGCGGCGATGCGCGGATCGCTGAACGTGGTCTGATCCATTCTTATGCATGGCGGGCACGGATCTCGGAAGAAATCGATGAAGATGGGGAGGTTCCTGGCTTCCGCTTCCTTGCGCGCCATGTTGTAGTCCGTGCGCCACTTGATTTTCTCTTGCGCGTGGAGGGTCGAGGACGGCGCAGCGAGGATTACGCAACACAGAATCCATTTGCAACGGAGCGGTCGACAGATCATGGTGATTACCTCGTCTTATCGCCCGATAAATCCTCGGCGGTGCCTTGCGAATCCATCCGTTTCGCACGGGGATGGGCCTGGTCGTATCGTTCCTTCAAGCGCTGGGTGGTCACATGGGTGTATATCTGCGTGGTCGCCAGGCTGCTATGGCCCAGCAACTCCTGCACGCTGCGGATGTCGGCGCCGCGGTCGAGCAGGTGGGTCGCGAAGCTGTGCCGCAGCGTATGCGGACTCGTGCGCGAGTCCATGCCGGCCTGGAGCAAATACTTTTCCAGCAATCGGCCGACGCTGCGGCTGGTCAGTCGCGTACCGTTCTTGTTGAGGAACACCGCTTCAGTTTTCTTTCCCTTGTCGGCCGGTACGCTTTCACGGGCGTGCAGCCAATTCTTGAGCGCTCGCAGCGAAGCCGATCCGAAAAACGCCAGGCGTTCCTTTTTTCCTTTGCCACGGATGGTGGCGACTCCTGAATCGAAATCGATGTCCGCCAGGTTCAGGCCCGTCAACTCGCTGACTCGCAGGCCCGCCGAATACAGGATCTCCAGGATCGCTCGATCGCGCAGCCCCATCAGCTCATGAGCGGGAGGGGCTTGCAGCAGCTTGTCGATTGCGTCCTCCGCCAGAAAATGCGGCAAATTCTTGTCTTGCCGCGGCGCTCGCAGTCCGTCGGCAGGATTGGCGGCGACCAGACCCTGCCGGCACAGAAACTTGAACCAGGTTCGGACTGCCGCGATCCGTCGGGCGATGGTGGTCTTGGCGTAGCCTTGTTCATGCAGCCAGACCGTGAAAGCTCGTAAATGTCTGCTTGTGATTTGTGTGGGGCCTAACTTTTGTCCCTCGTATTTCGTGCGGAAGAACTCCAAAGCCTGCGTCAAATCCTCGCGATACGATTTGACGGTGTGCTCCGAGGCGTTCTTCTCCAGTGCGAGCGATCTCAAGAATTCCGCGACGGCTTCATCCATTTTCAAACCTCCCCTCTCCCCGGATGAGAGGGGTATCACTAAGCCGCAAGCGGCGGTATGCGTCCGTGTGCGGGTGTTGGTTCCAGCGGCGTCGCTTCGACTCCCTCTTGCTCGCGCGCTTTCTTCGTCAGCACCATGGCATCGAACCAAGACAGATTGACTTGGGCGTCGGCCGCGTAATCGCGGATCGTGTCGACGAGTTGTGTCCGGCTCTCGTCATCGTAAATGAAGATGAAACGCTCGTGCCCTTTGATGAGTGCCAGGACGTTCAGGTCATTCGACAAAAGCCACCTCACCCTCGAACGGGACGCGTTTTCGTCTCCCCTAGTATCGCTCAGGCGGGTCGACAACTTGGTGTAAGGTTGGGAAAGTTGCGCGGAGATGTTTCGGTAGCTTCCGCGTACACGGCGAGGTTTGCCTAGATTCCGCGCGAGCGCGTAAAATTCACGAAAGATGCTGCAAATCACGGAGGCCGACTTCTTCGCGGCACAGGAAAGGTTCGCCGTAAGATGTGCCGATGGTCCAGCCAAAATAGCGTGCGCGGGTTGTGACGTCATCGAAGAGCGTGGGCGGTTCGGTCGAGCGCCCGGCGATGAATTGCGAGTGATAGCACCTCAAGGCGTCGAGCTTTGTCCCATGAAACGCCGTGATATCCAGCACGAACGATGGCTTCAGGTGCTGCGGCAGATGCATGCTCGGAAAGTAAAGGATCTTCGTCGGATAGTGCGGCACCCCCGGCATGTCGGTTTTCGACAGCTTCGCCCAGAAGCGTGAGGCATCGACAAGGGCGCTGGCGGCGACGTGATCGGGATGCGCATCCTCCCAGTAATGGGTGATGAGGACACGCGGCCGAAGTTGGCGGATCATGCCGGCGATTTGTTTACGCGCGTCAAGATCGGCGACGAGGGCGCGATTGGGCAGGCCGAGGTTGCCGCGCCAGTCGAGGCCGAGCACTTTCGTGGCGGCGTTGGTCTCGCGCTCGCGGATTTCGGGCGAGCCGTGCGGCGTCGGCTCGCCATTGGTGAGATCGAGCACGCCGACCGCTGCGCCGTGGGCTTTGAGTGACAGGATCGCGCCGCCGCTACCGATCTCGGCGTCATCAGGATGGGCGGCGATAATGAGATAGTCGAGTTGAGGCAGCGTCATTTGCGTTTCCCCACTTGACGCATTAATGTGCCCATGTCAATGCTCCGATTGCATTACTTCCTTCAAGCGCACCGCGAGGTCCGCGGGCAACTGTGCGGTCCAGTCCTCATCAATGAGTCCGACTTCCAGCATGTCTTGCAGGTGCACTTTGTCCTTCAGCCGAAACGAGGTCAATTTCATTCGAACAAGCGCCTTCAAGGTCGGCACGGGAAACTCCGGCCCCGGCTCGCTCTCGGTGACGTCAGGATTCGGGGCCAGATCGTCGGCGCGAACTTTTTCATTGGCGAAAACGACGTGAATCGCACTGCGAACCGACCCCTTTACACCATCCAAGAAAAGATCGATGCCGTTGACGTATTGATGTACGAAGCCAACCGCTTCGAGCCCTTTGATTGCGTCGCCAAGATCTTGTCGGCGGATGAGCAGATCCACGTCCTTGGTGTTGCGCACCGCCTCCTTGTCCACGCGCGCGACCCAGGCCGCGACCGCGTTGCCGCCGATGACGACGTGGGCGATCCCCGCCTTTTGCAGGGCGGCAGTGGCGCGGCACGCTCGTTCTCGAACGTCTTCCACGGCGGCGATCATCCTTTTCCAGGAGAAATCCTTCAATGCGACGTTAGCCATGAGGTGAAGTATACCACCATTCGGTCTTGTTTAGAATTGCGAAAATCGTTGTAATCTCGACAACATCTTCGACTCGGAGGTCCGCCATGAAAACCGCTATTGTCATTCCCGCGCGTTACGCTTCGAGCCGATTGCCCGCCAAGCCGCTCTTGCGCGAGACGGGTAAATATCTCATCCAGCACGTTTACGAGCGTGCTTGCGAATCCAAGGCCCACGTCGCCGTTGTCGCCACGGATGACCAGCGCATCTTTGACGCCGTCAAGAGCTTCGGCGGCAACGTCATGATGACACGCGACGATCATCCGAGCGGCACCGATCGCGTCGCCGAGGTCGCTCAGCAACTCGACGCCGACATCATCGTCAATCTGCAAGGCGATGAGCCGATGATCGAGCCGGGCACGCTCGATCTGGTTGCGCGTCTCTTGGAAGACGATCGCGAGGCGGTGATGGCGACGCTGGCGGTGCCGATTCGTTCGCTCGAAGCGTGGCGCGATCCGAACTGCGTAAAGGTAGTGTGCGACAAGGTGGGCCGGGCGCTTTACTTTAGCCGGAGTCCCATTCCGTTTGTGCGCGACGGGGAACCGGACTTCGCGACGGCGCGTTTCTTGCAGCATTTGGGGCTGTATGCGTATCGGCGTGATTTTTTGCTCGAGTTGGCAAAGTTGCCGCCAGAGCCGATCGAAGTGTCGGAGAAGCTAGAACAGTTGCGCGTCCTGGCATTGGGATATCGCATCCAGGTTGGGATCGTGCCGCACGCTCATCGAGGTGTGGATACTCCTGCCGATTACGCGCGGTTCGTGGCGGCATATCAAAGCAACAACGCAAAGCTGGCGGCATAACCCGGACGACCCAGGCGCGACAGCGACCGGAGAACATTCTGCCATCGCAGAGGGTTCTCCGGTCGCTGACGTTTATCAGCTCGTCAAGCTCGATTCCATCGTGATGGGACGACCCCTGCTATGGGGTGTAGAACCGGGTGTGAGGCGGCGTGTAGAACGGCGCCTGCGGCTGGGCGTAGAACGGCGTTTGCGGCTGGGCGTAGAACGGCGCCTGCGGTTGGGCGTAGAAAGGCCCCTGCGGCTGGGCGTAGAACGGCGTTTGCGGCGGCGCGTAGAACGGCGATTGTGGCTGCGCGTAGAACGGTGCTTGCGGCGGCGTGTAATACCTATCACGCTCGCTGGCTTCGACGGCGAATGCGATGACCGTCGTCAGGCACACGAACGCGCAGGCAGATCGAATCAAGAACTGCGTCATCGTTTCTCCCATTTCATCGTCAAATCTTCGCTGGTTTATCCAGCATAACAAATGCGCGATTGGCCGTAGACGAGATTGCTGTATTATTGCAGTAAAATCAAGCAAGTGTATGTCAGTTGCGGCGATTGTAGCGGAGTTGACGCACGGCCAGGAATCGTCGGGCTGATCCGGGGTTGGCGGCGGAAATTCGCAAACCTTGCCGCGACCCTATAAAATGACTTTGTCCGGCTCTCGCCTCGTTCACTCATGGAGGTTACTCGTGGCCAAACACATCTTCGTCACCGGCGGCGTCGTCAGCTCCCTGGGCAAAGGCTTGACCAGCGCCTCGATCGGCATGTTTCTCGAAGAGCGCGGCCTGCGCGTTCGCCTGCAAAAGTTCGATCCCTACATCAACGTCG
>SYHD01000025.1 GCA_005799265.1 Planctomycetia bacterium | reverse complement strand
TTTCGACGGGGCCTTTGGAAGGCATCAACAACAAAATCAGGACCATGACCCGTCAGGCCTATGGCTTCCGCGACCGGGTGTTCTTCAAACTCAAGATTCTTGGACTCCATCAGACAAAATACGCTCTAGTCGGATGAACCGTAAATATCACGATATCCCTGATTGGCGTCCGACGATTCCAGATATTTCAGAGTGCGCGTCACTTCCTCTGGCCGGGGCTGGCGCGAAAGGACGGTCAGGTAGATATTGGCGACCGCCTGTTCCTTGCTCTTGCCGACCGTCAGCTTGCCGAGGTTTTGCGGATTGTTGGCCGCGCCGCCGTTCATTAGCAAGAGGAACTGCTGCACGCCGTGATTGAACTCGGTCGGGTCGCCGTCGGCTTTGCGCGTCGCAAATGGGGCTGTCTGCTGATCGCGATTCTTGCCCACGACGGGCACGCGTCCCGCAGTGATCGCCAGGGCATCGATAATTTGATCGGAACTCAACAGCCTGAGCGTCTGCCGGCTGTAGAATTTATCGTCGGCCTTGTTCCCTGGGAGCGGTCGGCTCGTGCGTTGATACGCCTCGCTGTTGCACAGGGCGCGAATCAACGGTTTTACCTGAAAACCCGAACTCTTGAATTCCTTTTCCAGCGCGACCAATAATTCGGGATGCGAGACTTCTCGATCGGGCCGAATGTCGTCCGTCGGATTGATGATGCCGCGTGCGAAGAAGTGCGCCCACAGCCGATTCGCCATCGCCCGCGCAAAGTAGGGATTGTCCGCCGACGTCAACCATGCGGCGAACGGCGTGCGATAGGGTCCGTTGGCATCGAACTGCGGCTCCTTGCCGAGGAAAAACTTTGCCTTGACGGTTTTCACGGCAATATTGGGATCGCCAGTCTTCGGAATGGCGATCTTGCCACCGATTTCGGGCGGGATGACGCCATTGCGTTTTTGAATGCCCGCGTAACTCTTCTGCTTCTTCGGGTCTTCGATTGGCTTCTCGAAGTAGATCGGCTTCTGCGCCGAGCCGTCGTTGCCCAGGTTGTGATCGCGCACCTGGGCGAAGAAGGCGGCCACGCCCCAGAAGTCTTCCTGTTTCCACTCCGTCACATAGGGATGATCGTGGCACTGGGCGCAGCGAATGTTGATGCCCATGAACAGCCGACCTGCCGAACCGACCATGTCTTCCGGCTTCGGCAACACGCCCATGCGATTGGCGAGGATGAACGTCGTCGGCGGCGTGGTCTTGGCTTCTCCTTCGGCCGTCACAATGTCGCGAACAATCTGGTCCCAGCCGCGGTCCTTGTTGAAGCCTTCCGCCAGCCAGTCGATGAGAGCCCAGGAATGTTCACGCGCCTGGCCGATGTTCTCGGCGTTGCGATCGACAATCAGTTCGCGCCAGTGGGTGGCGAAGTTCCAGCCGAAGTCCGGACGAGCCAGAAGTTCATCGACCAGCTTGACGCGTTTGTCGGGTTCCTGGCTGTTGAGAAAAGCAACAGTTTGATCGTAGGTTGGAATGCGTCCAGTGATGTCAAGGTAGACGCGACGAAGAAACTCGGCGTCGTCGGCACGAGGCGAAGCGGGGATATTGGCCTTGTCGAGTCCCGATTGAATCAAGCGATCGATGTGCCCACTCAATGGCCGCCTGGCGATCGTCTGCGCCGACACGGGGTCGAGCACAACGAGGCTCACACCAAGGACTGCACATCCTAGCAAGACTCGCATCAGCGGGGCCTCAAGAGTTTTCGAGACGGCAGGAGCAATCGTCTGCAGAAGGCTAGGGATTCGGGCTGGCGGGGCCACTATTGAATATCCTACCATTCCCGCCAATTTGCAGATACCGTAAAAATCCAAAATCGCGAAGATTTCTGCGGCCATGAGAACGACAGTCAATGCAATCAATCTCATGCAAAGGCGCAGAGTAAATAAGATGATACGGTGGCGTCAGTCTCTCAACCCAAGGCGGCGAGTATCCAAGACGTCTCTCCGTGCGCCTCTGCGTGAGACCATCATGGGCACCGTTCCGCGGCCTGCAGTTTGCGAGGAAACATGAATACTAATCAGCTGACTCGGCGTCAGTTCTTGCAGACCGCGGGTGTCGGCGCGGCCCTGACGATGCCGACCTGGAGCGACGCCCGCCCATTGCAACCGGAGGCGGCGCGGTTTCAGGTTCACGACTGGCAGCGCCACGCCGACAATCCGATCCTGAGACCAGGCGGCGGCGCGTACGACGTCGGCTGCTGCATGAATCCATTTGTGATTCGACGCGGCGATGAATACTGGATGTACTACGCGGGGGCAGACAAACAGGGACATCGCCGCATTTGTCTGGCGACAGCGCCGGTCGATCAGCTACGAAACTGGAAACGCCGTGGGCCGTTGCTTGAGCCGGGCGGCAAAGGCGCGTTCGATGAAACCTGGTGCGTCCTACCGTGCGTGCATCGCATTGGCGAGCGCTGGCATATGTACTATACGGGCCGTAGCAACCAACGCGGCGTCGGGCTGCAAGCCTTTTGGGGCATCGGCCTGGCTGTCAGCGACGATCTGATCAACTGGAAGAAAGTCTCGACCGATCCTATCTTGCGCGGCGACGGCTATCCCGATTGGCCCAAGAATCGTGGCATCGCCGGCGGCGGCCGCATCCTCGAATTTCCGCAAAAAGACAAACGCATCCTCTATCGCATGCACTACACGCTGGCGACGGGGACTGCCAGCAAGGACCTGCTCGTCGATCAGGCCAAACAATCCGTCAGCGCCGAGTCGTACGACGGCCGACTCTGGACGGAGCGGCGCGTCATGCTGCGGCCGCGCACCGACGCGAACTACGAGAATGCCGCCACCATCGCGCTCAACGTCTGGCGCACGCGCACACGCTGGCGCGCCATCTACGGCGGCATCGGCACGCGTTTTGGCGCCTACTCCATCTGCGAAGCCGTCAGCAGCGACGGCCTCGTCTGGGAACGCGGCCGACCGGGAGACAACCTCGCGCTCGCGCCCGCCGGAAAAGGCTGGGAGAGCCGCATGACGACGTATCCCAATATCGTCGAGGAAAAAGACACGCTGCGGCTGTTCTACTGCGGCAACGGCTACGGCGCGACCGGCGTAGGGACCGCGGTCGCCAAAAAGCTTGATTGATCGAGATACGAATGACCACCGTAGACGTCACGCTCCGCGTGTCGATTCCTCACGCGGAGCGTGAGCCCTACATTGGACCGGCCGCATTAGGAATTTGACATGAAACTCCATCTACTCTGGATCGTACCGGCACTGTTGATATTGGCCTCGGCAACTAAAAGCCAGGAACCCAAGAAAGACGCGCCTCCCAAGAAGCCGGGCAAGACGCTCAAGGACCGCTACCCCCTGCCCTATCCACCCAAACTGCCCGACGGCAAGAGCGTCGTAACTGAAGCCGATGCATCGTTCCTCAAGTCCGGCCCCAACCTGCGCGAAGGTGTCGCCATCGCCAAGGTCGCGCCGGTCGTCGATTTCGCCTTCTATCCCGAACAGAACTATCCCGGCAATCCCTGGTCGCACCGGTCCGACGGCATCGTCGTCGGCGACATCTACTATTCCTCCAGCAACGATCATCTCGCACCGCGCGGCACCGCCCATCTGTGGGAGTATCATGCCGTGAACAAGAACTTTCGCCTACTGTGCGACACGAGCAAGTTTCTCGAATCGGTCAAAGCGTTTCCCGCCGACATGAACTACCGCCCCGGTGAAATGCAGAGCCGCATCGATCTCGGTGCCGACGGCTGGCTCTACTACGCCACCGATCGCGGTTCGCCGACGGTCACCCACGACGCAAATGGCTACCGTGGCGAGTGGTTGCTGCGCACCAACCCGAAGACAATGGAAACTCAGATCGTCGCCACGCATCCGGTCGCCAAGCACACCATCCCGTGCAGCGTGCTCGATCCCGAACGCATGATCTTCTACGGCGGCACCGCCCCCGGCAAGAACGCCGCCAATCAGAAGATTCAGTTCTTCGCCATCGATGTGCGCACCAAAAAGACGTTGATCGTCGCCGACGACGGACCGTACCGCACATTGCTGTTTTCGCCCGCCACGGGCAAGGTTTTCTGGGAAGGCAAGCAGTACGACCCGCGCACCAATAAGATCACGCCCGCCAACGTGCCGAACGTCCGCTCCGCGTCGAAGGAAACCACGCAAGGCATCATCTACGGCACCTCCGGAACGAAAGCCGACCTCTGGGCTTATCACGTCAAGACCGATGAGCTAAAGCAACTCGGCAACGTCGCCGTCGGCAAGCAAGAGTACATCGCGTCGCTCGAAGTCGATCCGGCCGGCCGCTACCTCTATTACGTCCCCGGCGCCCACGGAGGCGCATCAGGCGACGGCGCCCCGATCGTTCAGTACAACCTCGCCACCGGCAAACGCAAGGTCCTCGCGTTCTTGCACCAACACTTTTGGGACAAGTACGGCTACGCTCTGGACGGCTCATTCGGCAACTCGCTTGACGAAAAAGGCGAACGCTTCTTCATCTCCTGGGACGGCTGGCGGCGCGGTCAACCGCGCGGCTGGGAATCGGCCGCCATCACGGTAGTGCACATTCCCCTCTCAGAACGCTCAGGAAAATAGCAACGAGCCGCGACCGTAAGGGACGGAAGGAGTGTTCATGCTCATCTTCGACGCGCATCTGGATCTCGCCTGGAACGCCCTCGACTGGAATCGCAACCTACAGCTTCCGTGCGCACAGATCCGCCAACTCGAAGTTGCCGCGGGCGACAAGGAAAAAGGCCGCGGGTGCAATACCGTCTCGTTCCCCGATCTGCGCCGCGGCAAAGTCGTCACGTTCGTCGCCACGGTGCTCGCCCGGCTCTTCCGCCCCGGCAGCATCCCGCCGATCCAGCTCTATTCGCAAGCCGAAGCAGCTTTCGGCGCCGCGATGGGGGAGCTGCATTACTACCGAGGTCTGGAACAACAAGGCCATCTCCGCCTGATCAAGGATTGGCCGACGCTTGAAACGCACATCAACGCCTGGAAAGCCGACGAAAACTCGACGACCCTCCCGCTCGGCTGCATCGTCAGCATGGAAGGCGCCGATGCAATCTTGCGGCCGGATCAAATTCAGGAATGGTGGAATGCCGGCCTGCGCATCATCGGTCCGTGCCTCTACGGCGTTAGTCCCTACGGCCACGGCACCGGTGTCGAGGGCGGTTTCTTTCCTGCAGGACGCAAGCTGCTTCAGGAGATGGAACGCGTCGGCATGATCCTCGATGTCACGCATCTGTCGGATCAATGCTTCGACGAAGCACTAGATCTATTCGGCGGCCGCTTGCTCGCCAGCCATCACAACAATCGCACGCTGGTGCCGCACCAGCGCCAGCTTACCGACGAGCAGACGAAAAAGCTCATCGCACGCGGCGGCGTCATCGGCCACGCCTTCGACATCTGGATGATCGTGCCAAACTATATACGAGGCGTCACCAAGGCAGAGGTGTCGCTGGAGCGCGTCTGCGATCACATCGACCGCGTCTGCCAACTCGCCGGCAACGCCCGCCACGCCGCCATCGGCAGCGACCTCGACGGCGGCTACGGCCGCGAGCAATCCCCCAGCGATCTCGACACCATCGCCGACTTGCAGCGCATCCCGGACATACTTGCCCGCCGCGGCTACAAGACCACCGACATCGAAAGCATCATGCACGCGAACTGGATCCGCTTCTTCAAGGACGCGTGGACAAAGTAGGCTTTCGGGCGGGCCCCGTTCATCTTCCGGGAATAGGCGTGATCTCCCCAGGAATAAAACGCTCCTCCTCTTTCACGACGATCACGCGCGGCGTCAGCAGCACGAAGAGATGCTGGCCCGCGAATTCGCCCTGTTGCCAGACGAGCGTACGGTCCGACAGCAGCGTGAAAGTGCCCGCCGCCGTCACGACGTGTTTGCCCTTCTTGAATTCGAGGTCCAGCGACACACGTACGTTTTTGTGATCGGGATCAACGACCGGCAGAACGTCGTAGCGAAGGCCGTCGCCTTTATGCACGCTCCCAACGCCTGCTTGCTGTCCATTGAACAGCGTGACCTTCGGCATCTGCATCATGTTGGCCTGACGATCGCCTTGAACCCATTCCCCTAAAAACGCGAAGACTTGCCGGTCCTCCAGCGAGACAAATCGACCGACCGACGCCGGCTTGCGGATCTCCACAGCGCGGACCGGTTCCCCGACAAGGTCCATCGCTGCACGCCCGCAGTCGGCGCCCTTTGAGGAAAGGAGGACGAGACGCATCTCGACCGTCACCTGCACGTCCTGCAGTTTGCGCAAACCACCTAGTAGCCGGGTAATGGCGTCATGCACGTCTTGCCGTTGCTGGACGACGAGGGCCATGCCAAGCGGGAAATACTGCATTGTGCCCTTGCCGCCGCCGCTTTCCCAGGATTCCTTGGCGATGGTTTCGCGAATGACCTTCATGAGCGATTCCGCCATCGCATCCGTCGTTTTTGGCGTTTTCTCATCCGTGGTTCTTCTATCCCCGAAGCCCGAGTAATTTCCGATCGGAATGACGAGATCCGCGACGGGATACGTCACGCGCACCAGCTTATCCCTTTTGCCCGTCCTGACGGACTGGGCTGCGACCGAAGTGACGCTGCTTGCCCAACCCAACGTAAGGCAAAGGACGATTACGAAGAGCCGACGAAATGACATGACATTTCCTCCCTGGACAACAGCCGATATCGCGCGGCCGTTATAGCGAGGGGATTGACATGGAAGCAAGGTGAAGTGCGCGGAGCCAGGGAACAGGTGTGCCTCACTAACCCTGAGCGCCAGCGAGGACATCGCCGTGGGCTTCGCAGCAGACTCATCCGCTTGCAAGAGCCCTATTATCCCATCGCTTGCGCTCAGGGTTAGTGAAGTAAAGGCTATCCGCGGTAACGGCGGGCGCATTCCTCGTAGAATGATTCGTGTCCGTGCAAGCCATGCTGTCCACGAAATGAAAGCGAGCGACCGATGAGCCGATTCGCGATCTGTCTGACCGTCGTGTGTGCGTCCCCGGTCCTTGCCGACAACTGGCCCGCCTGGCGCGGTTCGCGCGGCGACGGCGTCTGCGACGAACGCAACCTACCGACCACCTGGAGCGCCACCGAGAACGTGCGCTGGAAAGTCGCCCTGCCCGAGCCCGGCAACTCGACGCCAATCATTTGGGGCGAGCGCATTTTTCTCACACAAGCGCTCGACAATGGCAAACGTCGCGCCCTCCTCGCCTTCGATCGTAAGGACGGCAAGAAGCTCTGGCAGCGTGAGCATGCCTGTGATGTCAAGGAGACGACGCACAAGCAGAATCCCCCGTGCTCCGGATCGCCCGTCACCGATGGGGCGGCGGTCTATGCGTGGTTCGCCTCGGCCGGCGTCGTGGCCTATGATTTCGACGGCAAGCTACTCTGGCAGCGCGACTTCGGACCGCTTCTTTCACGCTGGGGGCATGGCTCAAGCCCGATCCTGTACAAGGACCTCCTCATCGTCTTCCACGGCCCCGGCGAGCCGAACACGTTTCTCACTGCGCTCGACAAACGCACCGGCAAGACCGTCTGGAAGTCGGACGAGAAAGCGATCAATAGCCCCGTCTTCGGCTGCTGGAGCACTCCGGTCGTCGTCAAAGTCGGCGAACGCGACGAATTGATCCTGCCGTTGCCCGGCGACGCGGTGGGCGGCGAGGGCTATTTCAAAGCATACGACCCGAATACGGGAAAAGACCTATGGACGTGCAAAGGATTGGGGACCGAGATCTACGCCATGCCGGCCGTCAACGAGACGCGCGATCTCATCGTCGGCATCTGCGGGCACAATGGCCCGCTCCTGGCCGTCAAGCCCGGCGGCAAAGGCGTTGTCAAGCCGGCCTGGCGCAATGCCGCCAAGAACCCGCAACGCGTCGGCAGCGGCGTCTTCCATCAGGGCCGCTTCTATCTGGCCGACGCTCCCGGCTTCATCGAGTGCCTCGACCCCAAAAACGGCGAACCGCTCTGGAAGGAACGCGTCGACGGCGACCTGTGGGGCTCGTTGCTACTGGCCGACGGCAAGCTTTACGTCTCGAGTTTGCAAGGAGAGACGTTCGTCCTCGCCGCCGGTCCGAAATACGAATTGCTGGCGCGCAATAAGCTCGGCGAAACGATCTACGCGGCGCCGGCGGTGTCCAACGGCGAAATTTTTCTGCGCGGCCACAAGCATTTGTACTGCATCGGAGCATCCAAATAGGCGATTCGCAATTAGGGGACTTCCAATGGCTGCGAGAATTCGGGCTCTCATGCCGCTCCCGGTCGTGGCAGCGGCCGTCATACTTGGCTTGATCTCGGCGGACGTCGCAAGTCAGGACGGGAAGAAGGCTTCACCCAAGCCCGTCGGCGTCCAGGGCCCGGTAGGCTGTCTCAAGAATCCGAAGAAGACCGACCGACTCATGATTACCAAGTCCGGCGTCTACGAGAATTATCTTGTCGACTGCAATTGGCAAGGCGGCAATCGCGTCAAGATCACCGCCGACAAGGTCACGCTGCGCAATTGCGAAATCATGAACGCCACCGGCAATGGTGTCGGCGTCTTCGCCAAGGATGTCCTCATCGAAAATTGCAAGATCCATCATCTGCTCAACGGCAGCTTCAAGGACCAGAAGGACGCCCACGGTATCACGGGCGGCTGGAACAACCTCACCATCCGCAACTGCGAGATCTACTACGTCTCCGGCGACGCGGTGCAGTTCGATCCCGATCGCCGAACCAACGGCAAAGTCGTGATCGAGAACTGCATCTTCTGGTCGGGCCCGCTCCCCGGCGATGCCGGCACGTTCAAGAAAGACGAACGCCCCGGCGAGAACGCGGTCGATACCAAGACGATGCCGAAGGGACCGCGCTGCGAGATGCTTATCCGCAACTGCTACTTTCACGGCTGGAACCAGCCCGCGCAGATCGGCAACGTCGCTGCCTTGAATCTCAAGGAGAACGTGCACGTCGTGGTCGAGAACTGCGTCTTCCGCGACAATGAGATCGCCTTCCGCCTGCGCGGACCGACCACGCGCGGCGGCGCGCACGTTGACATCCGCAACTGCGCCGTCTACGACACCTCTGTCGGCATTCGCATGGAGGACAAGGTCGAGAACGTCAAGATCGACCGCCTCGGCTTCGGCGCGGGCGTAACCAAGAAGTATCACAAGGTGGCCGGCAGTCCGGGCCAGGGCTATGAGAACAAGGGCGAATATCAGGCGCCGCCGATCGAGCAATTGTTGAAGATAGGATTTTAGGTTTAGCCGCGGGTCGCAGACCCGCGGGGGGGGGGGGGGGG
>SYHD01000282.1 GCA_005799265.1 Planctomycetia bacterium | reverse complement strand
GCCGGACGCGCAAGCGACGGAGTGGCTGCAGAGGAGCCGTCGCTTGCGCGTCCGGCTAACAGCGAAGCTCAGGAACACATGTTCGGCCAACTCCAGGCAGCGCTCGTCGAGATTCATTTCGTCTACGGCGACAAGGCGGAGCCGCTCATGCACGCGATTCGCCATCTGCTCGGCAAGGCTCGGCTCACCGAGATGGAGGTGAAGGTGCTTCTTGGGCTCGCTCGGCAAATTCACTGGTATGTCGAGAATCATCGGAAAACAATCGACGATGGGTGATGGCATCGGGTAGACTGGGCGTTGCACATTGGATCCAGCGATTGCGCGGGGACGCGCGAACGCTAAATGAAGATACGGGGGGATGTCATGCGAACGATGATCGCGTCGGTTTTACTATTCATGATCGCCACCTGGGTCACGGCCCAGGACAAGGGCGTGGTTGCCGAGTTGCAACAGCTCGACACCACTGTCTTCAAGAAGGACTCGTCCGAATCCAAGCTCCGTTTCGAGAGCTTGAAGAAACTGCGCGAGACCGTCAACAAACGCGATGTCGATGCATGGCGCGCCGTCAAGACCAAGGCCGACTGGGAGACACTGCGCGACGAACGCATCGCCAAGCTGCGTGCGTCGATGGGCAACTTCCCCGACGCGCCCAAGGAAGTCAAGGTCGTCACCACCAAGAAAATACCAGGCGACGGCTGCACCATCGAGTGCATCCTTTACGAAAGCCGGCCGAACTTCTTTGTGACCGCAAATCTCTATGTGCCGGACAACACATCGAAACCGATGCCGGGCTTCATCGTCATCCATAGCCATCACAACCCGAAGACGCAGGGCGAGTTGCAAGACATGGGCATGATCTGGGCGCGGCAGGGCTGCCTCGTCCTGATCCCGGACATGCTCGGCCACGGCGAACGTCGGCAGCATCCTTTCGTCGATGCCAAAAGCTACCCGGAAAAATTCGCGGTCAGCAGGCAGGACTATCACTTCCGCTACAACGTCAATTTGCAATTGAGCCTCGTCGGCGAGAGCTTGATGGGCTTCATGGTTTGGGACCTGATGCGCGGCGTCGATGTCCTTTATCAACGGCCCAACATCGATAAGAGCAAGATCATGGTGTTCGGCTCCGTCGCCGGCGGCGGCGACCCCTGCGCGGTGTTCGCGGCCCTCGACAAGCGCGTGACTGCCGCAGCGCCGTTCAATTTCGGCGGCCCACAGCCGGAGACGAAGTTGCCGCTGCCCGAGGACGCCGATCTGGCCTTCAACTATATGGGGGGCGGCGGCTGGGAATCGACACGCGGCCTGAAACTCGGCGCCCGCGACGGCTTCCACGCCTGGGTCATCGTCGGCTCGCTCGCCCCGCGCGGCCTGATTTACAGCCACGAGTTCGCCTGGGACGACAAGCGCGATCCGGTCTGGACGCGTTTCAACAAGATCTGGGGCGATTTCTACGGCGCCGCCGACAAGCTCGGCTCCGCCAAGGGGAGCGGGTCCGTCAAGGGCACGCCGTCGGAATCGACCCACTGCAACAACATTGGCGCCATCCATCGCAAGCCGATGTATCCGACCTTGAACAGGTGGTTCGGCCTGCCCATTCCCGAAGAGAACAAGAAACGCTTCGATTCCAGCGAACTGCGCTGCTGGACCGATGACGCGAAAAAGGCGTTGAAATCGAGAATGGTGCACGATCTGGCGCATGACATCATCAAGACGTCGAAAGACGTTGCCGTCCTTGACCAGAGGTTGCCTGAAGCACTTGGGCTCCCCAATGTTGGCGAAAAGGTTAATGTCGAGGTCGTGGAGAAGCGCAAGGAAAATGGCTTCCAGCTTGATAAGCTCATCGTGCGCGGCGACGTCAGTGTGGTGCCGATGGTCATACTTCGGCCCATCGGAGTCAAGGCCTCCCAGGTGGTGATCGGCCTGGCCCAGGAGGGCAAAGCGGGCTTTCTCAAGCATCGCGCCGAAACCATCGCCGAGCTGCTGAAGAAGGGCGTCGCCGTTTGCCTGCCCGATCTGTGCGGCACAGGCGAGACCGCAAGCGATGGACGGGGCCGCACGAGCGGCGCGACCTCCTATTCGGCGACCTTGCTGCTGCACGGCCAAACCGTGCCGGGCGTCCAGTTGAAGGAACTGATCGCCGTCATCGATGCGCTGCGGCTGCCAAGAATGGATTACGCTTACAAAGAGATCGCGCTGTGGGGCGATTCGTTTACGGAGCCGAACGATCCCAAGATGAACCTCGTCGCCCCCTATGACAACAACGTGAAGCTCCCAAGGCAATCCGAGCCGATGGGCGGCCTGCTCGCGCTCTTGGGCGGCATTTATGTGGAAAATGTCAAGGCGATCTACGTGCGCGGCGGCCTGGTCAGTTTTACGTCAATGCTCGACAGTCCGTTTTGCTACTTTCCGCACGATGCGGTTATCCCCGGCGTGCTACGGATTACGGACCTCGACACGCTCGCGGCGGCAAATGCCAAAAGCGGCCTGCGCATGGAAGCGCTGGTAGATGGGCTCAATCGCCGCGTCGATCAGAAGACGCTGGTGAATGCCTACAAAGGGGCAATGTTTACGCGGCCGGCCCATGACCTGATGGTGTTGCGCGCGGAGGCAAGCACGCCGGGCGAGGTGGCGGCGTGGCTGGTTGCGAAATTCAAAAAATGAGCTCGCAAACGCCAATTGCGGTGAAGCCTTCGCGCGGCGTCGCGCGATCGCTAAACGGTAAATGGCTATTCCGGAAAAACCATGCTCTGTCCGCTCTGTCACGGCCGTCGGCTGTTTCTGCTGCATGGCAGTTTGGTGCCCTGTCCGGAATGCGAAGGGCACGGCGAGATTCATTGCTGTGACGGTTTGCAAGAGCAGTCTGGCTCGCCAAGCGAATCGGGAACTGATAATCTAACCGAGACGACCAAAGAGAATGATTTTGACAGGTCGGCTCCAAAGGGTTCATGATAAGTAAGGGATTGTGGCGACATAGGTTCCCGTCTTGTTTGCCGCTGGCGGGTCGGCTGCGCAAGGCGCGAAGTGATCGCTAAACTGCAAACGGCGACGCGGTTGCATGTCGCCAGCCCAGGAACTATTCCCATGCGCAATTTTGCGATCGGCAAGCTTCGGTCCTCGATCTTGTCCTTCATGTTGGCTGTTTTCATTTTTGGGTTCGTGAGCAGCCTGTCGCTGTTGACGCCCGACGCGTGCTATGCGCAAGACGACAACAACAACAAGAAGGAGGAGCAGGACAAGCCTCCCGAAGGCCCGGCGAAAGCCTCGCAGATCGGCTTCGTCGAGAAGATCATCCACTTCTTCGTCTCCGTCGGGCCATACTACGGGCTGCTCTTCATCCTGATTTCTGTCGGCATGGTGGCGCTCTTCATCATCGAGCTGATTGATCTGCGCTTGGGTGAGGCGGTTCCGCCTGCATTCGTCGAAGAATTCACCGACATGGTCAATAAACGCCAATTCAAGCAAGCGTACGATCTGTGCCGTAATGAGACGAGCTTCATTGCACGGGTCATGAGCGCCGGTATGGCACGCTTGCAGTACGGCATCGAGGACGCGCGTGAATCGATGCTCGCGACCGCCGACGTCGTCCGGTCCAGCAAAGAGTCGTGGATCAGCTACTTCGGTATGATGGGCACGGTCGGCCCTTTGCTCGGCCTGGTCGGCACGGTGTGGAGCATGATGGCGTCGTTCCTCGTGCTGGGCAAGGCGAAAACCCCCGACGCCAGCCAACTCGCGACCGAGCTATCGCACGGGCTGGCCGTCACGCTCGCGGGCATCTTCCTCGCTTTGCCTGCCATCTTTGCCTACACGTTCTTCAAGAACCGCCTGACCTCGATCACGCTCAACACGATCAACCTCGCCGACGATTTGCTGACACAGCTCTATCACAACTCGAAGAAGCCCGCGACCCCAAGCACGGCCGTCGCCGAGCGCGGCAGCACGTCGACGGGGAGCTGATAATTCCGCCGCGAGCGGTGAAGCCTGCAATCGCTAAGCCGCAAGCGGCAATCATGAGGTGCAACCGTGTCCGCCTCCGCCGAAGATACCGACGTCAACCTGACGCCGCTGCTCGATTTGATCCTGCAGTTAATCATGTTCTTCATGATCACGATCAACTTCGTGCGCGTCGATCAGTTCGACGATTCCATTGTCTTGCCGACCGCGGGTTTCGCCTTGCCGATCGACGACAAGGCCGAGGAGTGGATCTTTCTCAATCTCGACGCGGAGGGCAAGCTGGTCGGCACGGTGAGCACATTCGCGCTCGACACGCCGGAAAAGCTGAAGCTGCACCTGGAACGCGAGAAGGAGAGCCTCGAACGCGGCAGCCGGCATCGCAACAAGGAAGGCGAAGTCAAGATCGTGGTGATTCTGCGCGCCGACAGGCATTGCAAATACACGGATGTCTGGAGCGTGCTCAACTCCTGCCAGCGCGCCGGCTTCAAGTATTGGCAGCTGCGGGTGATGAAGGCGGCGGGGACATAGGGCAAGCGAGCGAATGGGGATTAATCCAAACCTGCTTCACCCGAGACATTCATGAGACACAAGCAAAAAGCAGACGGCAGCGCCCCGGGCGTTCAGCTCGGCTTGATCGTGACTCCCATGCTCGACATGGCGTTTCAAATTCTCTCCTTCTTCATCGCCACCTATCATCCTTCCGCGATGGAAGGACACATCCCCGGCAGCTTGGTGCCGCCGGAAAATCCCGCCATGAAGAGCAAGGATCCGAACCCCATTCCGCAGATCGAAAATCCTCTCTCCATCAAGGAAGATGATCTGTTGCCGGAATTGCAGGAGGCGATTACGATCCGCGCCAAGTCGATCGTCAGGGGGCAGGAGATTGGCAGTCGCACCGAGGGAACGTTGGGGCAAATCTTCATCAAGAACTCGCTGGAGACGGAGCCGCAAATGGTCGCGGACACGCATGTGCCCATCGCTGAGGCGATGGGCCTATTGGAATCAACCCTGAAGAAGATGATCGAGAAAGGCTCGAACAAAGCGAACCTGAAGTTGGCGGCTGATGGGGATTTGCGCCAAGAATACGTCATGATGGTGTACAGCACCGCCAAGAAGGCCGGCTACGACAACATCCACTTCGTGCCGCCGCCGGTGCTGAACACGAAATTACGCTGAGGTTGAAAGCAGATCGAATTCCGAACGCGGAACTTTCTCGTCCTTCGGGCGTCCAATCGTCAAGGGATCGCGTCCATGATCGAGGTCAACGGCCGCTGGTTGTTAGTCAGCCTTCTGCTTGTGTGCATGGCGGCACAGATGGGCGTTGGCCAGGAGAACAAGACGCCCCAGGAAAACGCAAAGAAACCGACCGACCAGGACGACAAAGAGCGCATCCACGTGATTCCGTTCTGGGACTCCGACCAGAGCGATCAGGTACGGGCGGCGCTCACCGTCATCGGCGCCGGCACTTCGTTGGGCACGTTGTCGATGCGCGTTGCCTTCAGCGAGAGCGTGCGTACCATCTCGGGTTGGCCTTTTGTGTTCGAGACCGTACTGCCGCTGAATCAGCACTATCTCGATGTCGTAAAGGACGGGCGGCCCTGGCCCGACATGACTCGCAAGGAGCCGCGCGACCTCAAGGGGCCCGATCTCGGCATCTATCTCGCGCTTAATCAGGCGATCCATCGCTCCGACCGGGCGACTGCCGACATGTTCGAGCGCAGCGCGGAAGAGAACAAGAATGCGACCTATACGGACTTGACGTCTCAGCCCAACCGGTATCGCGGCAAGGTCATCACGATCACGGGGAAGATGCCGGTGTTGCGCCGCGTCGAATCACCGCGGCTGATTCGCGACGAGATCAGTCACTGCTACACCGGCTGGGTGATCGGCCCAACCCCAGGAGCGCCGCCGTTTTGCGTGCTCTTTACGGAGTTGCCCAAGGATGTGGAAGTCTCCGAGGAGTTCAATCGCAAGGCGACGTTTCAGGGCTATTTTCTGGCCCACGTCCGCTTCCCGGCGGACAAGCAAGGAGGCGTAGACCAAAAAGACGTGATCGCGCCTTACCTCATCGGCAAGACGCTCACGGTGCACACGAAGGCGCAGGAGTTGCCGGTCGTAGTGATGCCGACGTACAGCCTGATGTGGTATTTGGTGGGCGGCATCGTCAGTGTTTTTCTGTTGCTGGTGAGCGTGAACGTTTGGCTCCGGCGCGGCGATCGGCGCATTCAGGATCAGGTCGCGCGCCTGCGCGACAAGAATCAACCATTTAACCTGGAACCGGACGAGCTGCCGCCAGCGCCGAGCGTCGAGCCAGGCAGCATGGAGATCCAACAAGAACCGCCGCCGCGATAGGATCGAGAAATCCTTGGTTCCTCTTGCGTTCGTCTGTCTTTCGTGTGAAAATCAGATATGCTGGTCTTGTGAGAGGTTTGCGCAAACCAAAAGGACGTGAACATGACCGCCACCAATTCCAAGCCAAAGAATTCCGCGCCGGTCGTGGTGCTTCATGAGGGCCCGAGCGGCATGGGACGGGCGCTTCTCAAGCTGATCCCCTCCATCATCGGCAGCCTTCTCTTGCACGGTCTGCTCGTCGGCGGTTTCGGGTTATACCTGTTCATCACCCATCTCTCGAATGCGAGCGAGGAGATGCCGCCGGAGAAGGAAATCAACAGTATCAAGACCGACGAGCCCGATGAGCAGAAGAACCGCACCTTCAACGTCGTGGACGTCGATCCGGCGGCCACCGAATTTGATACCGACACCCAGTTCATGGTGGACCGCCTTGCCGACGTTAGCGTTCCTGGCTCCGTGGACCCGACTGCAGCGGTCGGCATCCTCGACGGCGATAGGAGCGCGGCGCCCGTGACGCTCCCCGCGCCTGGCGGTTTCGGCGCGACTGGGCAAGGCGGCGCTCTCGAGAGCTTTGCGGGACCAGGCAACAGCAAGGCCGTCGGCGAAATCGGCGGCTACGGCCCGCGCGGCGTGCCGCTGGAAGGAACCTTCTACGGCCGCTCTGGCGCCACCCGCGAACACGCCCTGCGCAACGGCGGCGGCACCGATGCTTCCGAGGCGGCGGTTGCCAAGGGGCTGAAGTGGCTCATCCGCATTCAGGAACCCGACGGCAAGTGGTCGCTCAACAGTGTAAAACTGGCCGACAAGGACAAAGGGCGCGAATCCAACGACGTCGCCGCCACTGCCTTCGGCTTGTTGCCATTGCTTGCCGCCGGAAAAACTCACAAGCCGGCCAAGGACAACCCTTACGACAAGAACATCGAAAAGGCGCTTGCCTTCCTCAAACGCTCGCAGAACGCCAAGACCGGCTACTTCGGCGGCGGCATGTACGCTCACGGTCTGGCAACCATTGCCATGTGCGAAGCGTACGGTCTCACTCAGGATTCGGGCCTGCGCAGATATGCACAAGGCGGCATCAATCTCATCGTCAACTCCCAGCACGAAGGGGGCGGCTGGCGTTACGGCCCCAGTCGGGCGCCGGGCGATACCTCGGTCTCCGGCTGGCAGATCATGGCCCTCAAGAGCGGCATGATGGCTGGGCTCGAAGTTCCCGCACCCGCGGTCAAGAAATCGATTGCCTTCCTCGATCATTGCGTCGGCACCGACGAAGGCTATGGCTACACCGGACCCGGCAGCTCCCCCATCATGACGGCGGTCGGCCTCCTGTGCCGGCAGTACATGCAAAACTGGGGACCCGCGCATCCGCGCATGCGCAAGGGGGTTAGTAACTTCATCATGAAGACCCCGCCTGACCGACAGAACGTCTACTACTACTATTACGCCACCCAGGTCATGCACCATTTCGGCGGCACCGAGTGGAAAGATTGGAACGACAAGATGCGCGAATTTCTCATCAAGACGCAGGACAGCAAGGGAACCTATGACACGAACGCCAACTTTGGCAGCTGGAACGCTGCGGGCGATCCACATGGCAGTCACGGGGGACGCTTGATGGTGACCTCGCTCAACCTCTTGACGCTCGAAGTCTATTACCGCTATCTGCCTCTCTACTATCGCGACTCCGGCTACAAGTCGGACAAGACCGTGCAAAATACGCAGTAGGCAGTTTCAGAGGGTATTCGACGAGGGGAGAACTTTGCGTCTCCCCTCTTTTTGTTTGGCGGCCAATGACAATGAATGGCGCGTGGTCCGAAATCAAGCTTGCAGGCAAGACGGTCGAGATCTACGAACCGCCTGGCAAACCGCGATTCGGTGTCCTGTTCCTGCACCCGCTCGGCCTCGAAACCTTGCGCGGCCGGCCGGCGTTCACGAATATCCTTGATAAGTTAAACCTCGTATGCGTGTGTCCGCATGCTCAGCGCTCGTGGTGGGTCGATCGCGTCTGCCCGGAATTCGATGCGCAGTTGACGCCCGAACGGCATCTCCTCGACAACGTGTTGCCCTGCTTCCAGGAACGCTGGAAACTGTCGCCGCGCTCGGTCGGTGTCTTCGGAATCAGCATGGGCGGCCAGGGAGCGCTGCGGTTGGCGTTTCGTCGCCCCGATCTCTTTGTCGCCTGCGCGGGCATCGCCTCGGCCGTCGATTTCCAGGAATATTACGGGGAAGGGTCCCCGCTCGACGACATGTACGACTCCAAGGAACAATGCCGGCAGGACACCGCGACCTTGCACATCAACCCAACGCGCTATCCGCCACACATCTATTTCTGCATCGACCCCGACGATCATCCCTGGCATCGTGGCAACGATCGCCTGCACGAAAAGCTGACCGCGCTCGGCGTCCCGCATACGATCGATCTGACAACACAAGCCGGCGGGCACTCCTGGCAATACTTTGACCACATGGCTGAACCGACGTTGCGATTCCTTCACGATGGGTTGCAGAAGGAAAGCCGGCGCTTGTTGTGATGGCAATTGTTTAGCCGCGGGTCGCAGACCCGCGCGGTTGTGCGAACCGCGGCTAAACGTGAGGGTCTTGGTTTGCATGTATCCCTGATGATCACCTGCCTGGGCGATACGTTCTTCCCCGATGTCGGCGTTGCGACCGTCAAGCTGCTGCGCCGCCTGGGTGTCACGGTCGATTTCCCGCAAGCCCAGACCTGCTGCGGCCAACCGCACTTCAACAGCGGCTACCACGACGAAGCGCGCACGCTCGCCAAGCACACGATGGAGGCGTTCGCTAAATCCCCCTTGATTGTCACGCCATCGGGCTCATGTGCCGCGATGGTCAAGCTCGAATATCCGGAGCTGTTCCACGACGACCCGCCCTGGCACGCCCACGCCGTCGCATTTGCAAAACGTACGCACGAGTTGTCGGACTTCCTCATCAATGTTCTGAAGATCGACGACGTCGGCGCCCATTTCGACGGCAAAGTCACTTACCACATGGCCTGCCACCTGCGCGGTCTGGGCCTGGTCAACGAACCGATTCGCCTGATCCAAAAGGTGCGCGGCTTGCAATATGTCCCGCTTGAACGCCACGATGAATGCTGCGGCTTCGGCGGCTCGTTCGCGGTGCGTTATCCGCAGATCTCCGGCGCGATGGTGACCGACAAGACGGCGTTCATCGAGAAGGCCGCCGTGGATGCGGTCGTCGCCACCGATGCGGGCTGCTTAATGAACATCGGCGGTTGTTTGAATCGCAATGGGAGCAAGGTGCGCATTCTGCACCTGGCGGAATTGTTGGCGCAGCAATAGCCGCAAGCGGCAATGACGAACATGAACTACGCACAACACGAACACCACGACTTCCTCAACGCCTCCGCCGAGGCGCTTGCTGATCCCACCCTGCAAAAGGCGCTCGTTCGCCTCACCGACACGCTGATGGCCGGTAATCGCAAGGGCTATGCAGCACTCGCGGATTCGAGCGATTTGCGCGATCACGCCAAGCGCATCAAGGAACACACGCTCGCCCACCTCGACGAATACCTCGTTCAACTCGAAATGTCGGTGCATAAGCTCGGCGGCAAGGTCCATTGGGCGGCGACGGCCGAGGAAGCACGCAAGATCGTCGTCGCGATCGCACAAGCCGCGAAGTGCAGGCATGCCGTCAAATCGAAATCGATGACGTCCGAGGAGATCCATCTCAACCCCGCGCTCGAGAAGGCCGGCGTCGAGGTGACGGAAACCGACTTCGGCGAGTACATCATCCAGGTCGCCGGCGAGCGACCTTCACACCTCGTCGCGCCGGCGGTGCACCACACGCGTGAAAGCGTGGCCCGCGTTTTGTCGCAGCATCTCGGCGAGACGCTGTCCGATGATCCCAAGGCGCTGGCGATGGTCGGCCGGCGCGTGCTGCGCGAGAAGTTTCGCCGGGCCGACCTTGGCATCACCGGCGCCAACTTTGCCGTCGCCGAGACCGGCACGATCGTTCTCGTCACCAACGAAGGAAATGGCCGGCTCACGACGACCGTGCCGCGCGTGCATGTGGCGATCATGGGCATCGAGAAGGTGATTCCGCGCTTTAACGACTTGCCCGTTTTCCTGAAATTGCTCGCCCGCGCCGCCACGGGGCAGACGCTCTCCGTCTATACGACCATCATCACGGGGCCGCGCCAGCCGGGCGAGGTGGATGGACCGGAGGAATTTCATCTCGTCCTGCTCGACAACGGCCGCTCGAAGGTGCTGGCGACGCCGTTTCGCGAAAGCTTGCAGTGCATTCGCTGCGGGGCATGCCTCAACGCTTGCCCGGTCTATCGGCGCATCGGCGGGCACGCCTATGGAGGCGTCTACTCCGGGCCGATCGGCAGCATTCTGACGCCGCTTTTTGACTCGGTTGCCGAGAACCCGCACCTGCCGCACGTGTCTAGTCTGTGTGGGGCGTGTCAGGCGGCGTGTCCGGTGAAGATCAACATCCCGCACATGCTGATCGGCCTGCGCGAGTTGCAACACGCGCACAAGCCGAGTCGGCTGGAACGCTGGGCGTATCAGCTTTGGAGTATGGTGTTATGTCGGCCGCGGCTGTATCATTGGGCGATCTGGGCCGCGCGCGTAATCCTCGGTCGGCGCGCGAAGGCCGGCTGGATCGATCAGATGCCCGGCCCCGGCGCGGAGTGGACAAAGATCCGCGATTTCCCTGCGCCGGCCGCGATGCCGTTTCGCGAACGCTGGAAGGAGTTGTCATGAGTTCGCGCGAAGCATTTCTGACGCGCGTCAAACAAGCTGTCGCCGACGGAAACCGCGCCGGCGCCGTGCCGAGCTTGCCCGAGCGTGCCGGCGTCGGCTATCAAGGTGCAGGGTCCGATCCCGTGCAGCGATTCATCGCCGAACTCGCCAATGCCGGAGGCAAGGGCTACGTCGTTTCCGATGTCGACGCAGTTATGCAGACGATCCAGAGCATCGTGCAGGCCCACAACGCACGCAGAATCTTACTCAGCCGCGGCGGCCTGATCGATCAGTTTGCTCTGCCGCACAAGCTGAAAGATGCCGGGTTCGACGTGCAGACGCTTGACGACATGCAAGCGAATCCGCAGGAGGACTTCTTCCATGCTGACATTGGCATCACCAACGTGCATAGGCTCATCGCGGAGACCGGGACCGTGGTGATGGCGAGTCAGCCCAACGAGCCAAGATCGGTGAGTTTGCTGCCTCCTGTGCACATCTGCTTGGCCGAACGCTCGCAAATCTTGCCGGACCTGTTCAATCTCTTCGATCTCTTCTCCCCCACCGCCACGCCCGACCGCTCACTGCCGCCATCGTGTTTGACGCTCATCACCGGCCCTAGCAAGACGGGAGACATCGAATTGAAGCTGGTGACCGGCGTGCACGGGCCGGGGGAGCTGCATGTGATTGTGTGTGGGTGACTTGTTGCATTGCGGCCTCGGTGTGCCTGAGATAGAATGCGAAAGGCTCAGAGTTATTGAAAACCGAGGTGCGGCCATGGCAGGAACGATTTCAGGTATTGTTCAGGACGGGAAGGTCGTGTCCAGTACGCCGCTCCCGGACGGATTGAACGTGCAGATTCTGGTTCCTGAGGCGGTGGGCGAGAAACAAGGCGACCTCCGTGACGAGACGGCGGGATGGCGAGTCGGTAGTGCCGAGGCGTCAGATGGTGTGGAAGAAAAACTGCGTGCCATCCTGCAAGGAACGAAGGTCCTGGCTACTCGTCAACCGCGCTACAGCATGGAGGAGTTTGCGCAACGTGGGACGGAGATTTATGAGCGCGTGGTCCAGCCGACACTCAAGCCGGAACACGTTGATTTGTTCCTCGCGATTGATATCGAGTCTGAGGACTTCGAGCTCGATGTGAATGACTGCAAGGTGACGGATCGCCTGCACGAAAGGCGCCCGGACGCCCAAATATGGCTTATGCGCGTCGGCCACCCGGCCGCTTACCGCATTGGCCGACCGCTCGGAAACGGAGGTCTGGGATGATTGCCGGCACGGTAAACCCGCGCTTTGAGATCATCATTCCGTTTTCGATTCACGATGCCAAGGTTCAATTGCACGACATCGAGGCGATACTCGATACAGGCTTCAGCGGTTCATTGAGCCTGCCGCCGCCGGTAATCGCTGCCCTTGGACTGCCGTTCGACAGCGTCACCGTCGCGCAAATGGCGGACGGGAGCATTCGGCAATACGCAAATCACCTCGCGACCGTCGTTTGGGACGGAGCGGAGAGGGCGATCCGCGTCGCGGCACTTGACAGCGTGCCTTTGTTAGGCACACAACTCTTGATCGATTTCGACTTGCGCGCCCGCTTCCAGGTCGGCGGCGAGGTGGAAATCAAAGCAATTCAATAGCTGCCGGCTATTCCGCAGGCTCCCGCGGAAACAACGGCGTGTGCCGATAGTACACCTCCAGCGTCAGCAGATTCATCGACGTCATCATCAGGCGGCCTCCCTGTTGTCCAAACACGTCGCCCTGCGGGGCCCAACTCCCGTGGTTCGGGGACTTCTCATCGGTCTCTTGTTTCTTGACCAGGAAATCGCGCATCTTGTCGTTCCAGTCCGTCCAGCTCTTGCCGCCGACGTTGAACATCACCTGCGTGGCGTAGTAGTAGTAATAGACATCCTGTCGATCGGGCTGATTCTTGGTGATGAAGTTTTCCACGCCTTTCAGAACCTTGGGATGCGCCGGCCCCCACGCTTGCACGTTTTGCCGACAGAGAAGCGCGACGGCGGTCATGCGCGGCGTGGACCCTTGGCCGGGCGTGTAGCCGTAACCGTCGTCCACGGGGTTGGTGTCGCTGTTGAGAAAAGCGATCGCCTTTTTGATCGTGTCGTTAGGCACATTGAGGCCCGCGCGCTGGGCGGTCGTCAGCGCGAGCATCTGCCAGCCGCTGATGCACATGTCGCCCGGCGTCTTGGCGGGGGTGTAGCGCCAGCCGCCGCCGTCGTGCTGGACGTTGATGATGAGGTTGATGCCGCCTTGCGCCGCGGCGCGCAAGGCGGGATCCTTGGTCATGCCGTAGGCCTCGCAGAGCGTGATGGTAGCGAGGCCGTGCGCATACATGGTGCCGCCGAAGTAGCCGGTCTTCTTGTCCTGCGTGCGAATCAAAAACTTGAGCCCCTTGTCGATGTTCTTGTCGTAGGGGTTCGCCTTGCCGGGCTTGTGCGTGTGCCCCGCAGCGAGAAACGGCAAAAGTCCAAAAGCGGTGGCGGCGGCATCGTTGACCTGGCTGCCCTTGTCCTTGTCGGCCAGTCTTGAGCCGTTGAGCATCCAGCGACCGTCGGGCTCTTGGAGGCGGATGAGCCACTTCAGGCCCGAAGCGACGGCCGCCTCGGAGGCCTCCGTGCCGCCGCCGTCGCGCAGGGCGGCCTCGCGGTTCTTGCCGGTGCGATCGCCGAAGCCCCCGGGCTTGCCGCCGTCTTGAGCCGACACCGGGCTTGCTGCAAGTGCGACGCACAGGATGCTTGCGATTGGGTATTTCACGGACATGGCCTCGCTCCTCGGTTCGAGATAAAGAATGGTCCGATTATCCTCGCAATCCTCGCGCAAATTTGCAAGTCTGTATTTGCAAACGTCATCCGGTGAATTGTTGTGGCGGTCAAACCTGGCGCGCGTTAAATTGGCCGACTGCTCGATCACCCAAGGGAGCCCACGTCATCATGAGAAATCGACTCGCGTTTTTGTGTCTTGCCATCGGCTTCCTCTTCGGTCCCGCCGCGTCGGTCGGCCGCGCACAGGAGCAGAAGAAAAAACGCCCCAACATCGTGATCATCCTCGGCGATGACATGGGCTACGCCGACGTCGGCTTTCATGGCTGCAAGGACATCCCGACGCCGCACATCGATTCGCTCGCCAAGAACGGCGTGCGCTTCACCAGCGGCTACGTTTCCGGCCCCTATTGCAGTCCGACGCGCGCGGGCCTGTTGTCGGGTCGTTATCAAAATCGTTTCGGCCACGAGTTCAACCCCGCCGGCGGCAAACAGGGCATGCCGATCGATCAAGTCACCATCGCCCAGCGCTTCCGCGCCATCGGCTACGCCACCGCTCTCGTCGGCAAATGGCACCTCGGCAATGAAGCCAAGATGCACCCCACCGAACGCGGTTTTCAAGAGTATTTCGGCTTCCTCGGCGGCGCCCACCCGTACCTTCCCGGCAAGGGCAAGGATATTTTTCGTGGCACCAAGGCCATCGAAGAGAAGGAGTATCTCACCGACGCGCTGAGCCGTGAAGCCGTCTCATTCATCGACAAGCATGCGAATGATCCGTTCCTCTTATATCTCGCCTTCAACGCGGTGCATACGCCGATGCAGGCGACCGATAAGTATTTCAATCGCTTCCCCAACATCAAGGACACGCAGCGCAAGACGTATGCCGCCATGATGTCCGCGCTGGACGATGCCGTCGGCCAGGTTTTAGCGAAACTGCGTGAGAAGGGACTTGAAGAGGACACGTTGATCTTCTTCTTCTCAGACAACGGCGGCCCGACCATGGTCGGCACCACCATTAACGGCTCAATCAACTTCCCCTTGCGCGGTTCGAAGCGGCAACTCCTCGAAGGCGGCGTGCGCGTGCCGTTCGTCATGCAATGGAAGGGGCGCCTTCCCGCCGGCAAGACTTACGATCAGCCGATCATCCAACTCGACGTGTTGCCGACCTCTCTCGCCGCGGCCGGGGCCGAGGTCAAGGCGGAATGGAAGCTCGACGGCGTCAATCTGCTGCCGTTCCTGGAAGACAAGAACAAGGACGCGCCGCACGAGATGCTCTTTTGGCGCTTCGGCGCTCAGCGAGCGGCGCGCAAAGGCGATTGGAAGATGGTGAGCTATGACAAGACCGGCATTCACCTCTACAACCTGAAGGACGACATCGGCGAAAGCAAGAACCTCGCCGCCGCGCGGCCTGAAATATTACGCGACATGCAAAAGGCGTGGAGCGAATGGGATCGCGGCAACATCGCGCCGCTGTGGGGCGGCGGCAAGAAGGTTGACCTGAAATGACATCGGCTCAACGCAGTCGGCGCAGGGTCTACTGTTCCACCTGGATCGTGACGCGTTTGAACGTGACAGGGAGCGGAGTCGCGGGCGGCGTGGCGCCGTACCAGTTGCGCGCCAGAGTGAAGGTCAACGCTTCCGGACGGAAACCCTCCTGCGTGCGCACACGCTCGAACGCTTCGCCGAGCCGAAAGCGCGCCGTTCCGTTGTGCGCATGGCCGAAGAACGCAGTGCGATCCGCTAGATACCGCTGCTTGATGGCTGGCTGATTGGCGTTTGCCGGCAAGTTCAAAAATAATTCCAACGGCGAATCGGCAACCCCGGCGCCAAAGGAGATGCCTTCGACCACGAGCACCAATTCCCCCTTCGCGACCTTGTCCTTCCTGGCTAGTTGGTAGAGAGGCCCCGCCTCGGCCGCATCGATTTTCAGCGCTATCTGCATGGGGACTTTCTTCAAGTCACCCCAGGGCTTCTGGGGTTCGAGCACGAGTTGCACGCGCGGCTTGGGTCGCTGTCCCGACGCGAATTTGACTTGCGGCGGCCGTTTCGCGGCGGCGGCGCGGACAGCCTGGAGCAGGCGATCGGCATAGACATAATTGAGTTGCGTGCGAGTGTTTAGCATGTCACGCGCGGCGAGGGTTACGGGTCGCTTGTTTTCGTCAAAGAGCGTGAAACCCTGATTCATCCAAATCGGCTCGCTGGTAGGATTAGCCCGGTCGCCGGACGCGAGCCAGAGATCCCAGAGCCGATCGACGTTGGCGTGATGCAAGAAGAAGAGCGGATCGCGTGCGGCACGATCCGGATCACCCATGTTGCCGCCGACCCAGCCGTGGACGTAGTTGTGCGGACTCAACTCTAGTGCGCCAGAGCCGGCATGGAAGTGAGACGGCTCCGTCACGCGGACCCCGCCGAACGTATCCGCGGCATCGTTCAACGAGACGCTGAAGAACGCAGTCCGGCTCAAAGCGTAATTCACGTCGCTTACGATGACCGATTCGTCCAGAGCGTCGCTGCCGTTATTGACGCTGGCGCGGCGCGTGCCGTCGTACAGCGGACTACCGGTAGCGCGGAACGCGGTCGGCAGTGATCTTGAGGTGGCATCGCTCCAGTCCCAATACGGCAACGCGAAATTGGCGTCTCCCGAATGAACGCGAATGATCTTCTCGAAGCAGTGCAGATACGTTCGGTGCCAGGAGAGAAACCACCAGTTCCCGTGTTGACACTGCCCCCACATCGGCGACGGATTGGGCGTGCCGGCGACAAAGCCGTGCAGATTGGCTTGAAATGACCAGCTATGCGGATCATTAGCCGGCAGCCGGCGCATGACCTCGATGGCCCTGGCATACGACGCCAGCATTTGCGCGCCCGCCGGCGTGTTGACGTTTGGGCGCACTCCCTGCGCTGAAAGTGGCCCCGCGCTCATTGCCAGGCCGATCAGCACCGCGCTCATTATCTGATATTTGCCGCGAATCATCGTCAATCTCCGGTATTTTCTAGCCTCTGGTCTTCTCCGCACGGCGCGGAGAATTCTGGCGACAAGCGATCGTAGGCGTCACGCTCCGCGTGACGATTCCTCACACGGAACGTGAGGACCACGATGCAACTCGGCCGCGTTAGGTGCCATGCGCGTTTTTGTGATTCGGCGGCGCTTCCACCGTGATGGGGGTTCATCGCCGCGGCAATATCGAACGCGGCAGAACAAGCGGTTGCCGTTCACGTGGTGGCGTCGACTGCTGGCTCAGCGCCGTGCACAGGAAACTCAGGTCCAGCGTGCCGCCTGTTGTACATTTGCCGTTCAGCGAGGACTGTCGCCGCGTCCGACTCAGGATCACGTCCTTGACCTGGCTGGTACTGGCGTTCCAATACGATGGATGTCCCAATATCAGCGCGATCGCGCCGGCAACGTGCGGCGCCGCCATCGACGTCCCAGCCGTATACCCGTATTTACCGCCCGGAAAGGCGCCGAAATCATTCGAGTTCTTGGCCGAGATCGTGCTGAGAATGTTCTCGTAATTGGACTTGCCGCCCGCGCCGCCCGGAGCGCAGAGATGGACCGAGCGTTGGCCGAAGTTGCTGAAATCGGACAGCGTGTCCGCCGGCGTAATCGAGCCGACCGAAATGACGTTGCCGAGCGGGCCGTCGCTGTCCATGGGGTCGCCAAACGATCCTGGGTAGCTCGGCGTCTGGTCGTTGTTGCCGCCTTCGTTACCCGCCGCCGACACGATGAGCATCCCGGCGGCTGCCGCGCGGGCGATCGCGTCGCGCTGCAGTTTGCTGCGCGTGGACCCGGAAAAGCTGCAATTGGCGACCCGTGCCCCGTTGCGCCAGGCGTAGTCAATTCCCTTGATGATCGCGTTGAGATTGGTAGTCCCCTCGGCGTCGAAGACCTTCACGGCCATGATCTTCACCGACCAGGCAACGCCGGTCACACCCGCCCGATTGCTGCCGACCGCGCCAATGACGCCTGCACAATGAGTGCCGTGGCCATTCTCGTCCATAGGATCGCTGGTGTCGGATAGCATGTTGACGCCATGCAAGTCGTCTACGAAGCCATTGCCATCGTTGTCTCTGCCGTCGCCGGCGACTTCACCTGGATTGCGCCACATGTTTTCGCGCAGGTCCTCGTGATTGTAATCGACGCCGGAATCGATCACGGCGACGATCAGCGGGGAAGTCCGCACGCAGTTCCACGCCTGCGGAGCGTAGATGTTCTCCATGCCCCATTGAAACGCAAACCCGGGATCGCTCGGCAGACGCCGCAAGCCGGTGCTCAGGCGCGGCGGAATCGCCGCCGGGCCGCTCTTGGCAACGGGTGTCGTGTTCCTCTTCTTCGGCTCGCGCAGCCGGAGTACCACGTTCGATTCGACATGCGCGATCACCGCGTCTTTCTTGAGTTTCTTGACCGTTTCCGGCAGGCTTATGTTGACAGGGCATTTGCAAACATGATATCCGCCCGCGCGGTGAGTCTCGACGACTCTTAGGCCGGTTGTGACACACGAGGCTTTCGCCTTGTCGCAGCCCCCTTGATTCCAAACGACGAGAACTTCCCGACTATCCTGATACGACCAAATGGCGTTCACGCGCCGTTCTTGGGCGGGCGATTCCCCACCGAATAGCATGGCCGCCGCCATCAGCGTCGCCGCTCCGAATAGTAGCGTAGCGCGAACTCGCATGTGAATTAGCATTTCACAACCTTTGCCTTGCGAAAACGTCAGGCTGGGTATTATCAGTTATTTGGTAAAATAGAGATAATAGGTAATCTGCATGATTTAATTGCAATGTCAAATCGGTAGGAGCGTTTCATTCGCTAACACCTCCGAAGAAGCTGTTTGAGCAGTCGTCGAAATTGATACAACCGGATCAAAGGGACCGCCTGACGCCCATTCCGCTTGACGGAGGCGGGGCGTTGAAATTAGGATGGCGTGCGTCAATCGGCTGATAAGATAAGGTTGGCAATCCACCTTTTCGTTTAGCGTTCGGCGACGGCCCGTGGACCGCTGAGTGCCGCCGCCCATCGTCATACGAAGCCGAATCAAAAAGGAGACCCCGCGTGTACAAGCACACTTCCCTTCGTCATAAGACGCGCGTCGTCCAGGTCGGCAATCTTGCGATCGGCGGCGACAATCCCATCATCGTCCAGTCGATGACCACGCCGGACACCTACAACATCGAGGCGACGGTCGCCGAGATTCATCGCCTTGAGGAAGCCGGCTGCGAGTTGGTGCGCGTCACGGTTCCGAAGGCGCAAGACGCGGCCGTCCTGGGCGAGATCAAGAAACGCATCAAGCTGCCGCTCATCGTCGATATTCATTTCGATCACAAGATGGCCCTTGCGGCGCTCGATCATCCGATCGATAAACTGCGTATCAACCCCGGCAACCTCGGCGGCATGGACCGCTTTCGCCAGGTGCTGCGCAAGGCCAAGGACAAGGGCATCCCCATGCGCATCGGCGTCAACGCCGGCAGCCTGGAGCGCGAGTTCGCCATGAAGTACGGCTACCCGTGTCCGCCGGCGATGGTCGATAGCGCCCTCCGTTACATCGAGATCGCCGAGGAGGAGAAGTATCACGACATCATCGTGTCCCTGAAATCGAGCGACGTGCTCACTGCTGTCGAGGCCTATCGCATGTACGCCAAGCAGGCGAACTACCCGACACACATCGGCATCACCGAAGCCGGCAAGGCGCCGTATGCGGTCACGAAGTCTGCGTGCGGTCTAGCGCCCCTCTTGCTCGACGGCATCGGC
>SYHD01000281.1 GCA_005799265.1 Planctomycetia bacterium | reverse complement strand
CTCGGGGTCGATAAGCTGAAACTTTGCCTTCATGTCGCACTCCTGTGGCCCACAGTTCCCCCGGAGCCGTCTTCGGCGTAGGCACAAATCATTGCGTAGCTCCTTCCCGCCACGTTGCCAGGATCGAGGGAGGGACGCGGGTCATGCGGCCCTCGGCATGGTTCCATCCTGCGTGATCGTGTAGCGCGTGCTTTCCTCGTTCCAGATGCCGCAGATTTCGCCGGGTCGGCCGATCTGGTTGTGGTATCGCGACTTCACCACGCGAATGGCCGTTTGCTTGCTGGCGATCAGATCCTCGCGATGGACGACGATCCCCACGTCGGCCTTGTTCGACCAGTGCGCGCTATCGCTGATGTCGTAGAGGCCGGGGAACGGATACTTGCCGTCCTTGCCGCGTTGCATCTTGGCCGGATGGGCAACGACGATCAGGTGGACCTGATATTTCTTCGCCAGCTTGCGGAATTGACGGATGGCAAAGCCGACATACTCGGTCAGGCTCATGTCGGGCGGTCGGCTGTGGTCCATTTCGTTCCACGGGTCGATCACCACGATGCTGGCGTCGTAACGGATGATCGAAGCGGCGGCGCGCTCCAGCACCCATGCAAGATTCACGTCGTCGTCCTCGTCGGGGACGATGAAGGCAAAGCGTTGATCTATCCAGGCATCCGCCCGCGCGATTTCCTCGGCGGTCATGGTCTTTTCGAGCTTGCCCGAATAAAACGAACGAAGCGCCCGGCGGTGATCGACCTGCGGGCTCTGCTCGAAACTGGCGAACACCGTGTTCCATTTGTATGACTGCGCCATGCGGCAGCAGATTTCGTTGACGAAGCTGGATTTGCCGTGCCCCGGCAGGCCGGTGACGACGCAGAAATCGCCACGCCTGATGCGGTAATGCTCCCACAGCCCGACCATGCCGATGTCGTGCGCCTGCGGCGGATTGGCCGGCGGAAGTTCGGACAGGCGATAGACCCCATCGACCTTGCACCACTGGGCGCGACGGATGGTTTCCTGCACGCCCTTAGGGCCGTAGGTCCGCAAGGCGTCGTTCAGATCCTTGCATTCCTTCGGGTACTGGACCCACTTGCAGCGGTGCCGCCCCAGCCGAAGCGACAAATCGTGCAGCAGATTGGCGCCGGGACCATCGCTATCCACGGCTAGAATGATCTCGCGACAGTCGCGCAACAGCGGCTCGGCTTCGTCGAGGAATGCGTATCGCTTGCCCTCGCCTTCTGATTTTTCAGACGGCGCCCCACCGGGGACTGACACCGCGCGAGGGAATCCCGCCTGGATCGCCGCCAGCGCATCAAATTCGCCCTCGGTGATAATCAGCGGTTCCTTTGCCAACGTCTCGTCGCGAAGCGCGTCGAGGTTCCAGAATATCTGCCGGCCGCCCGCATCCTGCGTGAACCGCTTTTCGGTGAGCGTCCGGTATTTGGTGGCAACGCGGACGCCCTGGTCGAAGAACGGAATGCCGATGCAGTCACCAGCCAGCCTGTCGGACGCCCCTACGCCATGCCTCTCCAGCAGCTCGTGATCGAGCCCGCGCGCCTCCAGGGCCTCGATGTGCCGGGGCGACAGGGGCCGCAGAATCGCGGAGCCCGCCACGGTGGCCGCAGTGGTGGCAAAACCAGACGGCTCCGTCGTTGTCGATCGTGACGGAGAGGCAGCGTTCTTTTGAGTTTTTGCGATCATGTGAACACTTGGGGCAGGTTGTTCGGTGGGTGCCGTTGCCGGCGCGGCGTAGGTGGATTCCATGGGCGGCTAGTTCCATCCCGCCGCCTTTGGCGGATCGGTAGACCGCCTGTCGTCGTAATTGCCCTCGTGAACCTTCGCGAAGTTCTCAGGTTCGATGAACCAACTGAGCGACCAGCCGCGCATTTTCGGGATGAAACTCGACGCCTCGGCACGAGTGACGGCGGCAGTCCACCCGTCGATGCCATGCTCTTTGAGGCGCGCGCGCATCGACCGCTCCCGCTTCGGAGTGAGCGCTGTTGGCTTGGGCCAACCGCGACGGTCGGCTGCGTCCGCGAAAATCTGGAACGCGCCAGCTATCTCTCTCTTCTCCTCTTCTTCTTCTCTTCTCTTATCTAGGCAAGCCGTCGGCTTGCGATCTGCTAGCGCGTCGCTAGCAGCTTGCTCCACGATAAAAAAACCCGCTTCTATCAATGGGTTAAGTGCTTCCTCGGCTTTCTTTTCGGTCATGCGAAGGCGGAACGAAATCTCAGCAACCGCATCCTTGATCGAACCGTCGCTCGACTCGCTACAGAGCAGCCAAACCATGGGTGCTAGCGCCCTGCTAGCATCGGGCAAGCGGTGGAATACGCGGTCGTCCAGCATCCGCTTATGGAGCTTGATCCAAGGCGGATCGCGGTCCTTGTAGTGCTGGAACTCTTCCCATTTCTTGGCGCGCAGGATCATGCGTACATTCCCGCCGTGCGGCGCTCATTGACGAACGTGCCGTTGAACATCGGACGCAGCCTCTTAATCAGCCGGAGCTCCCACATGGCCCAATCGCCAAACCGCTTGGTAATCTTTGCTTTCCCGTACACCGACACGTCGTCGCGGACAGTCAGCCACGGCGTGACGATGTTTCTGGCGTACCCATGCCGGATCCTGTGATTGGATAGCCGGTTGCGTAGGTTCGCGGTCTGTCCGATGTAAACGGGCTCGCCGCCAATATAGAAAACGTAGACGGCAGGCTTGGCGGGCGCGTCCAGCGTGGTCATAGGGTTAAAGGTTGTCCACCTTCCCGGCATCCAGGTGTCGTGTCCGGCCATGCTACGCCGCCCTCGACACGGTGGCAGAGAGGGGAGATTCGACGTGGCTCCCTTCGGTCGCGGGAACTGGGGTGGAGACCGGCCTGCTTGGTTCGCCGAACGCAGCCAAAGACGCCGCCACCTGTTTCCGCCCGACCTTTGCGCTGCAGCCCGCCACCAGCTTCTGCTTGGCGTCGCCTCGTCGAATCTCAATCAGGGTGCCCATGATGTTGGGCGAATATTCGGCCTCGATCTTGCGGACGTTCCTGTCGTCGGAAATCCGCCCGGCAGCCATGAGCAGATCCAGGGTCGGCTTGATGATGTTGTCGAGGTCGCATCGCGTCTGGCGTTCGTTGAATGTCAGGCGGACACTGATTGGGCCGGGCACATGCCATCCGCTCTGCTTGCGAAGATGCAGGCAGGCGCGAAGCTGCCAAGCCTTGTATTCGGCGCTCTTGAAGCGGCCCTTTTTGCCGTTGACGAACAGGTTGTTCGCGGACGGCGGGATCATCGGCAGCGACAGGGCGCCAAACTCCACAGCCTCGCCATCCAGCGGCGTCGGGATCATGCGATGGGCCTTCATGCCCTCACCTCATCGGGGAAACACTTGATCGTCTTGGGTTCGCCGTTGTGGAAATAACGAACCTCCACCGTCCACCCGTCCTCAGCCAAGTACATGCCGATGACGCGAGCCGGCGCATCCTCAATCGGCTCGATCTTCACCCGATCGCCAATCTTGAACGGTGGAACGCTCATGCCTTTCTCCCCACGTAGGGAGGGTTAGGGGGGCTCACGCCTTCGGCGTTCGGTGGTCCCATGGCAGTCACATTCCTGCTCTGGGTCACGCCGCCACCAAATCGAGTTCAGGCGAGCCGCTGCCGGGGTTGATCCAAAGAACCTCGGTGCGAGGGCGGGCGCCATCAGCATGGGCGGCAATCTCGACGCGGCGCCAATCGCTCAGCACATCGTCATAAATCGGATGGGCGTAGCCACTCAGCACGACACGGCCCCGCAGGCCCCGTAGAAAGGTCAGCAGCTCGCGGTGATCGTCGTCCGTCAATTCGTGCGCGTAGCCCCGGTATTTCACGTCGTAGGGGTTGCCCTGCCCGCGTGTGGCATGGACGTAGGGCGGGTCGACATAGTGCAGCGTCGCCGGGCTGTCGTGCTGGGCCATGATGATCTTGGCGTCCCGGTTCTCAATCACCACGCCTTGCAGACGCGAGACGGTCAGGTGCAGCGAGTCGGGATAGTTCTTCCAGTCTTGCGCGGGCGTCGTGCCGCTGCGGTTGCTGTTGGACCGGAATCCGGTCGGAACACGAGAGTGGGCATTCGTGCCGAAACCCTGGAATGCGTAGACGACCATGCGCCGCGCTCGCTCCACTGCATCCCCGATGCCGGGCTCGCGGCATTCAAGAAACTCGTCTCGGGCAAATGGCGTGAGGCGCAGCATCTCAGCAAGCCGCACGCCCGTTTCGGGGTCGCGTAGCACCCGAAACAAATTGACGATCTCGCCGTCCAGATCGTTGTAGACCTCGGCATAGGACCGAGGCTTGCGGAGCAAGATTGATCCGCCGCCGCCGAACGGCTCCACGTAGACGCGATGCGCCGGGAAGTGCGCCATGATCTTGGGCGCCAACTTCCACTTGCCGCCGAACCAGCGGACAACAGGGCGGCGGACAGCAGACTCGCTCATGCCCTTGGTCCTTGTGCGTCGGAAGGTTTGGATGCAGGACTCCCCGGAGCGCGTAATCGCGCGTAGGCAGCCAATGCCTTCGTCGTCGCGTTCACCATCGCCACTAGTGCCTTGTTGCTGTGAGTCTTCGCATAGCGTTGCCTTGCTCTTTCAGCGGCGCGTTCACGGCGGGAGAGAGTGATGGTACTGGCTCGCGTTCCGCTCGCGGGAACTGAGGCGACACCTCCCGCCTTCATGAGTCGGCCTGATCGTGAGCGTCCAAGATCTGCTCGGCAGTAGGCCCGCGCCACGTCACTGCCCATCCTTGCTGGTCGGCAACTTCGAGAACGTAGGAGACAGGCTCGCCAAGCCGTGCGGCGACCACTACCGGGTGGACGCCCTCGTGCAGTTCTTCCTCGGCTTCGGTCCAGCCGTATTCCCGCATGCGCTCTCCCGTCTTCATGCTGCCTCCTGCATCTGCGTGGTGGGTCGGTATTGGGGAAACCGGGCATGGACGGCAGCCAGTGCAGCCGCGTGGATTTTCACAGCCTCGGGATTGCCGATGTGGAGCAGGAACTTGGCGCGCTTGTGGTTGTGGCGGATGGTGGAATGGTCTGGCTGATCGAAGATGGCGGCCATGCGGGCCGAGGAAAGCCGCGTCAGTTCCAGCGCGATCTTGATGCAGTGCCGGCGGACGGCCACCACCGCATTGGGCTTGGCATGGGCGAATATCTGCCAGGGGCTGATCCCGTTGGCTGCCGCTGCCGTGATGACGATCTCGCGGGCGCGGGTGATGTCAGCCGGGTCCGTTTCGCCCTTGAAGATTTTCACAGGGTAACCGACGCCACTATAGGGCTTCAGTTGGTCCTTGGCCTTGTGCCGCCGCCGCTCGGGATGCGGATTGACATATCCGGGATCGCGGACCTTCTGGAGCCGCGCCTGGGTCACGTAGTCGGTGCCGTTCTTGGCCGTGGCCAGCACGATGGGAAGCTCGATCTTCGGCACCAGCCGTGGCAACTGCGGCAACCTCGCCAGCGCCGTCTCCGAAGCTCCCCGCGCCCGCATGGAGTCGTGCAGGCTCTTGAGGCGAGCGTGCATCAAGGTCATGTGGCCGGTGTCGCTTTCGAGCGTGTAGTGCATCACTTCCCCCGCCATTCGTGGTCGAACAGATCGCCCGCCGGCCTAACGCTTCGGCCGAAGTCCCTCTTCGCCTGCTGCATCGCCCGCCACGACCATCGGTCGAACAGGATTGAAACCCGCAGCAGGAGCCGCGCGCGCCATGTTCTTAAGCTCATTGATTGCCTCTTGACGCCGGGCCGCCGCACTCGTCAGGTCAGCCAGTTTCTTGTTCAACGCGGTCCACTCTTCCGCCCGGATCACGCGGGCCTCCTCGTTCCAGATCGCCCGCACGCGGCGCGGGTTCCAGCCAAGTTGATGCGCTGCGTACAGCGTCCATGACTTGATGTTGTCGCCCATGCGTCGGGGCACGGCGGCCCACAACAGCGCCTTCGTCTCAGCCTGCACGGACACGCGGGCCTCCTTGGGTGAGTCTCCCAACCTCTTGGACATGCTTGCTCCTACCTTCGTGGGCATGAGCAAGACCGACACTTTCCAAAGCATCGGCACCATCGCGAGTCGCATCGTCAGCCGCCAAGCAGGGCGAAGCGCTCGCGTCGAAATTCAAGAAGTCGCCGCCGCCCCAGACCTTGGGTCGGCCGAGAGCAGCGGCGCAGGTAAGCCCAGCGGTGGAGACAGCGGGGCCGTGAAAAATGCCCTGACCGGCCAGGGGGAGGAACGCACGGTCAGGGCCTGCCAGCGCAAGGGAGGACGGGCGCGGCAGATCGGGGGCCAAATGGCTCGCCCCGATTCGAATGTCATTCAGTTTGCTGCCTTCCCGGCAGCGCGAGGCCGTCGCGATTGCTCCCCCGCTCGTAGCGGCGGCCTCGTAACCTTCATGCGGTGATGGGATCATGCCGCCACCCGTTGCCGTTCGGCGGCCAGGATCGCGCGGCCGATTATTTCCGGGATTTGCGGGACGACCGCGTTGCCGCAGGCACCAAGGCGGTATGGCCAATCGGAAACCCCATCAGCCATTCCGATAGCGTCGGGTTGATCCAACCATCGACCAGGTACGGAACGGCGCGCGGTTCCCATCTTAGATCGAAGCCCATCTTCGCACCGCTCGGCCGCGCCAAGCCTGATTGCTTGCGAAGCATCGTCTGCATCGAAAATGGGGCGAAGCCGTTGCTCTTGATGGGGGTAGGCCACAACCCAAACCCGGTCGCGAGAATGTGGAGCGCCGACAGAGGAAGCCGGGATGCAGTGCCATTCCGCATCACACCCGATCGCGGCCAAGTCTCCGAGAACTTGGCCAAACCATTCCCCTGGTCGATCGCTAGGGCCAGCAAGCAAGCCTGCGACGTTCTCCACGATGAGGTAGCGGGGTCGTATCTCGCAATAAAGACGGACGATTTCGGACCACAGGCCGCTTCGCGTTCCTTCCATGCCAGCACGTCGGCCGGCGACGGAGATATCTTGGCAGGGAAATCCGCCGCAAATAACGTCGACTGCTCCGACATGCTCGGCCTTCAACTCTCTCACGTCGCGGTGGATGGGCACGTTCGGCCAATGCTTGGCGAGGACACGGCGCGGAAATTCCTCGATCTCGCAGAAGGCCACGGTCTCGAAGCCGCCCGTCCGCTCAAGACCCAGGCTGAAGCCACCGATGCCACTGAAAAGGTCCAAGACCTTCAACTTGCGTTGTGCGTCGGAAGGTCCCTCATGCAGGACTCCGCGAGCCTCTTGGCGAGCCAGTTCCCCCTCTATTTTCATCCCTCCCCCCTTGAGGCGCGGCGGTCGAGGTGCGGCGGGAAATCTAGCGGATCATGGAATGCACCAGTGATGCGCTGGTACAGGGATGGGCTGCCTTCGGGTGGCGGATCGCCGGCCCCGACTTTCTGCGGCGCTTCGGCTGATAGATCTTGCGGGCCGGACTCGACACCGGCTGTCCCCGACGCGGCCATTGCTGGCGTCCCGGCAGCTTTCCGGTCCTTAAGCGTCTCGCCGGGCTGCGATTGCTCACCCGCCCCCGGTTGGCAATTAGGAGCGAGCAACCGCCCCGCGTGTCCTTCCACGCCGCCGCAAGATTCGTTGTTTGCGCTTTCTGCAAAGATCGACCCGCCGGCTTCGATTGAAACTTCACCTGCATTGATTGCAACTTTGTTTGCAACCTGTGCAATTTCTGCACGAGTTGGTGGTGACGACGAAGCGGAAGCGTCTCGTTCATCCGCCGACGCCTCGCCGTCACGGACGGGGTTTGGCGCCCCGCCCTCTTCTGGATTGATGGGCGCGGGGTTTGTCTCACGCTTTTTTTTCAGTGAGACAGACCGCGCCGCCGTAGCTTGGTCAATTCCGGTCTCCGCTTCGATCTCGCGTGCGGTGGCTCCCGATGCCGCCATTTCGACGGCGCGTCTGGTGGGGCCATCCAGGGCCGCCAGATAGGTGTCCAGAAGGTCATCCTCAAGGATCAGCGCAGCCGGGTCCTTGGCGCGCTGCCGGGCGATCACCTTTCGCAGCACCTTGGGCACGATCTCGTGAGACTTGGCCTCGGCGTAGATGTCGCGAATGTCGGCCAAGATGCCGTCGCGTTCGTCCATCAGCGCGTTGATGCGCTTGGCGAGGCTCTTGATCTTGGCGACTTCGATCATCCCGCCCTCGCCTTCTTGACGCGCTTGGAGGGGAGAGGCTTGCGGCGACCGTCATACTTGGCGACGGCCTTCTCGTTGAAGGCGGGCTCTAGGAGTTGGAGCCGCGTAAATTTTCCATCCGTCGCGCGCTCGATTGCCGGGCAGGCGTCCGGGGCGGGCCAGCCGCGCGCCTCCCAGATCTGCAACGTGGACTGCCTGCGGCCGATCAGGCGGGCAAGCTCCGTCAGGGAACCAACGGATTTAACGGCTTCGTGGAATGGGGTTGTGGTCATTTCCGTTAGAAAATAACGGATAGGTGTTATCAGGTCAAGCGCTGAAAATAGGGCATTAGCAACAATCGTAGAATCGACAGAAAATGGATGACGCAGTGCTACGCGGGGAACGTGTTCGACAATTGAGAGACGCCCGGCGCTGGTCACAGTTCGAGCTTGTGGACGCCGTGCGGCGGGCCGGGGGGAAAACCTCCCAAGCCCAAGTAACGTCTATGGAAAACGGCAACGTGAAGCGGCCCAAGTGCCTGCCAGAGCTGGCCGTGGTTTTCGAGACTTCCGTCGATTATCTGCTCGGCAAAACCGACGATCCCGCGCCTGTGGTGAATAGCGCCAGCCAGGACGTTGGCGGCCGTGAACGCCTTGCGCCCCCTTCGGTTGCAGACCTACCTATCTGGCTCACCATTGAAGGGGCTGGGGGAATGTGGACAATTCGACGCTTACCGATTGCAGAGACGAGTAGGCCGCCGCAGGTCGTGGGCGTGGCCGATGCTTTCGCGTGTTATGCTGTAACCGATATGATGTACCCGGTCGTCAGACGCCGGGATCTGCTCATCTGCGATCCCACCAAGCCCGTCGCTACGGGCGATCTGGTGATACTTTCCAGAGGGGAAATCACCGACCAGACCACCGAGGTCATGGTCCGGCGACTCGTCAAGATCAGCCCCACCCATTGGGAAGTCGAGCAATACACACCCAAGAAGCAGACGAGGCTGCCGCGCGCCGAATGGGTCAAGGCCGCCCTTGTTGTTGGAAATTACTACAACACTTGATTGCACCGCCGCTGCAATCCAGGGCACCCAATCAATTTGCACTCACGATAACGTGACCTAGCGGAATACCCGCTAGACTGCGGCGAAATAGGCTGCGAATAAAAATAACCGATTTCCGGTTGACGGCGATAACGGCTTTCGGTTAATCTCCTCCTGTCACTTAGATGGGAGAGGGAAATGCCCGACACCAACCAGCCCTACGTTCTATGGAACACCAGCCAGCCCGCGCCTGTCGCCGTCACGAAAGCGGATGGCTTCGTGGTCGTGAGCTGGTGGAGGGACAGGGACGACTATCGCAAGGGCGAGTTCTACTACGAGCACTGCGCCACCCAAGGCGAGGCCATCCAGAAGTTCAACGAATACGAACAGGGCGAGCATCCGCGCGCCCGCGAGATCGGCGTCTTTGCTTCACAGGGCGGCATGCCCATCGGCGGGAGGATTTTGTAATGAACGCACACGCAACCGTTTGGGCCGACAAGACCGGAACCGTCACCCTCTACCTGCGCAGCAAGAAACTCGTCTCGCACATGGAGTTCACGCCGGAAGCGGCGGCCCAGCTCGTCAAGGATTTGACGAAGGCGCTCGACAACCTGCCCCGCGTCGCGTCCGCCGCCGACCTTGGGCTGGAGGCCGCGTGATGAGCAAGGACCTCTGGATCGCGGAATACGACCGCCTTCTCGAAGAAGGCGAGGAGTTGGGCATGACCCCGACCGAGGCGGAAGCCTACGCCGAACGCTACGCGCAGGACCGCTTCGTGGATCGCATTGCCGACATGGCAGACCACGCGCGGCTGATGAAGAAGGAGGGCCGGGTATGAGCAAACACAAAATGACGGCCTACGCACCGTTCGGCCTCCAGCCTGACAGCCTGGAATGTGTCATCGAGTATACTTATTCGCCGGGTTCGCCCGCCGTTTACTACGGCACGCCACAGCCCGCCGATCCTGCGTCCGTCGATTTCGTCTCGGTTAAGCTCACGCTGCACACCATCGACGACAGCATGCAGAAGATGCTGGACGAGTGGGCGGCTGAGTATCTGAGCGAGGACTATGGACGCGCGAAGGCGCTCGATAACGCGATGGACGACGACCGATGAAGCCCCTCCCGTCCTCCG
>SYHD01000280.1 GCA_005799265.1 Planctomycetia bacterium | reverse complement strand
TGAGTTCGCCGGTTTGCTCGTAGCGATAGACGGTGCCGAACTCCGCCAGACGCACGGGGAGGTCGCGGTAGCTGCGCGGCTCTGCCTTGTAGATGTGGATGTGGTGCGGGCAATTCATCGGCTTGAGGAGAAAGCCTTCTTGCTCCATCAGCCATTTCAGCAAGGCGTCGGCTCGATCCTTGTGATTGGTGGCACGCTGATACTCCGGCAAGTTCACATGCAGTTCCTTGAGCAAGACCAGCACGAATTGGTGCATCATCTCCAGCTTCTTCGCCTGCGACGGTTCATTGACATACTCCGGAGGAAGTAGATGCGCCTGCTTCATATACTCCTGGTAATCGTGTTCTCGCTTGTCGTTGATCTCGCCCATCGCGAGCCGATACTGGCACAAATCCAGCGTGCCGGCCGACGGACGATGGTACATGGGCGGAAACTGGGCGTCACGATAGTACGGGAAGTGCCCGCTGGTGCGGTAGAGCTCAAGCCGGCCGATGTGCGGCGTGTACACGGGGGAGTAACCGCGTTTGAGCAACTCATCCTTGATGAACGCTTCGAGGATGCCGCGCACGGTGGCGCCCTTCGGCATCCACAGGATCAAGCCGCTGCCGACCATCTGGCTGATGGTGAAGAGCTTGAGCTGCTTGCCAAGCAGGCGGTGATCGCGTTTCTTGGCTTCTTCGAGGCGATGCAAGTACGCTTCCAGATCCTTCGGGTTGAAGAAAGCGGTTGCATAAAGGCGTTGCAATTGCGGACGGGTCGAATCGTTCTTCCAGTAGGCCCCCGCGATGTGCGTGAGCTTGAACGCGCCGATCTTACCCGCGTGCGGAATGTGCGGCCCCCTGCACAGATCGATGAACTCGCCTTGCCGATAGAAGCTCAAGGTCGGGTGTTTTTTCAGATCGTCGTCGATGTGTTCGACCTTCAGCTTTTGCTTGAGATCCTCGCACAGACCGCGGCCCTCGGCGGTTGGGCGCTCGAAACGCTCGAACGGCTCGGCCTTGTCGACGATCTTCTTCATCTCCGCTTCGATTTTGGGGAAGTCCTCCTCGCGGATCGGCGTCGGCGAATCGATGTCGTAATAGAAGCCGTTCTCGACAGTCGGCCCGAACGCCAGTTGCACGTCGGGATAGAGCCGCATCACGGCGCGGGCCATCACGTGCGCGCAGCTATGGCGCAGCACGTCGAGCGCGTCGGGGTCTTTCTCGGTGAGGATCTGGAAGGAATGCTCGCCGTCGGCAGGGAGTTCGCGATTGAGATCGACGATCTCGCCGTCGATCTTGGCCGCGATGGCGGCCTGCGCGAGCCGTTTGCCGATGCCCTCGGCGATTTGGCGCGGTGTGGTCCCGGGGGCGGCGTCTTTGGCGGAACCGTCGGGAAGTCGCAAAGTGACCATGATTTCCTCCTCGATGATTATCGTAGCAGATTTGCCGCTTGCGGCTTAGCGCTCATTTGGCGCCGCGCGAGCGTAAACCCGCAAGCGGCATTATGCGCTCACCAACTGAAAGAACAACTCCTCAAGATCGTCCTGCCCATGGCGTTCGCGCAACTCCGGCAGCGTGCCGCACGTCTGGATCTTACCCTTACTGACGATGGCGACACGATCGCACAACTTCTCGACCTCGCGCATGATGTGCGTCGAATAGAGGATGCACTTGCCCTGATCGCGCAGCCGTTTAATGTTGTCGAGGACGGCCCGCGCCACCAGCACGTCAAGGCCAAGCGTCGGTTCGTCGAAGATCAAGACCGGCGGATCGTGGACAATGGCGCGCGCGATCGAGACTTTTTGCCGCATGCCGGTGGACATCTTGGCGCCCAGCACGTCGCGGAAGTCGTTCATCTGCAGTTCGGCGAACAAGACTTCCATGCGCTGGCGCAGCAAATCATCCGTCATGCCGTAGAGCTTGCCGAAGTATTCGACCATTTCCCAGGCGGACATGCGATCGTAGATGGCGGTGCTGGCGGAGAGGAAGCCGATGTGCTGGCGAACCTGGGTCGGTTGCGCGACGACGTCGAAGCCCGCGAGCCGGGCGACGCCGCCGGTCGGCTTGAGCACGGTGCAAAGGATGCGCATGGTAGTCGTCTTGCCGGCGCGGTTGGGGCCGAGCAATCCGAAGACCTCGCCTGCCTTGGCGTTGAAGCTGATGTGATCGACCGCCAGCACCTGTCCGCGGCGGAGATCGCGAAACGACTTCGTGAGGTTTTCGACGTGGATCATAAGTATGTTTAGCCCCGCGTCGCAAACGCGGGCACCTCCTCCCGCGTCTGCGACGCGGGGCTAAACGTGTGCACTCAATCCACAAAGGTGATTTCCAGCACCTCGAAGCGGAGCGTGCCCATCGGCACTTGGATGCTGACGACGTCGCCGATCTTTTTGCCGAGCAAGCCTTGGCCGATCGGGCTGCTCGTCAGGATTTTGTTGGAGTTGTAATCCTCCTCGCCGGGACCGACGAGGTGGAAGATCTCGGTCTCCTTCAAGTCGAGGTCCTTCACCGTGACCTTGGCGCCGAAAACGATGGCGTCGGTCGGCAAGGTGCTCTTGTCGATAATCATGGCCCGGCTCAGCTGGTCCTTGAGTGAATCAATGCGGGCCTGCAGCATCCCCTGGTCCTCGCGAGCCGCGTGGTACTCCGCGTTCTCCGAAAGGTCCCCCATGTCGCGCGCTGTGGCAATGCGCGTGGCTACTTGGATCATCTCGACGTTCGTCATACGATCGAGGTCGGCCTTCTTCTTCTCGTAGCCTTCCTTGGTCATGGGGATGCGTTCGTCGGACATGGATCGTTACTCCCTTCCTGACTGGAGAGTTATGAGTGGCTACTCTTCACACACCACTCTCCACTCACCAAATCAACCCACAGAGCCGGCGAGGTCGTCAGCCGCTGGCAGAAACGCACAGCGGCGGACAAGTCCGCCGGCTCTGAGAAACTCATTACATTCTATATCTTGATCGACCGGCAGACGCTTGTAAAGGCGCGTTTTTCAGTTTCCCGCAGTTTCCGTCCGGTGCAGCCGGGCAGCGACGCGCGTCGGTAAGGTCCACAGCGAGGTGAAGCCTTGTGCCCACTGATTGTCGAATAGTTCCAGGTTCGACTGATTCGCGAGCCGTGTCATGGGATAAAGACGTTGTATGGTTTTAGTTGCGCGTTCGCAGGGAGCCCGCGTCGGGCTGGGAACCCCGAAGGGTCGCCTGCGAGCGCTAAACGAAGACAAAATCCATAAACCAAACGGCAACCCTACCACGAGTGACCAGCCATGAACCCGTTCGACGCCGCCTCGCCGTTTGATGCGCGTTACTACTTCGCAGACCGCGCGTTCTTCGACAAGCTGAATCCTTACGTCTCCGAGAACGCCCAGGTCGGCTATCTCGCGCGTGTGGAAGCTGCCTTGGCGGAGACGCTCGCGGACATCGGCGTCTGCCCGCGCACCGCCGCCGCCGAGATCGCACATGCATGCAAGGAGATTTCGCCCGCCGAGGTTTACGAGGAAGAGCAGCGCATCCAACATAACATCCGCGCTCTCGTCAACTGCATCGGCAAGCGCGTGAGCCCGAGCGCGAAGCCGTACGTGCATCTGTTCGCGACCTCGGCCGACATCATGGATACCGCGCGCGCCCTGTGCCTGGCGGATGTGACCCGCGCCGTGCTCGTGCCCGATCTGGCCGCGCTGATGCGCCAGCTGATTGCATTGGCCCGGATGCACGCCGGCACGCCGCAGATGGGGCGCACGCACGGGCAGCACGCGGTGCCGATCACTTTCGGCTTCGCGGTCGCGCTCTACGTTTCGCGCGTGGGACAGCGCATGGAAAGCATCGTCCAGGCCGCCAGGAACCTACGCGGCAAGTTCGCCGGCGCGGTCGGGGCATACAACGCGCTCTCGCTATTGAGCAGGAATCCCGCCGAGGTCGAAGCCGTCCTCATGAAAAAGCTCGGCCTCGCGGCGCCGGAGATTTCGACTCAGGTGACGCAGCCTGAATATGTCGCCGACTACGTGTACGCTCTCACCGCGTGCTGGGGCGTGTTCGCGAACATCGCCGACGATTTTCGCCACCTGCAACGCAGCGAGATCCGCGAGTTGAAAGACCGCAAAGCGTCCGATCCGAAGACGCAAATCGTCGGCTCGTCCACGATGCCGCACAAGGTCAACCCGAAGGACTTCGAAAATGTCAAAAGCATGTGGAAGGCGTACATGCCGAGGCTACTGACGGTGCTGATGGATCAAATCAGCGAGCACCAGCGCGACCTGACCAACTCGGCGTCGATGCGCTACGTGATGGAGCACGTAGCCGCGTTCGCGTATGCGATTCATCGCTTGAGCATGACGCTGGACGGCGTCGAGCCGGACGCGGCCCGGATGCGCGAGGTGCTCGACGCCGGCAAGGACCCGATCACCGCGGAACCGTTGTACGTCTTGCTAGCGATGCACGGCCATCCCGAAGCGCACGAGAAAGCGCGCGCGCTCGCCAGGGACGCACGCATTCAGAAAAGGCCGCTCTCGCAGCTTCTGCGTGAGGACGCAAACATCGCGGCTTACTTGGCGAAGTTGACAGCCGAGCAACTTGCGGTGCTCGACGACCCGGCGCGATATCTCGGCGCGGCCGAGGGGCAGACGCACGCAATCTGCAACGCCTGGGAGAAACGGGTCCATGCCGCAACCCTAGACAAACCGCGCTCGTAAGGGAGCCAGGTCTGCCTCGCTCTCTTACGATCGCGGTTCTTCTTGAAGTTAATTCGCCGTCAACTTTTCCGATCTCCGCCGTAATTGTGACCTATGCTTCATTCAGCATTGTCTCTGGCAACCTCCAAGGCGGAGATTCCCCATGCTGATCCTCGGCGACGAAGGCCATTACCACGGCCGTTTTCCCTGGGTGACGGCTACGCTCATCGTGGCGAACGTCCTGGTTTACATGGCCCAGGTCTTCCTTGGCGAGCCGTTAACTAATGGCTTCAGCTGTGTTCCCGAAGAGATGGTCTCGTGCCAGGACCTCGTCGGGACCAAGTATCACAAGGTTAAGAGGGACGTCGGCGGCCGCTACGACCGAAAAGGCGAATATCATCCCAAGATCGAAACGAAGCAGTACCCGATCAAACACTACACCGGTCCGTTTCCGATTCACCTGACGCTCTTCACGTGCATGTTCATGCACGGGGGCATTTTTCATCTGATCGGCAACATGTGGTTCCTGTTGGTCTTCGGCCGCAACGTCGAATGCGCCATGAGCCACGGCCGTTTTCTCGCGTTCTACGTGGCGTGCGGTTTGGCGGCGAGCATCGCGCATGTGCTCAGCGATCTGCATTCGATTCTGCCGTGCCTCGGCGCGAGCGGCGCCATTTCGGGCATCATGGGGGCGTATGTTTCGATCCATCCGCTGAACAAAATCAAGGTCTGGATGGGCTGGTGGCTGGGCGTCTTTGAATTCCCGGCCATCGTCGTCATCGGCATCTGGTTCGTGCTGCAATACGTGTCGGCGTTCGCCGGCCTGGAAGGGAAGGTCTATCGCGATAACACAGCGTACTGGGCGCACCTCGGCGGCTTCTGCGCGGGATTCACGATTCTGCGCGGCATGGTGTTCTATCTGCAGCGCCAGCAAGCCGCGGGGGGTCAGGCCGAAGATGAGCCGCTCGCCCCGGTCGAGCACGATGCGGTCAATCCGCGCCAAGTCATCGAAGAGGTGCCGAACCCGCTGGAGACCAGCGTGCAATCCGGGGCGCCCGATCCGTTCGCGACCTTCCTTTCCGTACAGACGATGCGCAAGATCCAAGAAAAATCGCAAAACGGGCACAAGGTTGCCAGCAACTGATGCCTGTATTCGTTTAGCACTCGCGCGATCCCGCGCGACCGCAAGCGATTCCAGACCATATTGTTTGACCGCGCCGATGGGATGGCTATGATAGGCGGAGGAACCCAAGCCGCCTGTCGAGAATCCCGCCATGACCCGCACAGCAATGATCGTCTTCGTTTGCATGGTGTGCACGTCTCCGCCCATTATCGCACAAGACACACGCTTCGAGTTCTTCGAGAAGAAAATCCGCCCCGTCCTCATCGACCAGTGCTACTCGTGCCACTCGCGGCAAGCGGGCAAGGAACGCGGCGGCCTTTTGCTCGATTCGCGCGACGCCCTGCGCCGCGGCGGCGATAGCGGCCCGGCGCTCGTCCCCGGAAAACCCGCTGACAGTTTGCTCATCAAGGCGCTCAAGCACACCGGCACACTCAAGATGCCCAAGAACGGCAAGCTCGCCGACGCCGTGATTGCCGATTTCGAACGCTGGATCGAAATCGGCGCGCCTGATCCGCGTGACGAAAAAGCGATCGCCAAGGGCGTGGATTGGGACGCGGCCCGCAAACACTGGGCGTATCAGCCGCTCAAGAAACCCGTGTTGCCGACCGTCAAGAATCAGGCGTGGGTAAAATCACCTATCGACGCGTTTGTCCTCGCGAAACTCGATGAGAAAGGATTGACGGCGTCGCCTATTGCTGATCCGCGAACTTTGATTCGGCGCGTGTACTTTGATCTCATTGGGTTGCCGCCGACGATTGAGGAGGTTGAGGAGTTTGTCAAAGCGTGGGATTCTCCGAACGTGAAACGAGGAGCGGCCTGGGAGAAGGTTGTCGATCGCTTGCTGGCCAGCCCGAACTATGGCGAGCGCTGGGGCCGGCACTGGCTCGACGTCGCGCGCTACGCCGACACCAAGGATGGCGTCCTCATGTACGGCGACGATCGCATCCGGCCATACGCCTATACCTATCGTGAGTACGTCATCCGCGCTTTCAATGACGATACGCCGTTCGACCGCTTCGTCCACGAACAGCTCGCCGCCGATCAGCTCAAGGTCGAGCCCTGGCGTCTCGCGGCGCTGGGCTTTCTCACGCTCGGCCGGCAATATGACAACAACATTCACGATGTCATCGACGACCGCATCGACACGGTGACGCGAGGCTTCCTCGGCCTGACCGTGTCGTGCGCCCGCTGCCACGATCACAAGTACGACGCGATCCCAACGGCCGACTATTACTCCCTCTACGGTGTGTTCGCGAATTGCGTAACGCCACTGGAGCTGCCGCTGGCGGATGACCCGGAGAATTGCAAGGGGCTGGACGAGTACGAGGCGAAGGTCGGGCCGCACCGTGCGAAGTTGCAGAAGCTGGTTGACGGCCAGTACGCGCTGCTAACCGAGACGGCCCGGCAGCGCACGGGCGATTATCTGATGCGCGTGGCGACGACGGAGCCGGACCTCGCGGAGACGGCGATTTATTTCCTTTCGCTGGCGCCGACCGACCTGCGGCCGCCGATCGTCAATCGCTGGCGGAAATACCTGGAGCACCCATCGCGCAAGGATGATCCCGTATTTGGTCCGTGGCCCGCTCTCATGAAGACCTCGGAGGTAGGTTATGCTAAAGCGGCTGCTGAGATCATCGATAATTGGCGACCAAAGCTCCATCAGGATGTTCGTGACGCTCTCATGGACGCCAAACCGACGAGCAAGGCCGATGTCGCCCGCGCCTATGGAAAGTTGCTTCGCGAGACTTACGCGCGTTCAAAGGGACAGCGGCCGATGGGAGCGGATCAACCACCGTTCGATGTCGTCGCCGGCAAACACAGCCCGAACTATTTCCCGAAATCCCACGCCTGGCTGTACATGTCGCGCAGCGAGAAGGACCAATTCGGCGCCATGCGCACGGCGATCGATCGGTTCGTGGTCAAGTTGCCCAATGCACCGCCGCGCGCCATGGTGTTGAACGACACGGCCGACCTCGACGAGCCGCGGATCTTTCAGCGCGGCAATCCGTCCTCCCCGGGGACTCAGGTGCCGCGACAGTTCTTGCAGGTATTGTCGAGCGAGAAACGGCAACCCTTTACGAACGGCAGCGGCCGACTTGAGCTTGCGAAGGCGATTACTGCCGTGGACAATCCGCTCACGGCGCGCGTGCTCGTCAACCGCGTCTGGATGCACCACTTCGGCGAGCCGCTCGTCAGCTCGCCCAGCGATTTCGGCGCACGCAGCAGTCCGCCGACGCACCCCGAATTACTCGATTGGCTCGCCTGGACATTCATGCAAGACGGCTGGTCGCTCAAGAAGCTGCATCGGCACATTGTCCTGTCCGCGACGTTTCTGCAAGCGAGCAGCGATCGGCCCGAGGCACGCAAGATCGACCCCGAAAATCGTCTCTACTGGCGTGCGAACCGCCGCCGGCTCGATCTGGAAGCGATGCGCGATTCCCTCTTGATGGTGAGCGGCCGACTCGATCGCGCGATGGGCGGTCGGCCCGTCGATATCGCCAACGATCCGAAGAACGCACGGCGCACGGTCTATGGCTTGGTCGATCGCCAGAGCTTGCCGGGGCTGTTCCGTACATTCGATTTCGCGGTGCCGGACCAATCAGTCGAACGTCGCCCCTCGACGACGGTTCCGCAGCAAGCCCTCTTCGGCTTGAACTCGCCGTTCCTGCTCGAACAGGCGAAAGCGCTGGCGGCGCGGACCGACAAACTGTCGGGCGAGGCACGGATGCGCGCAATGTATCGGCTCGTATTGGCGCGCAATCCAGAAGCGGCCGAAGTGCAGGTCGGGCTCCGATTTCTGGAGTCGACAGGCGAATCGATGTTGATGCCCTGGCAGCAATACGCGCAGGTGCTGTTGTTGACGAATGAGATGATGTTCGTGGATTAATGTGAAACATAGTATTTGCCCTTTCAGGTCATGGCGAAGGATCACCTCGATTTCTAAGGAACGCATGTCGCAATCAACATCGAATAGTGCCGTTGGCATCACCTGGAACCTGGGCGATCTCTACAAGGACCTTGCCGATCCCCTCATAGACAAGGATCTTGCCAGCGCCCTCAAACGCGCAAAAACATTCGAGAAAAAATATCGCGGCAAGATCAAGTCGCTCAAAGCCACGCAGGCGAAGACGCTCGCCGCCGCAGTCGCCGAACTGGAGAGTTTGAGCGAGCAAATGGATCGCCCGGCCGTCTTCGCGGGCCTGTTGCACGCGGGAAAGACGGACGATCCGAGGCACGGCGCCTTGTTGGCGCGCACACAAGAAGCGCGCACGGCCATCAACAAACACCTGATTTTCTTCGACCTCGAATGGGTCGCCGTCGCCCAGCCCATCGCGAAGAAGCTGGCTGCGCATGCGAGCCTGAAGAAGTATCGGCATTGGCTGAACCAGAAGCGTGTCTGGAAGCCGTACTACCTCAGCGAACCAGAAGAGAAGATCCTTGACGCCAAGTCGATGACGGGCAAGAGCGCGTTCGGCCGACTGTTCGAGGAAACGACCGCGAGCCTCGTGTGCCCGTTCACACACCCCTCACCCCCGACCCCTCTCTCGTTAGCCGGACGCGCAAGCGACGGCGAACCCAATCCGTCGCTTGCGCGTCCGGCTAACGAGGGAGACGGGGGAAAGGCTAGCGAGCTGAGCGTCCAAGAGATTCTCGCGAAACTCTACGACGCCGATCGCGCGGTGCGCAAGGCCGCCGCGGAGGGATTGTCGCAAGGCCTCAAGAGCGAAAGCCGGCTGTTGACGTTCATCTTCAATACGGTCGTGCTCGATCATCGCACCGATTGTGACCTGCGCTCCTATCCCGATGTGATGGCGTCACGCAATCTCGCCAACGAGATCGACGCCAAGGTTGTCGAAGCCCTGATGAGCGCGACCGAGAAGCATTACTCGCTCGTGCAACGTTACTATCGGCTGAAGGGCAAGCTGCTCAATATCGACAAACTCTACGATTACGACCGCTACGCCCCGCTCTCCGGCGAGATGCCCAAGTGCGATTGGCCGACGGCGCGCAGCATTGTGCAGGAAAGCTATGACGCATTCAGCCCGGACGCGGGCGGCATCGTGCGCACCTTCTTCGAGAAATCGTGGATCGATGCCGAGCTGCGCGCAGGCAAACGCGGCGGCGCGTTCTCGTCAAGCGCGGTGCCGAGCGTGCATCCGTATATCCTCATGAACTTCACGGAACGAATCCGCGACGTGATGACGCTGGCGCACGA
>SYHD01000279.1 GCA_005799265.1 Planctomycetia bacterium | reverse complement strand
GCCACTAGCCACCAGCCACTGTTCATGCAGGATCGACGCGGAAGAGTACTTCACCGAACTCGACGTACTTGCCGTTCTCGACGAGGACCTCGACGATGAGGCCCGTGCAGTTCGCTTGAATCTCGTTGTAGGTTTTCATGACTTCGACGAGGCCGACGACCTTGTTGGGCGTGATGCGATCGCCCATCTTAACGAACGGAGGCTCGCCGGGCTTGGCCTGGGAATAAAAGGTGCCGACAGTTTCGCTCTTGATTTCGAGGAGGTTCTTCTTGGGCGCTGCCGCAGTTGGCACGGCGTCTGCCGGCTTGCCTGAGGGGGCTGCGGCCATGACGGAGGCTGCTGGAGCCGGTGCGGGCACGACGGCGGTTACCGCGGTGCCGCGCCGCAGTCGGACGTGCTGGTTGCCGTCGCGCAGATAGATTTCGCTCAGGTCGTTCGCGGACATCAAGGCGACGAGGGCTTCGACGGTTTTCACCTCGAACGGCCCGTTTTTCTTCGCGTTGTTGGACACGGGGGGCTCCTGTATGATCAACTCCTCATTCTTGTGGACGCCGTAAGCACACGAGGTACGCCGTAAGCGGCCCTGGGGAGGAGAGGGATATCATTCAAATCTCCACGATGCACTCATCCAGTTCCCGCGGGCAATGCGTCAACACCTCCGGGCCGTCGGCGGTTATCAATACGTCGTCTTCGATCCGCACGCCGAACTCGTCCGGCAAATAGATGCCTGGCTCACATGTCACGATCATGCCGACTTCAAGCTTTACGTCAACATTCGGGCGAAAGAACGGCGCCTCGTGAATCTGCAAGCCGAAGCCGTGCCCGAGACCATGATTGAAGAAATCGCCGTAGCCCTGGTCGGCAATGTAGCTGCGCGCGATGGTGTCCACTTCCTTGCTCGACACACCCGGCCGCATAGCAGCAATGGCGCGACGTTGGGCTTCCTTCACGATCGCATGGACAGCGCGCACTTTCTCTGTCGGCTGTCGTCGACCTGGGAACGCTACATTGTTATAGGTCCATAGAACGCGCGTCAAGTCGCTTTTGTAGAACTGGCCGCAGGCGCCCCAATCAACCAGCAGCAGCGGATGTTCGCCAACCGTGTGCGAACCCGGCGGCGCGTGCGGCAAGGCGGCACGCGGGCCGACCGCGACGATCGTCGAGAACGCCGTCTCCGTGCCGCCAGCGCGGCGCACGTAGCTCTCCATCGCGTCGGTCAACTCCTTCTCGGTGTCGCTGGACTTGAGCATGGAGCGGAACGTCGCGAACGCTTTCTCGGCGAAGCGAATTGCTTCGCGAATCTGGGCGATTTCGCTGTCGTCCTTGACCTGGCGTAATTTCTCAACGCGATCGGCGCCGGCTTTCCAATCGGCGGTCTTGAGGCCGTCGGAGAACTTCTGAAAGTCGGCCACGCTCAAGTGTGAACTTTCGAAGCCAAGCGTGCGCGGCGTCATCACCTTGAGCTGCTCGATCGCCGCGTCCACGGTGGATTGGGCCGGGCCGCGAATGAAGGCGTCGAGGCCGTGGCATTCCTCGGCGATCTGCACCTTGAATCGGCCGTCGCTGACCAGGAGCGTTTTGTTCTTTTCAAGGACCAGGTAACTCGCATCGCCGCTGAAGCCGGTCAGATACGTGACGTTGATCGGATTGGTGATGAAGACAGCGTCGAGGCCTTCCGCCTTTGCGGCGTGCCGAACACGATCGCGGCGGGATGCGAAAACGGACATGGGATTTCCTTTGTTTCAATCATCGATCAAGATGCCCGCGATGGACGCATTTAACAAGGTCGCGACGAAACCGACAAACAGGGCCCGGCCTCCCAAACGAGCCAGGTCATGGCGCCGTTCCGGGGCCAGCGCGCCGATGCCGCCGAGCTGGATGCCGATCGACGCGAAGTTGGCGAAGCCGGTCAGAGCAAACGCGGCCAGCTTATAAGAGCGATCGGTCATGGCCCCGACTTTCATGTCTTTCATCTGCAAGTAGGCATAATGCTCATTGATCGACAGCTTGGCGCCGAGCAGGCTGCCCACTTTTTCCATGTCGCGTACATCGATTCCCATCAGGAAGGCGACCGGCGCGAACATCCAACCGAACAGATGGCCCAGCGACAGGTCGTTCGGCCAGTTGGCCAGGCTCTCCGAGGCGACGCCGAGCGTGAGCAACGCCGGCTTGATCTCGCGCAGCAATCCGTTGAACAAGGCGACAAAGGCGATGAAGACAATCAGCATGGCCGCGACGTTCAGCGCCAGGCGCAACCCATCCGCGGTTCCGGAGGCGGCGGCGTCGATGCCGTTGACGTAGGGCGATTTGGTCGCTTCGGTCTCGATCGTGCCGGCGGTCACGGGCGTTTCCGTTTCCGGCAAGAATAGCTTGGCAAGATAGAGGCTGCACGGGCAAGCCATCACGCTGGTGGTCAACACCGCGACCGGATCGGCGCCATAGTTGATGTACACGACCATCATGCCGCCGGAAATGTGCGCCATGCCGCTGGCCATCAGCGTGAATAATTCCGAGTTGGTCATCTTCGGCACATACGGCTTGACGATCAAGGGCGCCTCGGTCTGTCCCATGAAGACGTTCGCCGACACCGACAGCGTCTCCGCGCCGCTGGTGCCCATGAGGTAGACCATGCCACGCGCCATCAGGCGCACGCACCATTGCAAGACGCCGTAGTGATAGAGCACCGTGAAGAACGCCGACACGAACAGGATCGGCGGCAATGCACTGAAAGCGAACATGAAGAGGAACTCGACGCCTGGGTTGAGGGCGATGTCCCCGGGCCGCGCGAGATTGCCGAAAACAAATTGGGCGCCCTTGTCGGAAAAGCCGATGAACGCTTTCACGATCGTGCCGGCCTTTTCGATAATGGCGTAGAACGGACGAACAAACGTCGTCTCGGATGGCGCGTGCTGGCTCGCGGGCAGCACGGCAAGCGGTCCCAGCGTGCCGGCGCCGATCAACGCAACCGCCTGTTTGCACTGGATTGTGTGCTTCTCTTCCTGGGTCGTCGCGCGCGTGTAGCCGACCTTGAGGACCAGAAGCGCCAGCATGATCTGCAACGACACGCCCCAGCCGATCGTTCGCCAGTTGACTGCGCGCAGGTTGCGGGAAAACGTCGCGATCAAGCCAAAAAAGAAGAACACGCCGATGAGCGACTGCCCGCGCAACCCAATGAACTCACGCAGGCCGTACGCTGACAACGCCAAGAGCCCGATGCCGACAGCGATGCCGCTGCGCCACCAGAATGGCGTCGGCGGCGGCAGCGGTTTGCCTTCGTGCCCCATCCCCTCACCCCCAGCCCCTCTCCCGTAAGGAGAGGGGAGTCATCGTGGCTCCCGTCAGGCGATTTCTTCCAGGATGATCTTATGGCTGACGGGCGGTTCATCGTCGATCCGCCATGCTTTTTTCAAGAGGACCATCGCTTCGGACAATTGTAGCTCGACGCGATAGTGAACCTGAGCGAGCACGTCCCCCGCCATGACCGCGTCGCCAGGGTGCTTTTCGATCATGACGCCGACGCTCGGATCGATCACATCCTCGACGCGATCGCGCCCGGCGCCGAGCAGCATCGTTGCCAGACCGACATGCTGCGCGTTCAGTTCGACGATGTAGCCTGAGCGGTCCGCGCGAACTGAAACTTGCTCGGGCGCCGTCGGCAAGCGCGATGGATCGTCGACGACGCGAGGATCGCCTCCCTGCTGTTCGATGATCTGGCGCAATTTCTCCAGCCCGTGCCCCGATGACAGGGCAGTGCGCACCTTCGCTTCCGCGTAATCGAGCGAGGTCGCCAGGCCGCCGAGGTAAACCATCCGCGCCGCCAGCGCGACTGACAGCGTTTCGATATCGCGCGGCCCATGTCCTTGCAGCGTCTCGATGCCCTCGCGAACCTCCAGGGCGTTGCCGACCGTTCGGCCTAGAGGGGCATCCATTGCCGTGATGAGGGCGCGCGTCTTGACGCCGTTGTCTCGTCCCGTTTCGACAAGCGATGTTGCCAGGGCCCGCGCGTCCGCGCGCGTTTTCATGAACGCGCCGTGGCCGCACTTGACATCCACCATGAGCGCGTCGATGCTCTCGGCAATCTTCTTCGACATGATTGACGCCGTAATCAAGGGAATGCTCTCGATGGTCGCGGTCACGTCACGCAGCCCGTAGAGAATCTTGTCGGCGGGCGCGACGTCGTGTGTTTGGCCGATCATCGCGCATCCGACGTGTAGGAGCGCGGTGCGAAGCTCGGCTAGCGAAAGGGAGGCACGAAAGCCGGGGATCGCTTCGAGCTTGTCGAGCGTGCCGCCGCTGTGTCCGAGTCCGCGGCCCGACATCATCGGCACGATACAGCCGCATGCCGCCGCCAGAGGCGCAAGGATGAGCGACGTCTTATCGCCGACGCCGCCTGTGGAGTGCTTGTCGACTTTGGGGCCAGGCAGGTCGGACCAGTCGAGCTTCTTGCCGGACTCGACCATGGCTCGGGTGAGATGCGCCGTCTCGTCAGCGTTCATGCCGCGCAGGACGATCGCCATCAAGAGGGCCGATGTTTGGTAATCGGGCCAAGCACCGGACGTGGCTCCGCGCACGAAGGCGTCGATCTCGGCGCGCGCGAGCGCGAGGCCATCGCGCTTCTTTCGGAGAATATCAACGGCACGCATTGCAGAAGGATGATCGACGCGCGTTAGAAAGGCAAGGGATTTCCGGATCAAGCTCGTCGCCGCCTTGACGGCCGCAAGCACGTTCTGGAAATCGGCTGAGAGCGTGAAGCAATGTCGCGACCTGGGCCGCCTGTCAAGTTCGGCCGCCTCGAATAAAACAATTCCATAGCTCGTTGCCCCGTGAAACTTACTGCGGTTCCTCGGTGAATCGACCCGCCGTGACGAGGAGCCTTCATGATCGGTGTGTCCGTGTCCACCGTGGTACTCGACAAACGCGAAACGCAGATTCGGAGCATGTTCAACAACATCGCGCCGAGCTACGATTTGCTCAATCATTTGCTGAGCTGCAATGTCGATCACTATTGGCGTTGGCAGACGACGCGGATGGTGCCGCCAGTCGTTGCAGCAACGCAACCTGGTCGCTCACGCGACTCGGCTCGCCAAATCGCGCCGATTCTCGATCTGTGCACCGGGACCGGCGATCTGGCGTTGGCGTACCACCGCGCCGCCAAGGGACTCGTGCCGATCGTCGGCGCGGATTTTTGCCATGAGATGCTCGTTCGTGCCGAGGCAAAAGTTCGACGCCGAAAAGTCGAGCGAATTCGCTTTCTCGAAGCGGATGCGCAGCATTTGCCGTTTGCCAGCGATATGTTTCAGATTACGACCGTCGCCTTTGGCCTGCGCAACGTGACCGACACCGACAAGGGCATCGCCGAGATGGTGCGCGTCACGCAGCCGGGGGGCCGGATCGCGATTCTCGAATTTTCACAGCCGCGCGGCTGGTTGATGGGGCCAATGTATCGCTTCTATTTCCGGCACGTATTGCCGCGCGTGGGGCAGATGATTTCGCGCTCGAAGGACAACGCGTATCGCTATTTGCCGGAGAGCGTGATGCAGTTCCCGGACGGCGAAGCGTTGGCGGAACGCATGCGCGGCCACGGGCTGATGGATGTGACGTGGCATCCGATGACGTTTGGAATTGCGACGTTGTACGTAGGAACGAAACGGGCGTCTTCCGTTTAGCCCCGCCTCGAAGAGGCGGGCGGAAGTGGGCCGCCCGCCCGCCTCTTCGAGGCGGGGCTAAACATTCGACAATAATCATGACCCAAAAAAAAGACCACCTCCTGATCCGTGCCGCGCGCGGCGAATCCATCGAACGACCGCCCGTCTGGGCGATGCGTCAGGCTGGCCGCTGGGACCCGGAGTTCAACAAGCTGCGCGCGGGCATGCCGTTCTTTGAATTTTCCGAGAACATCGAACTCGCAGCCAAGGCGTCGCTACTGCCCAAGCGTTTCGGCGTCGATGCGATCATCCTCTTTTACGATATCACCACGCTGACGGTGTCGATGGGCTTGCCGTTCACGTTGCAAACGAATCGCGGGCCGGTGCCAGATCGCGTCGTGCGGACGATGGAAGATGTCGAACGGCTCGATCCGCAGCCGGCGCCGGAGCGATTCGGGCATATCCTCGGGCTTTTGCTGCGCGTCCAGCATATGCTGCGCGGCGAACTGCCGGCCATCGTCTTCGCGGGGGCGCCGTTCACGGTCGCGACGTATTGCATCGGCACCGGCAAAGACCTCCCGGCTACGCGCTCGTTTATCGCGGAGAAGCCGGCCGTGTGGCAAGCGCTGCTCGAACGCATTCAGACGGCGACGATTCATTTCCTCAATACGTTGATCGAGCACGGCGCGGCCCTCTATCAACTCTTTGATTCGTGGGCCGGTGAGCTGACGCGCGATGAGTATCTGCGCTGGGCGCAACCGTATCATCAAGGCATCTTGAAAAGTTCGACGGGAACGCCGCGAGTGTTGTTCGTGAAGGAGTGCCCGTACCTCGATCTGCTGACGACGAGCGGCGCCGACGTCATCAGCCTGGGCGTGAGCCACGATCTGGCAGCGGCGCGGCGTGATTATCCGAACCTCGTCTTTCAAGGCAACGTCGATGAAGAGTTGTTGAAATCAGGCACGCCGGAACAAGTAATCGCGGCAACGAAGACGTGCGTGCAAGCGGGCGGCGGCCAGAGGCACATCGTCAACTTGAGCCACGGTTGCGATCGAGCGACTCCCGTGGCGAACTTCGAGGCGTTTGTGCGGGCGGTCAAAGGCAAGTGAGTGCGAAGAACCGCGCGCGACGTAAACGATTGGAACTTGTCCAGAAAATGCGCTTAGGCGATGGGCAGTTGAAAAGATACCCGTAGTCGATGCGACGCGGAGCGTCGCACCACATTGTGGCACGACGCTCCGCGTCGTGAACGGGTACGTTTAGTTCTGCCGCTCGCCTTACTTCGTGCGCGGCTCGACTTGGGGCAACAACGCGCCAATACGCTGGATCACGTTGGCGTCGGCGGTGAGGCCGGGTACGGGGCGAACGTCCTCGATTTGCCAGGAGGCGAAATCGGCGGGCCAGCGCGTGCCGGTGATTTTTTCGAGCGACTCCAGGGCCGTGTGCCGCAGCGCCACATCTTTTTCATTTCTCATGATGTAGACGAGCGCGTCCTTCGACTTGTCCTCGGGGAAATGTCGCAACGCGCGGATGGCGACGGCCTTTTCGTCTTGCGTTTGCTGACGGTCGGTTAGATCAGCGTTGAGAGGCGGACCCGGCTGGCGTGCGACTTCAACGAGCAAATGCACCGCGAGTGGATCGCGCGTGTTGGCCAGCGCGACCAACGCTTCCTTGCGGATAAAGGCATTGATGTCGGCGTTGAAACGCAGGGCGCGCTTGTTGTCGTGCGTCGCGGCTGCGGTTTGCTGTTTGTGGACCTCTTCGAGAACGCGAGCTGCGCGCGGGTCGCGGAACTTGCCGAGCGTGCGAATCGCTGTCAGTCGGCACAGCGGCTCGTGGTCGGACCTGGCGGCGGTGGCCAGGATGTCGAGGTAAGCCTGCTGGTCCTCGGCGTTGCCGCCGTGGCGCAGCGGTTCCTTCAGGGCCCCCAGCGCCTCGGCGCGACGTGCGCCGTCGGTGCTATCACGGATGACGGCGAGCGGGTTCGGTTTGCTCATTCCTGTGATGTAACGGAAATCGCGCTCGCGACTCGTAATCTCATCCCAAGTTGCAGCACAGCCCACGACTCCAAGGAGCGTGAGGCCGATCCCGATCCTGCGCAGCGCATCTGTTATCATGGCTTCGGTTCCATTGCGGACGGATTTTCCCCATACAGTCAGGGCGTCGGCGTATAGCCGAGGTTGGCGATGCTTGCAAGGCGAGATTGCGTCGTAGCGGTCCTAAACGTGCAGGTTGTGCCGAGAAACCAAGCGGAATAATACGAATGCGTGGAACGACTGTCGCTTGGCAAGCGTTTCTACTAGGGTAAAATGGAGAGGTGAGGCAGACACTCCGCACGGTTGCCGAGCTCCGAGGATTCAAAGCGAAATGTCCACTTTGGACTCCATCACCCTGGCGAACAATACCATTCGCATGGGGTTGCTGACGCAATTACAGGTCAACCAAGCCTTCGCGGATCTGAATTCGCGCAAGGTTGCGCCGCAAGAGTTCCTGCGCTGCCTGGAACGCAAAGGTTTCCTCACCCCCTATCAAACCACCAAACTCCTCAAAGGCGAAACCGATGGCTTCTTCCTCGGCGGTTATCGCATCCTTTACAAAATCGCCTCGGGCAGCTTTGGCCGAGTCTATCGTGCCGTAGACGCCAGTACCGGCCGCATCGTCGCGATCAAAATCCTGCGCAAGAAATGGTCCGAGGACAAACGCAAGATCGAGCTGTTCATGCGCGAGGCCAAGCTGGGCATGACGCTAAGGCACCCGAACATCGTCGAGATTCTCGCCGTCGATCACGAGGCGCGGACGAATCAACACTTCATCGTGATGGAATTCGTCGAGGGGGGCAATCTGCGTGATCTCATGACGATCCGCAAGAAGCTGCAAGTCGCCGACGTGCTGCGCCTCATGGAGGAAACTGCGAGCGCCTTGACACACGCATCCACGCATGGCATCACCCATCGTGATATAAAGCTGACGAACATCCTCCTCTCCAGCGCGGGGCCCGCGAAACTCGTGGACTTCGGCCTGGCGGGAGAAGCAGTCGGCGCGCACGCGGGGGAAGACAAAGAGGAAGTGGCCGTTGATCGCACCGTCGATTATGCGGGGCTGGAAAAAGCGACCGGAGCTCCTGCCGGCGATCCGCGCAGCGACTTGTTCTTCCTGGGCTGCGTCGGCTACGAATTGCTTTCCGGCCGATCGCCGTTGGAGAAGTGCCGGAGCCAGATGACGCGCATTTCCGCCCAGCGTTTCGAGAAGATCGTGCCGCTCAAGGCCAGTGAAGTGCAGGCGCCGGCGTCGATGCTGCGGCTGATTGAGAACCTGATGGTGCTCGACCCGGATCGACGCATCCAGACGCCTTCACAACTGATGGAACGGATTAACGAAGTTTGGCCAGAGGTCGGCGAGTCTTTGAAGCGGACGCAAAAGGCGCCCGCCGCGAAGACGAAGGCGGCGGCGACGATATTCCTCGTCGAGCGCGACGAGAAACTGCAAGACTTGTTGCGCACGAAGCTAAAGGCCATCGGCTTTCGCATCCTGATCGCCGCCGATCCGATCCGCGCTCTGGAACGGTTTCGCCAGCAGCCGTTCGAGCTGCTCGTCGTTGACGCCTCGACCGTGGGCGAGATCGGCTATTACGTGTTCCAGCAGATACTCGAAGACGCGAATCGCCAGAACGTCGCCTGCCGCGGCATCTTGATGTTGAGCACGGATCAGACGGTGTGGAAGGAACGCGTCGAGGAGTATCCGAATGCCGTCACTTTGATTCAACCGATCAAGTACAAGCAACTATTGCAGGCGATCCAGACGCAGCTCGACGCGGCGGCGGCCACGTGACACGCTGCGGGCCGTATAGCGTTCGCGTCGAAGCGCCGATTCTCTTGGCTCTGCGACGCGAGCGCGCAACGGCCAGCGCACCGGACTACGCTTTCTGCGGTATCGGCCGCCCCATCTTCGTCAGAAGCATCTTCATATCGTCCCAGACCTCCCTTTTTTTCTCTGGACTGCGGTGCGGCAACAGGTAGGCGGGGTGATACGTCACCATTACGGGTATTCCCTTATAGTCGTGAAAACGCCCGCGCAGCTTGCCGACCGACAGCGTCGATTGCAGCAGGTTGCCGGCCGCGCAGCTTCCCATGGCGACAATGTACTTTGGTGCGGCGAGCTCGAGCTGGCGTTCGAGAAACGCGCGGCAATTGGCGGCCTCGTTGGCGAGCGGCGTGCGATTGCCCGGCGGCCGGCACTTGAGGATGTTGCAGATGTACACGTCCTCGCGGCGAAACCCCGACGCCGCGATGATCTTGTTGAGCAGTTGCCCGGCCGCGCCGACGAACGGCAGCCCTTGAGCGTCCTCGTCTGCGCCCGGCGCTTCGCCGAGGAAGCAGAGTTCGGCGCCGACCGGACCGTCGGCGAAAACCGTCTGCGTGCGCGTCGAGCAAAGCTCCGCACAGCGCGTGCATGCCGCGACTTCGGCGGCGAGCGTCGCCAGGGCCAGTCGGCGTTGTTCAATCGACAGTTCGTCACCGTTGGAGTCGGCACTCGCGATTTCACGTCCATCGTCGGACTCGGATGCAGCGACAGGGAACGTGACGGGTTGCATTGGCGCCACAGCAAATGGGGATGTGGCCACGGGCAGCCAGTCGATGCCGGCGGAGCGGAGGTGTCGCGCATGGACGAGGAGTTGCCGGCGCAGGCGATCCACGTCCAACGGCGTGTCGTCAGGAGGTACCTGCATTTTTTTCAATCTCCATTTCCAGTAGCGTAGCCAACGTTTCCCTGTGGTCCAGTATTCTACCGGCCGCGTTCCATTCCTCAATGTTCCAAAGACTCGGATCCTTGGCGACGGCGATGAGTAGGTCCGCGGAGATATGTTCAGCGAATGCGCGCGGGATCAGCGTCGTTCGATACCAGGCTTCGGCGACGCAATAGTCCAGCAGCAGCGCCATCGAGAGAAGAATACACAGCATGATGGGCAAGCCGCCAATCGCAAAGTACCACCGCAATTCTTCTGGAACGAAATAGATGCAACCGACCCAGGCCGCGAACAGAACCAGGGCGGCCACCAAGCCAGCCTTGCCCATTCCGCCCGGAAATTGCAAGGACATCGAGATCAGAAAATCCTTCGTGTCGGCGAGGCGGACGCGCTTGCTCTGGTATGCCTGGACGAGTTCGGCAAGTTCACGACGCTGGCCCGCGTTCAACTTGTCCCATAGATTCAGCTTTTCCTTGAGCTTGTAGGTCTCGGCGTCGTTGTCCTCCACACCTTCGAACACTTTGCGAAGGTCCTTTAACTCCTCCTTTGATTTTGCTCGCTCCGCGGGCGACTCTGGTTTTGCGGGCGCTGATGAGTTACCAAGTAACTCTTTGCGGGCCTCGTCGTTGAGCTTCGCTGCGATACGAGGATTGGTCCGTTTCAAGATTTCTTCGATGGGCAGGCTTTGCTCCGCGAGTGAAATGAGAGCTCCGTAGGACCGCTTATTGCACACTCTTTCGGTGCCGCAGGAAGCACATTTTTTGGTCGTGGCAACGTAACCCCAGGCCGACGTACGAATGAACTGAATGTGGTCTGATTTGTAGTGGTCCGTAATCATGAACGTTTGCAGCGCATTGCAATTAGCGCAAAGGTCCGCGGCAATCCCAAGAACTTCACGCTGAGTCTGGGTTCCCCAAAAGATCCACATCGCAAGGCCCTCTGTCGATCGCCCAGAACCCGGCAATCACGTTTTCGCTTCGAGCCGCATGAACGCGGCGCCGATGTCGTAAAAGCCTTCCTTGATGCAGCCGCAGCGATTGACTTGGCAGCAAACCTACAATAGCTCCCCCGCCGCCGTCGGAGCGAAGGAGATCGTGTGTTCGTTCGACACCGACACCTGGGCGATCAGCGCGATGCCAACCTTGGTTTGGAGTCTCAAAGAATTGTGCGGCGATTCACGCGAAAAAGCAAGTACCGGATTTGCAGTGTAACCGTCAGACTCGTAACCAATCGCTCATAGCGTCGGACGGGCGTTCTCGCGCCGCTTGATTTCAGTAGTGCAGGATTCGTCGAGGGCGGTACAATCAGGAAAGGGACCGGAGCAGGCTAACGCTCCCGGCCAGTCCTGGAAGGTTGTGTTGACCCATGCCGTCAAACAATTGGACTCGTGTCCTTTTCGAGGGCATCGACGATTGCGTTTTCGTTCATGATGAAGAGGGCAACATCCTGGACGCGAATCCGGCCGCTTCGCGCCGTCTGGGCTATTCGCGCGAGGAGTTGCTGAAGCTCAAGACACGTGACATCGACGCTCCAGAATTTGCCATCGGGCTTGACGATCGCCTGGCAGCACAGAAACAATTCGGCGGCATGCGCTGTGAAGGGGTGCATTGCACAAAGGACGGTAAAAGGATCATCGTCGATATCAACTCCTCGGCGACCCAGATTGACGGCAAACCGGCGGTGCTGGTCGTCTGCCGCGACATTACCGAGCGCAAACGACATGAACGACACGCCCAGGCGCAGTACGAAGTCGCCCGCATCATCGCCGGCAACAGCGACTTTGCCGTCTCCATGCGCGAGGTATTGCACGTCTTGTGCGAGACGCTCGAGTTCGATGTCGGCGGCGTCTGGCAGGCCCAGCCCGCGCGGCACGCTTTTTCCTGGTTGGCCGAGTGGCACCAGCCGTACCTCGATGTCGAAACACTGCTGGCGTTCTCGCAAACGTGCCTGATTGATGCGTCCGATGATCTCCTACGTACGTTGTGGCCGGACAGTCACGGCCGCCGCGCGCAAGGACCCGACGCGCCTTGGATCTCAACGGCACGCTGGCTCGCTGCCAAGTCAGCCAGTCTGTTGAGCGCACTCGCCTTGCCCATTTGCAGCGGCCAGGAGACGCTGGGCATCCTCGAATTCTGGAGCCTGGGCGTCCTTGATGATGAGCCGTCGCTCGTTGCCACCCTGCGGAGCATCGCCAATCAGATCGGCCAATTACTCGACCGCCAGCGCGTCGAGAAGGAGCTGCGCGATTCCCAGGCCCTCTACGAATCGCTCGTGCAGTCGTTGCCGCAGAACATCTTCCGCAAGGATCGCGAGAGCCGGGTCACGTTCGGCAACGAGCGCTATTGCGCCAGTCTCAAACTGCCCCTCGTGGAACTATTGGGCAAGACCGACTTCGACCTGTTCCCCGCGGAGACGGCCCTCAAGTATGTGCGTGACGATCAGCGCATTATGCAAACCGGCCAGCCGCTCGACACGATCGAGGAGCACTTTCTGCCCGACGGTAGGAAACTCTACGTTCACGTTGTCAAAACGCCGGTCCTGAATGCCGAGAACGAAACCATCGGCGTGCAAGGCATCTTCTGGGACGTGACGCAAGAGGTGCTCGCGCATCAGGCGGTGGCGCATTCCGAGAAACGCTATCGCCAGCTCACCGAAGCGACCATGGACGGCATCGTCTTGATCGACGCGCAGGGGAACATCGTCCTCTTCAATCCGGCGGCCGAGCGCATGTTC
>SYHD01000278.1 GCA_005799265.1 Planctomycetia bacterium | reverse complement strand
CGTTTCTCTAACGACGCATACAGAGAATCACTTAGCTTGCACAAGATACTACTTTCCCCAAAAGTCGCTTACGCTTCTCCTGGGCTCAGTTGTCTCTTGTGAAGATACAACTCTTTCCGCTGCCTAATTGTCAAAGAACAAAACCGCTTCAGAGAAGCGGTGGACTATCATCATAGAGGCTGCGCCAAAACTGGCAACACTCGGGCAGAAAATATTTGCGAATCGCGAGAGCTTTGCGAAAAAACGCTGGATTATTGCCCGTATTCGCAGAGGCTATTTGTTTCCCAGACAATAGAGGGCCTGATCGGAGCGCAAATAAACGCGTCCCTCCGAGATCGCCGGGCTGGCGTTGAATACGCTTGAGTCCGAAACGAAGCGATTGTGAGCCAGCAGCTTGAATTGCGGTCCAGTCTGGAGTACGTAGACGCCGTTGGTGCGGCTGACGTAGTAGATCTTGCCGTCGGCCAGCGTCGCGGCGGCGTAAATCCGGTCCGCAGCTGGCAGCCGTTCCTGATAGACGACCTTGCCCGTCTTCGCGTCGGCGCAATAGACAACGCCTCTCTCGTCGTGCGCCCAGTAGAGATGGCCGGCGTGATAGACGGGGGAGCAGACGTTGGAGCCCTTGGTGATCGCCCAGAGGCGGTGCGAGTCGGTCACGTCGCCTCGACCGCCCGCCTTGACGGCCATGGCTCCGGGCGCGGTCAAGCCGCCGACCGCGTAGATGATGCCGTTGTCCGCGACGGCGCTGGGGCAGATGTAATCCTCAATGCCTCGGCACGTCCACAGCAACTTGCCGGTGAGTGCGTCGAGCCCCAACATGCTCTTATCGATGCCCACGACCAACTCGGTTTTGTCGGCGACCGGGACCAAGAGAGGAGTAGCCCAGGATTCGTCCCCTTTTAGCTTGTGCGTCCAAATCTTTTTTCCGGTGGCCTGGTCCAGGGCCACGATTTCAGCTGCTTCGACGTCGGCGTTGATGATGACGAGATTCTGAAAGAGGACCGGCGACGCGCCCGATCCCCATTCGTTGATCTTTTTGCCGACGCTGGCTTGCCAAAGCTGGTTGCCGGCCAGATCGAAGGCGAAGACGCCGGCGGCGCCGAAATAGACGAACAGACTTTTGCCGTCTGACACCGGCGTGGACGAAGCGTAGCCGTGCAGAGCGGTGAAACCTTTGTTGGGATAGTCCTTGGCCGGAGGGGCGAAGTCCTTCTGCCAGAGCTGTTTGCCTGCGCGGTCGAAGCACAACAGATGGCGCTTGAGGGCGGCGGTGGATTTCTTCGTCACGGCGCCGGACCAGCATGTCAGATAGATTTTGTCGCCAACGATGATGGGACTCGAAGCGCCGCGGCCGGGCAGCTTGGTCTTCCAGAGAAGATTCTTGTCGTCGCTCCACTCGGCGGGAAGATTCTTGTCGCCGGCAATGCCCAAGCCGCCGGGACCGCGAAACTGGGCCCAATCCTGCACCATTGGGGCATCGTGTGCGGGCCAAAGCACGCGAATCGGCCTGGGCGATTTGTCATCGTCGGCGTTTGACGTCCCAGCCAATCCGGCTGCCAGAATGAACAACGCCGCGCCGTAGCGATGAATGTGCGCCAAGGTTGTCATGTACGGTTCCTCAATGGTTGAACAAGAACCGCCGGCTATTGAGCAAGGCCCAGAAGAGGTCCTCGGCGGCTTGAGCACGATCGTCGGCCTCCGTCAAGTAGCCGCGAGCGTGGGCAAGTTCGGCAGGCTGGGGCGGGCGGCTCAGGGCGTGCAGATAGAACTCCTCGATGAGACGATTGTCGTCCAGTTTCGCCTTGAGCAAGCGGTCCAGCGTGCCGCCTTCGGCGCGGAGACGCTTCATCATGGTGGTACCGTTCATGAGGTGCAGAGTCTGCGGCAGCGTCGGTGTCTGGGAACGCTCGCACGAGCAGACGCTCTTGCGCGGCGGCCGGCCGAAAGTCTTCAGGAAATACGAACCGGTGTGGTTGGTTGGGACCTGCGCGGCGCGGAAACCGGCGGGCACGGCGCGGAATTCTTCCTCGATGCCGGTGGCCTGCGACAGCCCGTCCAAGAGCTGCTCAGCGCTGAGCCGGCGCAGCATGGCGCGGGAGAAGTACGTCTGATCCGTGCCGTTGGTCCCATTGGGCCTGGAGCTCGCCTGATACGTTCGCGAGAGGAGAATCGTGCCGACCAGACGCTTGAAATCGTAGCCATGCGCGATGAAATCGTCGGCCAGCGCGTCCAGGAGCGGCTCGTTGACCGGCGGATTGCTGAAGCGAAAATCGTCCACCGGCTCGACGATGCCGCGACCGAGCAGCTTGCCCCAGACGCGGTTGACCAGAGCGCGGGCGGTCCATTGCTTGGCGGGGCCGAGCATCCAGTCGGCCAGGGCGATGCGCCGATCGCGCACCCCGTCACCCTTCTCGGAGGCCAGGCGATCCGCGGGAGGCCATTGGACCGCGCTGCCGTCGAGAAAACGCAGATGGACTTGCTTGTTTTTCTCGGGCTCCAGATAGACTTGCCCCTCGGCGTAATAATCCTGTCCGTCCTTGCGGCCCACTTGGTAGAAGAACGTCGACAGGGAGTTGTAATCGCTCTGCGTCCAGCGATCGAAGGGATGATCGTGGCACTGGGCGCATTCGAGACGTGTGCCCAGGAAGATTTGAGCGATGGCCTCGGCCTTCTCGTTAGGCTGGCGGAAGACATGCGACAAAGCAGCCGGCGGGTTGGCAAGCAGGCTGCCGCGTGCGGTCAGGAACCGACGCACGAATTGATCGTATGGCATATTGTCCTCGACGGACTTGCGCAGCCAACGGCTCAGCGCCCAGACGCCTTTTGGATACAAAACCCCCGGCGTTTCATCCGCCCGCAGAAGGTCGAGCCAGTAGAGCGCCCACACGTCAGCGAATTCCGGGCGCTCCAGCAATTCAGCGATTTTGCGACTGCGTTTGTCGGGCCGCTTGTCCACCAGAAACGCGCGCACCTCGGCCGGCGTCGGCGGCAGACCCACCGTGTCGAAGCTGACGCGCCGCAAGAATTCCGTATCGCTCGACAACTCCGACGGCAGCACCTGGACGGCCTTGAGCTTGGCAAACACATGCGTGTCGATGAAGTTGTGGGCCGACGGATTGCTCCAGGCGAAGTCGGGCCGAGCCTGTATCACCGTGATGCGGCTCAGAGCTTTCTGTCCCAGGAAACGTATCAGCACCGGAGCTTCGCCGACTTCCTTTGCGATCACGAGACCGCGTCCGTCAACGTCCACAATGCCCTGGTTGATCAATTCGTAGATGGCCTGGTCGGTCACATCGCGGATCAGGCCGCCCGCGAAATGAGCGCGGACGACGAGTTGCTGCTTGAGTCCCGGTTTGGCCAAGATGCTAAGTTCAGGAGAGACGTCGATCTTTTCGAGGCGTGGGGCACGGTCGAAATCGCCTTTGGCGCCCTGCTGGAGCCATTGATGGATCACCCGGTAAAAATCGGAATCCACGCCGAAGCGTTGGCCGCCGCCGTGCTCGACCATCCCGGCGGGCTTTTGCAAAAACAAGCTGGCGTCAGCTGTCGCGAGGTTCACGCGCCGACCTAACTGATCGCGCGTGATGGCTTCGAGATCGGCACGCGGATTGTAGCCGCGCAAGCTGAGCTTTAGACCACCCTTGCCGGAAGCGTTGCCATGACAGACGCCTGCGTTGCAGCCCGCTTTACCCAGAACGGCCATCACTTCGTTGACAAAACTCACTTGATTCGGCGCGGGCGTCGGTTGATCGGCATGTGCGGATTGATCGAAAATCAGTCCAGCGGCCAGGAGAACGACCGCGACACCCGCGAGTCCCCGCAATGTTGATTGTGGCACGACGCGCCGCGTCGTGATTTGCGGCGCGGAGCGTCGCACCACATTGTTCGTTGAAGCCTTCATCGTACACCCTCCACCTTGGCGCAAATGAAACGCGTCAATCGCCAATCCCAGCGCATGTTCGTCATGGACGGCTCCGCGATGTGGATGTGGCGCACCACCTGGCGGGTGACGGTCTTCCCGTCCACTTGGGCCACACCGACCAGGCCGATTTCGAAGAGAGACGCAGGCGCCTGGGCGTTGGCCGTGAACGTGAGCTCCGCACTTGCCTCGCCTTCCGGGATGATCCCTGGAGGAATCGTAACGCCTGACGGCACATTGAGAGCTTTGAGCAGGATGGCCCCCTGGTAGCCTCGCCGCACCACGCGCACCGCCAGCTTGACCGGTTCTCCCAAAGGCAGATTGACGGCATCGTTCTCGGGCCAACCTGTGCGCGGCCGTTCGGTGCCCGTGAACAACTCAAAATCAGGGCCGCCCGGCTCGATCGTCATACGGTAGGGATAGTCCGCGCCGCCGCGACCGAAGCCATCCTCCAGATTCACGCTGACTTCGTTCACGCCATCGGGGACTATGAAATCGACCAGGGGATCGGGGTTCATACGTCCATTGCGGTTGTCGTTCGCGGCCAACATCTTGCCAGCGGGATCGTAGACGCGCAGCACACCGTCGAGAGCCGAGCCGTGATAAAAGGCGTCGGCCGAGATGCGAATCTGCTGCCCAGGCTTGACGCGCAGGCGATAGCGGTCCATCTCGTCGGGTTTCGCAATCCGGCCATTGACTATTGCAGGCCATTCGATCACTTGCGGCCCTGTGCGGTCCGCATCCTCCATCACTTCCGGCAAATCGCCGACTGCCATGCGCCAGGGGAGCGAACCGGGGAAATCGTCTAACGGAAGCAGCCATTGCTCAGCGCGTGGATCGGCCGTGACGCGGGTTTGGAGCGTGGACGGCTTTTCATCGCGGTCCGTTACCGTGACGTTCACGTTTTCGCCGCGTTTGCCGCCGAGCGGAAACACGCTGCGAGCATAATTGAAGGCGCCAATCTTGAGCAGATAATTGTGATTGCGGCCCGAGTAGCTGAAGTGGCTAAAATGCACTTCAACCGTGTAGTCACCCGCTTCCTTGAAGGTGTAATCGAGGCGAGGCTCCACGCCGAGGCCCGGCACATCGTCGCAGAACGCCAGTTCGCGCCCCTTGGGATCGCGCAAACGCAGAGCCAGGTCCGGCGCGAGACCAACACGGCGCGTCTCGCTGACGAACGTCAATCGTTGCCCTGCCTTGACTGTGAATTTATAGGTGTCCACGTCTTTGCTGGGATGCGGAGCACCGCGGCCGCCCAGCGCCCCCGTGATCATGCATGGCCAGGCAATTCTTTGGGCCTCGTACGGTCGGTCGTTAGGCTCCACTTCGACGACACGCGGCAAGTCGTGCACCGCCAGTAACAGCATGTTCGAGACGCCGTCCGCAGTCCGGACGCGAATGGGAAAGATACCCACCGGCACATGGTTGGCCGGCTTGACGGCAAAAGTCGCTACTTCGCTGCTGACAGACGTCACCTTGATGGCCGCCGCGAAGGGAACCACTAATTCCATGCCAGGACCAAATCCCGGGCCATAGAGCGTGAGTTGCGTTTCCACGCCGCGCTGCAATCCCGCCGGAACGGTCGAGCGAATTTCCGGAGGCGCAGTCCACCCCAAGGATGGCAGGATCGCCAGGACGACGGCGCTCCATGGGCATACACGCATAAGGCCCCCATTTTTTCCGAGCCTGAACGCCAGCGCGGGGCAACGAACGACCCTTCGTGAAGTTCAGGCTCGGGGGTGTCAAGTGGTCAATTCCCCGATAAACCGACTGCCGCGCACGATCGGGATGCGGCGACCGGAGGTCGAAGGCAACTCCTTGTCCGGATCGACGCCAAGCAGCGTGTAGATGGAATGGGCCACGTCCTCGGGAGTGACCGGGCGATGGCGCGGCATGGCGCCCTCGGCATCAGACGCGCCAATGACCTGGCCGCCGCGCACGCCGCCTCCCGCAAATGCCACGCTGAAGGCTCGCGACCAGTGATCGCGACCCTGAATGCTGTTGATGCGCGGCGTCCGGCCGAACTCTGTCAGGAAAACCACCAGCGTCGAATCCAGCAGGCCGCGCTGAGCGAGATCTTCCACCAGTGCCGCGAAACCTCGATCGAATGCAGGCAGCATCTCGCCGGCACGCAGACGTGGATACAGATTTTGATGGTGGTCCCAGTCATCCGAGCTGACCGTGATACAAGGCACGCCCGCTTCCACGAGACGACGCGCCAGCAGGCAACTCTGGCCCAACTGCGTGCGGCCGTAACGATCGCGCGTCCGGTCATCGACCTGGTTCAAATCGAAGGCGGCGCGGGCCTGGCGCGAGCGGATCAGGTCGTAGGCCTGAGCCGTGAATCGGTCCACGCTCTCCAGCGCGCCGGAGGAATCGACGCGGCGGAAGTCCTCGTCAACCTGACGGAGCAGCGCTTGCCGGCGTTGTGAACGCGCGTGGGTAATGCCGTCCGCTTCCTCGACGTCGCGCACTTGAAACGACGGATCATTGGGGTTGCCGCCGACGGCGAATGGATTATGAGCACTGCCCAAATGACCGGCGTGCAGATAAGGGGAACTTTCGCTCGGGACAACGAGGTAAGGAGGAAGCCCGCCGCGCGAGCCGAGCTCATGGCCGACGACGGCGCCGATGCTGGGATAGTTATGCCCCGGCACGAAGTTGTAGCCGCTCAGCATCTGGGCCTGCCCGCCATCGTGAGCCGAATTCGGATGCGTGACCGAGCGAATGACCGCCAGATGGCGCATGGCACGGGCCAGGTGCGGAATCGAGTCGGCGAAGCGCACGCCCGGCACGCTGGTTGCGATCGTGCCCATTTCACCGCGAATCTCCGCCACGGCATCCGGCTTGGGATCGAAGGTATCGTGATGCGTCAGTCCGCCGTTCAGCCAGACAAGAATGGCGCTGCGTGCCCGCGCCGCATGCCCTGACGCTTGCGCCTGCCTAAGCATGCCAGGCAGAGTCAAACCCAGACCGCCCAGAACTCCGGCGCGGAGAAAGCTCCGTCGGCCCGGTTTGGAAATTTCACGCCAGCGCAGGTTGCTCATGGCTTCCCCCTTTGAGCCTATTTCATGGCGCTTCATGGTAAGCTCATTTTTGCCGCCGGTCAACACAAACCATGCTGAGTTGTTGACGATTCACGTGACGGTAACCGGTCAATTTGCCTTTGGATTCGTCGTCCGCAGCTCTGGCCGCAAATGGGAATCGATCCTTTCCAGTTGCCATTGCATGTTTGGTTCCGCAGCCCATTTGCGCAGCAGCGCCGGTCCTTCGGGCATTTGATTCAGGAGCTTCGCGACTTTTTCGTCCTCCCAGTTGTATCTGCTTCGCTCGATGAATTCTCTGAGCCGCTCGAGGTAATGTTCGCGGACCCACGGTGCAGGATCGTTGTCCAGGATTTCCTCCCAGATGTCGAGCACAGACGCCTGACGTTCGCCCTTGAGAAAGTGAGGCGGCGGTTCCCATTGGGGCGGAAAATCGTCGCGTTCGTGAGCCGACATCTCGGTCAATGCGTCGCGAAATCGGCCCTCCTGGAATGCGGAATCCACGCGCCAGCGTACCTGTTGCTGTGGCTGCGTGAACGGCAATATTGGGATCCACACGGCCAACGACACAATCCCCAGGATTCGCAGAGGCCAACTCAGGCTCCCAGCCTGGCGTTCGATGTCGCCAGGACTTGCATCCTTCCGCCCCGGCAAGGCCCAGGAGTTTCGATTGCCGGCGACGAAAGCGAGCAACCACCAGACGAGCAACGAACAGCCGCCCCAAACAGCGATAAGCTGGGCCGCGTTGCGCACGACCGCATCCGCTTCGCTGACGCGCACGCCGCCCATGATTTCGATGATGGGGAATGGGAGAAAGTTGAGCGCGACCAGGGCGACGCTGTCGGCGTAGGCCACGACGCGGAAGAGGGCCGCCCACGGAGACAACCCAAAGAGGACGACTCCAACGCGTACCATGAGCGCGATCCGCCAGATCGACACGAGGGCCAACGTGGAGACGTTGGCGTACACCGCCGAGACCGGATCCAACAACCGCTCGTAGGGGACAGCGTAGAGCCAGGCCAGCGGGGCGGTCATCCAGAACAATCCCAGAAAGGCGCGATAGGCGGCGACGAAGGGCGGAGCGTCCGCGCCCCTCAACCGACTGGGGACATAGAGCACGCCGAAGAGAACCAACGACGAGATCAGTGACGCGCCCAGAGGAATCGCGAGATACCATGGTTCGTGCAGCAGATCCTCGCCGTCATATTCGCGCGCGAAACCGGCGGACAGAACGAAGACGAGGCCGATTAACCTCGCGTGCGGGTGATCGGCCAGCGTCAAGATCGCGGAGCGCGAGCCGATCAGGTAGCCGAGCAGAGTGCCGATGCCCATGGGCGCAACCTCGGGTTGTGATGCCAAATGTCGCGACGCAACGCTTGCCGCCGGCGCGTCGGTTCCGGCGCGAAGACCGCGCGAACCAGCCGGCGAAAACCAGCCTCAAGTTCGGCGACACTCATTAGATCGGGCTGGTAGGTCACATCGAAAAGCGTATAGAACGACCAATCACGCCCGGGCAGGATCCTGCCGTCGCGACGCAGCCGGCGATACAGCGGCGTGCCCGGAAACGGCGTTTGCAGGGTGATTTGCACATCCGCCAGCGGCGAGGCCAGGATGAACTCGGCCAGCCGATCGAGCGAATCCTGGGATTCGCCGTCGCAGCCAGCAATGAAGCAGCCGATCACCGCGACGCCGGCGCTTTGGATCGCGGCAATGGCATCGAGAATGCGCGGCCAGTCGGCATTCTTGGCTCCCATGCCGCCGGGGGCGCGGACCAGCGATTCCAGTCCGACCAGCACCTGCACGCAGCCCGCATCGGCGATTGCTCGGCACAGTTCTGGGCGTTCGCCGAGACGCCAGTCGCTCTCGGTGAACCAGCGCGCTCCGGAGGAAGCCAGTGCCTGGAGAAACGCCGTCAGATCCCCGTGGCCCGCAAAGGTGTTGTCGTCGGCCAGCTCAAGCAAGGGCGCCGGCGACAGCGTCTCGATCGCGTGCAGCTCTCGAATCAAGTTCGCCGCCGGCTTCTCACGAAAAGATCCGAGCAACCGACTCGCGCCGCAAAACTCGCACGCCAGCGGACAGCCGCGCTGGGTTTGCAGCGTGTAGCGTGGCCGCGGCTTGGCGCCAAGCAAGTCGAACCGCGGCGTTGGCGCGTTGGTCAGCGCAAACGGCTCGCGGGCGCGGTAGAGCGGCCGCAATCGGCCGGCTTCCGCGTCCGCAAGCACCGCCGGCCAGACGGGCTCGCCTTCCCCGACGACAACCGCATCGAAAAATTGCCCGGCCTCGTCCGCGCAAGCCGTGGCATGCAAGCCGCCGAGCACCGTTCGCAAGCCGACCCGGCGCAACATCCCGCTCAAACGATAGGCTTCCTCCGCGGAAGCCGTCAACGCCGAAACCGCGACGAGATCGGGGCGCTCGGCGGCAATGGCCTCGACGAGCGTCGCATCCACCGCCGCCGCTTCGTGGTAGCTGCAGGTCCAATGCGCTGGATTCAGTCCCGCCAGAGTGAGCACGCCGAGAGCCGGCAGTTGCCCGATCGCCCGTGCACGCGGTTGTAACCCCGGCAACGCCATCCCCAGGGCGAGAAGTTCCTCCTCGCGAACGCGCATCCCACTCAATGGTACGAATACAACGTGCGGCATGCCGATCCCAACGGCGATGGCGCCTCGGCCATCGCGTGCAACCTGGACTGGGCCCGAAGAGATCCCCGGTCATGTTATCAGATTGCGCCTCTCCGAATGTTGACAACCGGAACAAGATATAAGATTACCAGTATGATCACAAAACCAAATGCGTTGCTAACCATCGCCTTAGTGGTCACTTCGACGGCGAGCGCTGGCGGCCCTGCCAAGCCCGGCAAGGATTTGCCCGAAGTGCCGCCCGGATTCACGGCGACGCTGTTTGCTCGCGATCCGCTAGTGCGGCAGCCGTGCTCGATGGCCTTTGACGCCAAGGGCCGGCTGTTCGTCGGCATGGGACCGCAATTTCGCATGCCCAAGCCCGACACGCCGGGCGATAGCGTCGTGATCGTGCTCGACACGGATGGCGACGGCGTCGCAGACAAGGTGAAGATTTTCGCAACCGGATTCAATTGTATCCAAGGGCTCGCCTGGCACGGCCGCGATCTGTGGGTGGCGAACTCGCCGGATCTGACCATCGTCCGCGATCTCGACGGCGACGACGAGGCCGACGAGTATGTGCGCGTCTATACCGACCTGGGCAACCTCGAACACGGTGTGCACTGCCTCAACTGGGCGCCCGACGGCAAACTTTACATGAGCAAGGGCAACTCGAAGGGCCTGTCGTTGCCGGGCCGAGTCGCGCCCAAGGCGATGCGCGAGTTGACCGGCGTCAAGGCGCCGCCGGGTTCGCCCGATTTCCCCGCGCCGATCACGTATCGCAAGGGGGAATACAAGCATGCCTATCAGGACCCCAACGACGATTGGGGCCGCGAAGGGGGCGTGCTGCGCTGCGACGACGGCGGCAAGAATCTCGAGATCGTCGCGCGCGGCTTCCGCAATCCGTGGGACATCACCTTCGACAGCGGCTTCAACTGGCTCGGCACCGACAACGATCAGGTTGGCGGCGATCGCGTCTTCATGCCGTTCTTCGGGGCCCACTTCGGCTGGAACCATCCGTGGAAATCGCACTGGTCGGATCAACCTCATCTGCCGACGGCGCCGGTCAGCCATCCGCTCTTCGAAGGCTCCGGCACCGGCATCATCTATGGCGATTCGCCGCAGTTCCCGCCCGAGTTTCGCGGCGTCTTCTTCATCAACGACTATCTCCGCAAGACCACTTTCGTCTGGCGGCCGACGTGGGAAGGCGCCCTGATGCAGCCCGCGGGAGGCGACTGGGAGCCGTTCGTAAAGCGGGGCAACGCATTGTACAATCCGACCGATATTGAAGTCGGACCCGACGGCGCCCTGTGGACCATGAGCTGGGGCGGCGGTTACGGCGCGAATATCAACAAGAAGGGCGAGTTCACCAGCGAAGGCCGCGTCTATCGCATCGCCTGGAGCAAGTCTCCGGCTGCGCAGTGGAACACTGCAAAACGCGCCCGACCGTTGACGAAGTGGTCGGTGCAGGAATTGATCGACGACTTCGCCGGGCCGTTGCCGGTCTGGCGTATCGATGCCCAGGATGAACTCGTTCGGCGCGGCGGCGCGGTGAAAAAGGACTTGCTCGCGGCCTTGCGGTCGGGAAAACTGACGCAGGCTCAGGAGACGTGGACCGCCTGGACGCTGGGACGCATCACGCCCGAAGATCCGGAAATCGCCGACTTCTTCACGAAAGTGCTTCGCGAAGGTGTAATTCCGCCTTCAAAGGGACACGGCGCCTTTCTCCCCTCTCCCCCTGTACTCAGGGGGAGAGGGGAGACCGACTATCAACTTGAACCTGCGTCTTCAAGCGGTGCGCATTCTCGCGCATCGGGTACGGGAATTCGGGCGCGTGGCCAAATTGCCCGATGAGGTTATCGGCCAGTTGAAGAGCAAGGAACCGCGCCTCCGCTTCGCGGCGGTCCAAGCGCTTCATCAGGCGCGCCAGAAGGAAGCCACACCGGCACTGCTGAATCTACTCGCGGAGGAAACCGATCGCGTCACCTTCTATGCCGCATGGCAGGCTTTGCGCGAGCTGCTAAGCACTGCCGAACTGCAAGAGCGTCTCGGCGATTCCCGCGGCGGGGTGCGGCGTGGAGCATTGCTCGCGTTGCTGGAGGCGCGTGCGCTTAAGCGCGAGGAAGTGACCCCGTTCAGCAAGGATAGCGATGCGGGCGTGCAGGAGGTAGTCGGGCTGGTCCTTGGCAAACCCTCCGCCGCCAAAGCGAAGGCCAAAGAGAACATCGTCAAGACGACCGGCGATTCGTTGGTCAAGAACATCAAGACGCGCAGCCAGGGACGTTATGACCTGATTCCCGGCGGCCTTGAACCCGGCGCGAAGCCATACACCGACCGCGACTACACCTTACTGAAGGTCCCTTTGGCGTTGCACGGGGCCGACTTCCTGCAGACAGCCAATGCCGACGACGGCTCGCGCGGCGGCGGCTGGCTGAGCTTCGAGGCGCTGCTGCCGATCCGCGTTCACGTTGCTCTCGACACGCGCCAGACCAATGTACCGAAATGGCTGCGCGAGGGCTTTAGCCTCAGCGATCAGCAAGTGAAGGCCGACCACTGGACCTTTCAGCTTTACACACGCGACTACCCTGCCGGCTCGGTGCAGCTCGGCGGCAACACTGACGACGGCAAGGGGGGCGGCAAGAGCAACTACATCGTCATCCTCGAACCGCTGCCGCTGCCGCCACCAGCCGCGAGTGTCACCATCGAGCAAACACTGGACCTGCTGCCCAAGGCCGACCCGGCCCGGGGCGAGATCCTCTTCCATCGCGGCGGCGGTTGCGTCAATTGTCACCGTCTCGGCCAGCGCGGCAATGTCTTCGCTCCCGACCTCAGTTCGATCGGCCATCGCGCCACACCTCGGCACATCGTCGAGTCGATCCTGGCGCCCAACGCTGACATCAGCGAAGGCTTCAAACTTCACGTGGTCGAGACCACGGCGGGCCTCGTTCACAACGGCATTCTGCTGGAAGAAAGCGGCCTGACGCTGACCCTGGGCCTCGCGACCGGCGACCGGCTAACGCTCGACAAAGACAAGATTGAATCGCGCACCTCCGCGCATGTCTCCGGGATGCCGTCGTATGCCTCGATCCTCCAGCCGCAACACCTCGCCGACCTCACGGCCTTCTTGTTGACGCAGAAGGCGATCGATTCGACCTCCAAAAAACCAGCCACACCGAACAAAGTCGACCCATCGTTCAAGGACAAAGCAACGATCACCATCGATCAGTCGGCCAAGCCAGCGAAGGGTTTCGCGATCGAACAGAAGAAGGATCGGCTCACGATCACCCATACCGGCCAACCCGTGGCCGATTTCGTCTTTCACGACGACAAGATCCTGCGCCCCTACTTCGCCAACGTCCACGTGCCCGGAGGTCTCCAGATCACGCGCCATCATCCGCCTCGGCCTGGCAAGGACGCGACCGATCACGACACGATGCATCCCGGCATCTGGCTCGGCTTCGGCGATATCAGCGGCGTCGATTTCTGGCGCAACAAGGGCCGCATCGAGCACGTGAGCTTCCCGGAACCGCCGAGCGTCAAGAACGACGAGCTGCGTTTCGTTCAGGAATGCTGCCTGCGCGTCGGCGACAAAACGCTGGCCACGTTGACGAATCGCTTCACGCTTTTGGCTCGACTCGATGGCTGGTTGCTCGTGTGGGATGCGACGTTCCGCGCCGGCGACAGCGCGTTCACGTTCGGCGATCAAGAAGAAATGGGGTTCGGCGCCCGTGTCGCCACCAATTTCACCGAGAAGAAAGGCGGACAGATCCTCAACAGTCACGGCAAGAAAACGGCGCAAGCAACCTGGGGCAAGCCAGCCGCCTGGTGCGATTACTCCGGCAACGTGGACGGCAAACTCGTCGGCATCACGCTCATGCCCGCCCCCGCCAACTTTCGCGAAAGCTGGTGGCACAACCGCGACTACGGCGTCTTCGTCGCCAACCCCTTCGGCCGCGCCGCCATGCGCCAGGGCGGCAAGAGCACCGTCACCGTGGCGCCCGGCGAAGCTTTGCGCCTACGCTTCGGCGCCATGCTGCACACGGGCGCCAACTACGATCCGGCTGCTGCCTACAGAGACTGTTTGAACGCGCTGAAATGATTGGCAATCATTTCTTGGCGACCGCCCGATGCGCCGTCTCTTGCAGAAAGCGCGCGTAATCACGATCGAGCTGTTGAGGAACAAACGTGTTCCCCACGACGGTCTCCGCGAAAAGGACTTCGAAGAAAACGCACGCGCCGAGGTATTCGCCGGCGACGTTGGCATGATGTCCGTCCATCGTCAACGACTTCTTGCCATCCTTCGCCGTGCCCCAGCGCCAGCCGACGTGCAGCGAATGCGTCTGGTTGGGCAATGTCGGCGGCATGGCATTCTTGAAATCAAATTTCTTGTCAGGCTGGTAGCCCCACTTGGCGTTGGTGTCCGCGAGGCACATCGCATCGCCCACCGGAATCAGACGGGCTCCCAATTCTCCCGCAATCGTCTGATACGCCTTCGTCAGGCCATCGTACATTTCCTTCTGAGTGGCTGGCTCGCCTGGAGTCTTCGACGGCTTGGTGAAGCGCGGATCGTCGACGCGGTACGCCCACGTCTGATGAACCAAAATCTCGGCCTTCGGCGCCGCCTTTTTGATGTAGTCATGAAGCTGCTTGGCTGTAGGCCGATACGTGGCGACGTTGTGACTCTTGAAGCTCGCCTGCTGGATGGTCACATAGTCCCAAGCTTCGCTCATCAGCTCCTGGCGCAGGCTTTTCTTGCCGTAAAGGCCCTTCGGGTCCGTGGCGTCCTTTTCGTGAAGCTGAGCCTTGTCCCAGTGCACCTCGAAGCTGGCGCCGCCGATCGCCAGCGGCCGGTGGATCAGGATATGACCTTTCGCTTTCACCAGGTCGTTCAGGTAACGCGTGGCGTTCTGAGAAAAGCTGTTGCCGACGGTAACCAGCCGCACCGTCTTGGTTTTGCTCGGCGTTTTCTGGTCGGCTTGCGCGAAGCCAATTTGAAGGAGCGGAGCGAAAGTCAGAAACGCCAGCACGAAGATCGAACGGAACATGGTCGTAAATCTCCTTGGGAAGTTCTTTCTCATTATGGATACTTGGATGCTGGCGTCAATTGGGCGTAACAGGTGGCCCGGCCTACCGCCCCGAAGGGGCCAAACAAACCAGCCCAGGGCAACGCCCTGGGGCAACAATGGCTTGAAGGTATCATCGCCCTGAAAGGGCAAAACAAATGCCTTGCCATGTTTTCTTGGGCCCTTTCAGGGCTTGGCGAATCTGACCACTCATTTCCCAGGGCGTTGCCCTGGGCTGGTTTGTTCCAGCCTTTCAGGCTGAAAAGCGAGGAAGCAGTTGCACCTGTTGTCAACGAGGTGCTGTTAGCGGATTCTTGGCGTTGCCATCACTTTATTGTTGCCTCGGATGGCGCATTTCGTCACAATCCGACGGTGGTGCTAATTGAGCTCCGCTTTCATTGAGTCCGTGAAGGAGGTTGCTCATGTCGTTCCGTTGGGTTCTCGTTGCATCGTGCCTTCTCGTTGCTCGGCCTGAATCGCTGTCTGCTCAAACGGCAAAATCCCCGACGCCGAAGGACGGCCCGCTGGGGATGAAGTTCCTACCGCTGCCGAAGGCGACGTTCTACATGGGCTGGAACGGCAAGCCCGGCTCGGCGAAGAAGGCGGAGATCATGGAGGACTTCGAAATCGCCATTCACACGGTGACGCAGGGGCAATGGCAAGCGGTGATGGGCAACAACCCGAGCTTCTTCTCACGGGACGGCAAGGGGAAAGTTAAGGTCGCGGACATCAAGGACGAGGATCTGAAGCACTTCCCCGTGGAGACGGTGTCGTGTATTGACGCGCAGGAGTTCATCAAGAAACTGAACGAGAAAGAGGATGGAAAAGGCTATCAGTACCGCTTGCCGAGTGAGACGGAATGGGAATACGCGTGCCGGGGAGGCGCCACTTCTGAGGAGGAGTGTTCGTATCACTTCTACTTCGATAAACCGACCAACGACCTGTCCTCGACAAAAGCGAACTTCCGCGGCGACTCGCCGTTTGGAAAAGCACGCAAGGGGCCCTACTTCGATCGGCCGACAAAAGTGGGATCGTATGCGCCGAACAAGTTAGGGCTGTACGACATGCATGGCAACGTGTGGCAATGGTGCGAGGACCTCTGGGAAAAAAAGGGCTCGGACCGGGTGTACCGGGGCGGCGGCTGGAGCAACTTCGGCACCGACTGCCAGGCGGCGCGTCGCTACGGGGACGCGCTGCGGTTCCGGAGCAGCCTCCTCGGCTTCCGTCTAACCCGAGTTCCCTTGCAAAGGTGAATTACATGAATCCAAAGCGCGTCTTCATTCAAGCGTGGCTATTGCCGACCTTCCTTCTCTGTGGGAGCAGCCCGGCACCGGCAAGCGGCAAGCCATCATCCGAAACGGAGTTGGCCAAGCTCGCCGCCGGCATGAAGCCCGGGACCTGGGCCGAGTTGAAAACGGAAAACTACAGCTCGGAGTTGCTACGCGTTCAAAATGGCAACATCCTCGGCTACACCGACACCGCCGTCTGGCACCCCAAGACGCAGCAGGTGCTTTTCGTCGGCCAGGGGCATTATGCCGCGGTCAAGTTTATCATCTACTCTGCCGCGACCAATTCGTGGAAGCTCATGCCCACGCCGGTCTGGTGGGATGGCGATGCAAAAACCGGCAAAGGCCCGATCGGCCACGCCTACCAGAACAACACCATTGACACGACCCGCGGCATTTTTTTCCATCACCAGAGCGCCATGCGACTCGTCCACCGCTACGACATCGCCAAGGACGCATGGACCACGCTGCCCGAGATCAAAGGCGCCGCCACCGGCCACGGCACCGCCCTCGCTTATTTCCCCGAGCGTAAAGGACTCGTTCGCGTCTATGGCGGCGCGGTTCACTTCTTCGACGAGGAAAAAAACACCTGGTCGCTGCTCAAGGAACGGTTCCAGATGGGCCCCTACCACAACATCGCCAAGTACAACGCGGTGGACAAGTCCGTGATCTTCGGCGCCGGCAACGGCAGCAAGCAGCTTTACCGCATGGACGCCCTGGGCAATGTCACGCCGCTCAAGGAGGCGCCGTTCGTCATCCGCATCAGCAGCACCGTGACCGCCATCGACCCGGTCAGCGGCGAATTGTTGGTGGTCAGCTCCGACGACAAGTTCAAGTTCCACGCCTTGGATGTGAAGAAAAACGAATGGCGGCAACTACCCGACGCGCCGATCTCGGAGGGCGCCAGCGCCTCGATCGAGGCACACGGCGTCACCTTGTATTTTTCCAATCGGCCGACGAAGGTCTTTCTGTACAAGCACGTGAAATAGCGGCGCAGTCGTTGGCTTTGTCTAGCGCGCCTTGGCCACGCGATCCATTCTCACTTTCAGAAAGTAAACGGTCGAGCCGCTCAGGTAGACCGTGCCGATGTGCTGGTCGTCGATTTGAATGGTGCGTGCCGAGTAGTAGCGGGCCGCGATGTTTGTCTCGGGCAGCAACGTCACGGTGTCCGGGTTCCAGGTTTGCCCATCGTCGGCGGAGAAATTGTAACGCAGCCCCTTGTTGGCGGTGCCCACTCCCCAGGTCGCCAGCACGCGGCCGTCCGACAGCGTTGTCAGGTAGCGCCCTTCGAGATTATCCCTGGCCGTCGAGTTTGCTGGGAACTCCGCGACCGCGGTCCAATTTTTCCCTTCATCCGTCGAGCGCAGCAGTACTGGCCCCATTGCCAAGAGTGTCCCCTTGGACGTACGCACGATTTGCTGAAATTCGTGCTGTTTGCCGTCCTTTTCCTGGAGCGAAAATGAGGTCAACGTGCCGGACTTCGGATCATAGAACCGAGGGGCGCCGTCACGTAGGGGCAACAACCAACGGCCTTCGCTCCATGAAAGAACGTTATGGCGAACCGCGCCCAGGTGTTTGCCGGCGACGGGACCGATCAACTGCTGTTCGCTCCACGTCCGGCCGTGGTCGGTGCTCAGTGTATACAACAAAGCACGCTGATAATAACGATCTTTGGCCTTGTCGTCGGCGATGTAATTCCAGGTGACGACAATCCGGCCATCCGGGAGCGTGTCGGCAGTGCCGGGGTAGACTTCGAATACCTTCACTTCGCGAATAACGTCGGGCCGCTTGGCGGACGTGGCAATTGCCTCGGGCGCTTCCCATGTCTTGCCGCCATCGGTCGAGCGTGCCCGCATCAGCACCTGTGGCCCCTTGTAGACGACGATGAGCGTGCCGTCTTTCGCCCGGCAAATCGAAGGATGAATGTGCCCGCCCGCCTTCGGCGAGGCCGCGACGACGACCGGCGCAGCCTCCGCATGCTGTCGGGGCATGGACGAGCGCACGAACTCGCCAATATGATCGATCGCCGCGCGTGCCTCAGGAATATCGTGTGATTGGAACACGTGGAACATGCTGGGCCAAACCTCGAGCTTCACGTCGATGCCGTCGGCACGAGCCTTTTTGGCGACGCGGATGCTGTCGTCGCGGAGCATCTCGTGTTCGCCGGCTTGAATCAGCAGCGGGGGCAGACCGCGGTAGTCGCCGAAGACTGGGGAGGCCAGCGGATGGCGCGGATCGGTCTTGCCCAGATAATGGTCGCGGAACACGGGCATGGTCTTCGCGCTGATGATCGGATCGTGGACCGTCTTGAGCGAATCGCTCGCCAGCGTGAAATCGGTGCATGGCGAAATGGGGATCCCTCCCGCGGGCATCGTCATCTTGCGGTCGCGCAGCGCCAGCAGGGTCGCCAGGGTCAAGTTGCCGCCGGCCGAATCGCCGGCGAGGAACGTGGCCTTCGCTGCTTTGGGGCCTTCTGGTCCGTTGCCAATCATCCATTTGTGGGCGAGCACACAATCGTCAAGCCCAGCGGGGAATGGGTGTTCGGGGGCGAGCCGATAGTCGGGGAGGAGGACCGCGCACTGCGCGGCCGCCGAGATTTGGGCCGCCTGCCTGAGATAGTAGGCGCCCGATCCGGAAACAAAGCCGCCGCCGTGTAGATAGAGCAGCCGCACATCGGAATCGGCGCCGGGCGCCAGAACCCATTCGCCAGGAATTTCGCCGATCTTCACCTTGATGAGCTTCACGTCCTTGATTGTAGGATCGCGGCGCGATCCCATGCCGGCACGCAACGCCGTCAGATTGAATTCGTTGGTGCCGAAGGGGATTCGCTTGAGCAGTTTTTGCAGATATGCTTGGCCCTCCGGCGAGACTTCGCGCTTCATCAACTCCGGCACAGCCGATTGGGCGGCGGTCTGGAACACCTCATCCAGAGCTGCCTTCAGGTCGAGCCGGCGAAACGTCAGCTTGGTCCCCGGATCGAGCACCGCGCTGCCGGTTCGCTGAAAAATCGCCATCATCGCATCGGGAAGCGTTGGGCCGTCCTTCTTCCAGTCGTATTTCGATTTGTCGATCGCCTCACGCAAAAGCAGGACCGAGCCGCAGAGAATCGCGTTGGAGGATGACGTTGCCGCGGCGGGAACGACGAGATCGATCTTCGCACTACGATCGAGATAAACTTCATCCTTGCCAGGTCTGACGGCGCCGATCGCGAAACAATGGGGCTGGCAGGCGGGCCAGGAGATGCCCTTGGTGAAGTTGTGATTGCCGGCGGGAGCGCTGACCCAGATGCCAAGCTCGCGCAGCCGTTTCAGTTTGGCATCGATCTCGGTCGGGACCGGTGCGGCGTGCTCCAGGTCGTCCACGGGGGCCAGATTGACGGCCGTGATGCGGTACTTCGCGTGATGGTCGATCACCCATTGCAATCCGGCGGCCAGCGTCTTGCTGTCCTTCACGTTGCAATGGCAGCATTCCAGGGCGCGCACGACGGCGAGTTGGTTGTTGAAGGCGACGCCGCGCTTGCCCTTGTAGTTGAGCGAGGATGGAATGCCGATAGTCGAGCCATGATAGCCGCGGCCCACGTGCTTCGGATCGTCGTTGCCATCGACGCTGTTGTAAGAGACGAGAACCTTTGGCGAGGCGCCGTCCGACTGCGACCATTCGGGCATGGACAACTTGCAGCCGTCATCAAGAAGCGCCAGCGTTTGGCCTTTCCCGAAGGTGAGTTTCTCGGCATACGCCGACCAAGCATCGATGACCCCAGCATGCTTGAAGGACACCGGTTCAACGGCGACAGGAACGCCGGCTTGCGCCAGGGCGGGCATCGGGCACAGCAAGAGGACGGCCATCATCAGCAAATGATTGCGCAAGGCGAGTGCGACGATCGAATTCAAGACGAATCTCATGCGCGTCTCCCTAAGATGGATGGCGACGGATTTGTTGGTTCCACACTCGCCAGCAATGTATGATTTTTATTGCCTTTCCCCTCTCTCACCTGTACTCAGGGGAGAGGAGCCGGGGGTGAGGGGTTAAAGCGTCGCGCAACTGCATGCTCATCCCCCTCACCCCCGGCCCCTCTCCCCCAGAGTACAGGGGGAGAGGGGAGGTGAACGCCTACGATTTTTATAGTCCACGCGTCCAAGTTTGCACTGCATCCGCATGGAGAAATCTCGTGTCTCTCGATCGTTTTGCCGGGCATGTCCGCTCGGTCGAAGAACTTGTGAGCATCGTCGGCACGCCGTCGGCCCTCGCGGTCAAGAAAGAGTTGCCGTCTCTCGACGCGCACATGCGGCGATTCATCGCGTGTTCGCCGTTCGTGGTCATCAGCACGCGCGCAGCCGACGGCCGGTGCGACGCGTCGCCGCGCGGCGACGCTCCGGGATTCGTTCAGGTCGTCGATGAACGGACGCTGCTTATTCCCGATCGGAGAGGCAACAAGCGTGTCGATAGCTTCCGCAACATTATCGAGACCGGCGCCATCGGTTTGTTATTCCTGGTTCCGGGCTTCGGCGAGACGTTGCGCGTCAATGGCCGTGCGATGATCATTCGCGAGGAGGCCTGGTTGACGCCGCTCGCCGTGCAAGGAAAACGGCCGTTGCTCGCCGTCGCTGTTGAGGTTCAAGAGTGCTTCCTACAATGTGCCAAGGCCCTGTTGCGCTCGAAGCTGTGGGAGCCTCACGCAGCGCCGGACTTGCAGAGCCTGTCCTGCGCGGCCGAGATGTTCGTCGATCATGTGCAATTGCCGGAATACGATGTCGCCAAGATGCAGACGCTGCTAGACGATGCCTACAAGAACAACCTGTATTGACAGCGACAGCGCTGCGTGAACACGGACGCACCGCCTTCACCACAAGCTGAGCCGTCGCCTCTCGACATAGGACATGACACCCATGCCGCGCTTTCTTTCCATTGCCGCCGCCCAAAGCGGCCCCATTTCGCGCCAAACCTCAAGGAGTGAGGTTGTTGCTCGGCTCGTGGATCAGATGCGCGAGTCACGCGCCCGCGGCTGCGATCTCATCGTCTTCACCGAATGCGCGCTCACCGCATTCTTCCCTCACTGGTGGATCGAAGACGAAGCGGAGCTCGACGCCTGGTTCGAACTCGCGATGCCCAGCGCAACCACACAAGTGCTTTTCGACGAAGCTCGCCGCCTGAACATCGGCTTCTATCTTGGTTACGCCGAGCTTGCTGTCGAGGCGGGCGTGAAGCACCGCTACAACACCAGCGTGCTCGTCGGCGCCGATGGCCGAATCATCGGCAAGTATCGCAAGATACACTTGCCCGGCTACGCCGACCGCCATCCGCACCATCCGTTTCAAAATCTGGAGAAGCGCTACTTTGAGGTGGGCAATCTCGGCTTCCGGTCATGGCACGCTTTCGGCGGCGTGGTCGGGATGTGCATCTGCAACGATCGCCGTTGGGTCGAGACCTATCGCGTGTTGGCGCTTCAAGGGGCCGAGGTCGTCCTTCTGGGGTACAACACGCCGGACCATATTCCCGATCAGTCCGAGGTTGACCATTTGTGCGATTTTCATCATTTACTCAGCATGCAGGCAGGCGCGTATCAAAATGGCTGCTGGGTGGTGGGTGTCGCCAAGGCCGGCGTCGAGGAAGGAGTCAGCCAGATCGGCCAGACCGCGATCATCGCACCGTCGGGTGAAATCGTGGCGCGCAGTTCCACGCTTTGCGACGAACTGGTCATCTATCGTTGCGATCTCGATCTGGTGAAGCCGTACAAAGAACGATTGTTCAACTTCGCCAAGCATCGCCGGATCGAGCACTATCAATTGATCGCCACGCAAACCGGCGCCACTCCGCCACCACGGCAGGACTGAAGTCTTGGTCCAGTCCATGCCTGTTGGTTTGCCGGTATGGGTGACCTCACGCTCAGTCGTAGCCACAAACCAAATGGATGGACCTTCCGATGCAAAACACGTCACAGTCAACACGTCGGCGCTTTCTTGAGTGTGCCGCCGGTAGCGCGGTTGCCGCGTCCCTGACGAGCGCCGGTTGCGCGGCGAATGCCAGTGTGCAAGAGCCGGCGAAACAGGAATCTCCGTCGGCGGCGCCGATTCGCGCCCTCTATGCCTCGCTCACCAAGGAACAGCACAGCACCATGTGCTTCTCATGGGATCACGTCGGCTTCACCAAGCTGCCCTTGCGTCTCCATGTGACCAACAACTGGGACATCAGCAAGGCGGCAATTTCCAGCTTTACCAAGCCGCAGCAGCGACTGATCGACGACATCCTGGCGAGCGTCCTCAGTCAGGGCTGGCCGGAACGCATCAAACGCCAGGCACGCGACGACACAGGCCGCGCCTGGGGCAATCAGAAGATCGCCATCTTCGGCACCCCGGAGAAAGGCCCCTGCCAGTGCGTCATCACGGGTTTTCATCTCACGTTGAGGGCAACCTGTGAACGTCAGCCGGCCGTTGCCTTTCATGGTGCCTTATCGCACGGACACCAGCCTACCGGGTTCAACGAAAAAGTCGGCCATCCCGACAACATCTTCTGGAATCAGGCGGTGCTCGCCAACAAGGTCTATCAAGCGCTCGACGAGAAACGCCGCCGGCAGGCGCTGATTGTCAAGGGCATGCCGTTTTATCTTGTCGATGGCCGTATCGACCGCCGTAACATACTTCCCGACACGGTGCTGCCGCAGCCTTTGGAGCCGGATGTTCGCTTCAAAGGAGCGAAGGGAACCTTTCCAGGGCTGTCGATCCGTGACATGACGCGTGAGCAAAAAGCCGCCGTCGAACAAGTGCTCAACGGCATGCTCGAACCCTATCGACGTGAATACCAGGAGCAAGTTCGCCATTGCTTGCGGCGTCAGGGAGGACTGGAAGCATGCAGCCTGGCCTTCTATCAGGAACACGATATCGGCAAAGACGGCGAATGGGACAACTGGCGTATAGAGGGCCCGGCGTTCGTTTGGTACTTCCGGGGCTTCCCGCACGTGCACGTGTGGATCCACGTTGCCGAGGATCCCAAGACTCCAGTCACGTCACATTTTGGCTGATCGGTGGCACTTTCGTGGGAGAAGATCATGCGTCCGATGTCCATCGCAACCTTGCTGGCGATAATCCTGTTGGCGAAGGGTGACGGCTCACCGAGCGCTCTCGCCCAGAAGCCGGGGCCTCCAGCGCCGGCGGAGCTGGCAGAGTTTTTTCGGCCGCCCGAGAAGTATCGTAACGACCTCGGCTCGTTTCGTTCGCCTCTCAAGTTTGCCGATGGGTCGCCGGTCAAGACTGCGCAGGATTGGCCGCGCCGCCGCGCCGAGATTCTCGATACCTGGCACAAGGCGATGGGACCCTGGCCTGCCCTTATCGAAAACCCTCAGGTGGAGACCGTCAAGACGACTCGCCGCGAGAACGTCACGCAGCAGCAGCTTCGACTGGGCATCGGCCTGGGGGGCGAGATGGTGGACGCGTTTTTGTTGGTGCCCGACGGCAAGGGCCCCTTCCCCGCCGTCGTGGTCGTCTACTATGATGCGCAGACCGGAGTCGGCCTTGGCACCAAGAACCGCGACTACGGCTGGCATCTCGCCAAGCGCGGCTTCATCGTCCTGTCCCTCGGTAGGCCGAGCGCGGGGGTGAACCTGGACGATTCCAATAAAGCCAAGGGGACTTCGTATCTCGGCCCCGCAGGCAAAGCCGTCCGCGTGCAACCGCTCTCCGCGCTCGCCTATTTGGCGGCCAACGCGCACGCTTTTCTCGCCCGACGCGCCGACGTGATCGCCGCGCGCATCGGCATCGTCGGCCATTCCTACGGCGGTAAGTGGGCCCTGCTCGCTTCCTGTCTATACGAGCGCTTTGCCTGTGCCGTCTGGTCCGATCCCGGCATCGTCTTCGATGAACGCAACCGGCGCAAGGAAAACCCCGGCGGCAGCGTGAATTACTGGGATGTGTGGTATCTCGGCTTCGAGCTGGGCGAAATTGCCGATCCGAAGAACCCCGGCCCGTTTCGCAAGCTGCCGAGCGAGGGCCAGGCGCGCACCGGAGCGTACAAGAAACTCGTCGAGGCCGGCCACGATCTGGTCGAGCTGCACGCGCTGATGGCGCCGCGTCCATTCCTGGTATCGGGCGGCACCGCCGACATGCCCGAACGCTGGCCGGCACTCAACCACGCCATCGCCGTCAATCACTTGCTCGGCCACGAGAATCGCGTGGCCATGACCAACCGTAAGGAACACGGTCCGTCGGAGAAAGACAACGAGCAAGTTTACCGGTTCTTTGAATGGTGGTTGAAGGATCGTTTAGATCCGGCGCCGCCGGTCAAGAAACCGTTCTCCGAAAAAACGGGGCGTTTCCCTTCCTCCCGTACTACGCAAACGATTGTAAATGGCGTTGCAAACTCTCCATGGGCAAGCCAATCACGTTTGTCAAACTGCCTTCGCTGATGCGCAGAAACGGATCGTTCTCCTCCTGAATCGCATACGCACCGGAGCGGCCGACCCAGGCGTCGGTCGCCAAATAGGCGTCGAGTTCGTCCTTGCTGAGGGTGCGCGAAAAGAGCCGCGTGCACTCTTGCCAGACCATCTGCACGTTGTCGGGCCGGCGCCAAAGGACGACGCCAGTCCACAACTCGTGCTCACGGCCCGACAGCGCCAGGATGATCCGCCGCGCGTCATCGACATCCGTGGGCTTGCCGATGACTTGCCCGTCCAGCCAGCCGACGGTATCCGCGGCGAGAACGAGACCGGCGTCGATCTTCGGGGCCACGGCGGCGGCCTTGAGCCACGAGACCGTCAATACGTAATGGCGTGGGTCGGTGAAGCCCTGGCCGGTCGGCTCGTCGATGTGCGAGGGGATCACTTCGGGCGCGTAGCCTGCCTGTTCAAGCAAGGCGCGACGATCAGGCGAGCTGCTGGCGAGAATCAGGCGGCGTGCGGGTTTTGCTGCCATTGGCGCAGGATCATTTCCAGAGGGGCCCACAGGCGCTCCGGCGTCAGCTCCGCCATGCACTCCATGCGTGGGCATGTCTTCAGATAACTGCCGCGGCACCAAATTGACGTTTCGACCGCCCGGTCCGTCTGTCCATAAGGCCCAGTGCGTTCGACCAAAGTGCAAGTATACGGCGCGACGACAGGACGACCTAGAGCAACCGCCAAATGCAGCGGCCCCGTGTCATTCGCGATCATCACGTCGCCTTCGCTCAAGAGCGCGACCAGTTGCGGCAATGTCGTCTTGCCGGTGAGCTGCACCATCGGTCCGGTTAGAAGTGAAGCGGCGACCTGGGCAAGCTCGGCCTCCTCCGGCGCGCCCACGAAAAGCGCCGTGCCGCCGAATGTCGCTTGCGCCCGCCGCACGAGCGCTGCGAAATGTTCGGGCGGCCAGCGTTTCGTCAGCCAGCGCGAACCGACGCCGACCGCCAGCCATGGTCGCGGATATTGGCACAAGAGAGATTGTGCCCAGGTGCGCGCCTCGGGCTGGACGGGGACGAGGAAGGTCTTGGTCGCCGGCGCGTTCCCCAAGGCTTCGATGACGCGCCAATAGCGATCGACGGCAAGGGTGACATCAGAGCGATCGTCGACCCGGTGCGTGTAGCAGAAGCCAGCCCCTTCGCGCGCCGACGCCAGGCCGATGCGAACCGACGCACGTGTCGCCATGGTCATCAGACCCGTGCGAAACAGGCCTTGCAGATCGATGGCCATGTCGAAGCGAGACTTGCCCAGGCGGTTGAGGAAGCGTGCGAATTCAAAGCCAGCGCCCAGCCAACTCTTACGCACCGCGCCGCGATCGAAGGCAACCAGTTCGTCCAAATGCGGATGCTTCTCGAGAATCGCCGCGTAGCCGTGATTGACTATCCAGGAGATGTGTGCGTCCGGGAAACGGCCACGCAGCGCGGTCAAGACGGGCAGGCTATGGGCGATATCCCCCAATGCGCTCGGCTTGATGATGGCGATGCGCTCGGGCGTTTTGTTCAGATCAATCACACGAACCGACATGCTGCGAGTCCTTTCGCGTTGCCATCTGCCGCTTGCGGCTTAGCGCTCGGAATGAATTACACGAACGCTCACTCATTTGTGCCCGTGCGCCGAACCCACGGCAACAACGGCAGCATCAATACTAACAAAACCGCCCCCGCAATGTAAGGCAGAATGTGCGTTCGCTCGGCTTGATAGAGGATCAGACCGAACATCGGGCCGAGGATGCGCGCCAGCGCCGACGCCGATTGATTGACGCCGAGGATTTCCCCCTGGCGATCGCTCGGCGTCCGTCGTGACACGAGCGCCTGCGCCGACGGCGTCAAGAACGCAAAGCCGACGACGGCCGCTGTCAAGGCGATGAAAAGATAAACCTGCAACGAATCCGAGCGGTAATAGCCTTCTGCAACAACGAAGCTGATTGCGCCTTGCATCGCGACACCGATCGCCATGAAGAATACCCCGATGCCGATGAAAGTAACTTCGCTGACGCGCGAAGCCAAGCGGCGATACAGAAACCCTTGCGTCAACATCAACACGAAGCCCACGTAGGCGAAGAACAGGAAGCTATAGCGTTCGTTGAAGCCAAACGTGTCTTGCAGGAAAATAGATAACGTCACCTCGAACGCGCCGAAGCCAAGGCTCGCGAGAAAGAATATCAGGATGACCGGCCCAAGCGCGGGATTGGCGAGCGCGAAGCGCAGCCCCGAAATGTCGAGCAGATTCCGCCGCACGACTGAATCGGCCCCTGGCACACGTGTTTCCGGCAAGAGGCGCACGCCCAGAAGCAGTGCAACCAACGACAGGCCAGACGCGGTGTAACCGATGCTGCCTAGCCCAATGGACGAATATTCCTCGCTGAGCCAAACGCAGCCGAAGCCGATGAGCGGACCGAAAGTGAAGCCAATGCCGAACGCGGCGCCGATGAGGGCCATACCGTGCTTGCGTTTGTCGGGAGGCGTGGAATCGGCGATGACGGCCTGGGCCGTCGAGATGGTCGCGCCGCTGATGCCTGCCCCGATGCGCGCGACGAAGAACAACGCGATCGCCAGCAAAGCACTGTCATAGTCGGTCGGCTGCACCGACGCCGCGTAGCCGAACAGGGCGTAGAAAACGACCGATCCACAGAGCCCCACGAGCAGAACGGGCCGCCGGCCGATGCGGTCGGAGAGCCGGCCCCAGGCGGGCGCGAACAAAAACTGCATCAGCGAAAACGACGACATCAGCAGGCCCACCACGGCGCCGATCGTCTTCGGTTCCGTGGCGGCGATGATGTGCGTCAGGTAGGCTTTCGCAATCCGGGGCAACAGCGGCAGGATGATGCCGAAGCCAAGCAGGTCGATGAAGACAACAAGAAAGACGATCAGCAGGGCCGAGCGATTGGAGCGCTGGCCTGCTTCGGTGGGTGGCGTCGGCGTGTCCGCGGTCTGCATGATAGCTGCTTCCTTCCATCAATCGTCACTTCGTAACCGTCCCCCCCCTCTCCCCCTGTACATCAGGGGGAGAGGGGGGGGAACGGTTACGTCACTTCTTGAGCGCCGTCTCGATCGCCTTCGCCACACGTTCCGCCAAAGCCTCGGAGCCTTTGTCGCTGAAATGCACGTTTGCTTTCAATTGGATCTTGTCAAGTTGCGGCAACGCAAACGCATAGAGATCGTTGACCGCGACGCCGTTCTCGTCCATGATTTTCTTGGCGACCTTGTTGTAGGCGAGCACGTCCTCGCTCTTGCGCGGCGGATTGAGCTTGCCGTCGGGCACGGGGGTGGTCGTCGCGAAGATCAGCCTGGCGCCGGTTCCCTTCATCGTCTTGACCAGTTCGCGCAAGTTCTTGTCGTAGTCATCGATCGACACCTGATGCTTTCCGGTGCCGAGCTTGATGTCGTGCAGGCCCCAGTTGAAGTGAATGACGTCCCATTTGGATTCGCCGAGCCATTGCTTGATTTTCTTCGTGCCGTTGTCGGTAGGGCCGCCGTTCTCGCCGATGCGGAAGATGTTCGCCTTGCCCGCGAGCAGCTTGCGCGTGGGCAGCGTGTAGCCGATCGAGATCGAGTCGCCTATCAGCAGCACGCGCGGCAACTTCGGATCGTCCTTGACCGGCTCATAGGGATCGGCTTTCTTTTTGTCCTGGGCGAGATTCGAGCCGATCAGGCCAAGGGCGGTCATGATGGCAGCGAAGATCATCAAGCGTTTCATCGAGATTCTCCAGCGTTATTTTGGTAACGATCCACCCTCTCCCCTGTAATCAGGGGAGAGGGGAGCTATTCGGCTGGGACTGAGCGATGGAAATGCACATGTTTCCAAACGCCATTCCGTTTCTGCCACACGCGCGTCTCCTCGACGGCCCGCGTCACGGGCGAGCCGTCTCCCAAGACGCGCTGATTGAGCCGTACATAGCTGAGGACCGCGACGTCGCCCATAACACGTACGTGCGGCGACGCCATCGTCGTGGTGCAAGGCGTCGCGGCGGCGGGCAACTGGAAGTAGAAGCGATGGAACTCCATGCCCTCGACGAGTTGCCCAAGCGCTTCCGGCTCGAAGCAGGTAAGCGTCGCATCACATAGCGATTGATACGTCGGCCAATCGGCGCCGGCGATGCTATCGAGCAAGCGTTGATTCAACTTCAAGAGTTCGGCCGCGACTACATCATGCATGAAATTCCCTCGAAGCGATCCCGTTTTAATACTAACCCGAAGCGTGAGCAAGGGCCGCCCTTGCTTACACTTCGAGCGAGTATCTGTGGTTTCAGTGCTCGCGGTTCTCAATTTAACGCAATCGGAACCGCCCTGAATAGAATAAGAAAATCCCGAACTAAAGGTGAGGTATCCGATGAGCAAATCAAGCGCCTGGGTCTTCGACGTCGCCGAAACTGAATTCGACGAGAAGGTAATCAAGAAGTCGCACGAACTGCCTGTCGTCGTCGATTTCTGGGCGCCTTGGTGCGGTCCGTGCCGAGCGCTGGCCCCAATTCTCGAACGCATGGTCGGCGAGCGCAACGGCGAAGTGCTGCTCGCCAAGCTCAACACCGACGAGGCACAGAACCTCGCCGGGCGATATGGCATCAGCAGTATCCCGCACGTGATGGCGTTTCGCAAGGGCCAGCCGGTGCTGGAGTTTGTCGGCGTGCTTCCCGAGACGCAATTGGCTGATTTTTTCGAGCGTTTGAAGCCGACCGAGGCCGAGAAGAACGCCGAGACCGCCGCCGAACTCGCGCAGACCGATCCGGCCAAGGCCGAGGAGATGTATCGGCTCGCCCTGAAGGATAATCCCCATCAGGAAGACGCGATTGTGGGCCTGGCGCGTGTTCTCGTCGAACAGCGCAAGGACAAGGAGGCGTCGGAGGTGCTCGGGCAGATCGGCTCGGCTGGCACGCATGGCGCCGAGGCGGACAAGCTGCGCGCCATCCTCTGGCTACGCGAAAACGCCGTGAAGCTGCTGCGCGAAGACGATCTGCGCAAGAAAGTGACAGCGCAACCGAAAGACGCCAATGTCTTGTGCGATCTCGGCTGCGTCTTGGCGGCTAACGGACACACTGCTGAAGGGCTGGAGACGTTGTTGAAAGCGGGGCAGATGGATCGTAAGCTTGCTTCGTCACGAGTGCGCGAGGCGATGGTCAAGATTTTCTTCGTTGTTGGCGTGCGCAGCGAACTCGCGGATGGGTATCGCGCGAAACTGACGGCGCTTCTGTATTGATCGAATTTGTTTAGCGCTCGCGCGGCGCCGTGCGGGCGCTAAACAAGAACAATCAGGACCCGACGCGCCCGCGGAATTCGCCGTCCTCGGTGCGAATCTTGATCTTGTCCCCTTTGCGGATGTGTCCCGGAACCCGGACCTGCGCCCCGGTCTCTATCGTCGCCAGTTTTGTCACCGACGTCGCCGTGTCGCCGCGTGCTCCTTCGGGCGCATCGGTCACATCCACTTCTACGACTTGCGGCAATTCGACCTGCACGACCTTGTCCTCGATCTTGAGCAGGCTCAGCTTCATGTTCGGCACCATGAACCCGCGCTGAAGTTCGGGCACGAGCGTTTTTAGCACAAAAACCTGCTCGAAGGACTTCGGGTCCATACAGACAAACATATCGTCTTCGGGGTAGGAATATTCATATTCCTGCCGATTGAGAATGATTTTCTCGACGTTGTCGTCCGGCGAAAATCGTTGTTCAACGACGTTGCCGCGATCGAGGTGCTTGAGCTTGATCTGCCAGTAAGTGCGGAGATTGCCGCGCGTCTGTTCGTGGCGGTCGAAGATGACCCAGACTTCGCCGTTGTACATGATGGCTTCGCCGACCTTGACGTCGCGCATTTTCATATTTGGCATGGGTAGGGACTCCTTTTCGGATAACACCGTATTCTTGTGTAGATCATGTTATCGTCGCGACACGTATTCAGCCAGATGGGTTCACATCAGCGGCGCACGAGGTCGATCAGGATGGCGTCATGGTCCGAAACCGCATCACGGACCAGGACGGCATCGACGGTGACGGGTTTCGAGGTGAGGACCCATGAAGTCCGTTCGATCTTCCAGTCCTTGAGAAAAGACGCCGATAAAAACAGATGGTCAATGATCGGTCCGCTTACCAATTCGTGAGGCAGCTTGTAATGCTCCCGGCCGTGGATCGCTTCCGTCGGTATCGCTTCCAGGTAGCCCGCGTTTATTATTGCATTGACCGCGCGCGATGACGGTTCCGCATTCAAGTCCCCCACGATGATGTCCGGGGCATCATCGCGCAGAGCCGTCATCAGGAATTCGGCTTGAGCGCCAGCGGAGGCCGAATCGCTCAGATGCACACCGACCAGTGTCAGCGTCTCGTTCCCACCCAAGTGCAGCTTGGCAACCAAAGCAATTCGGTTTTCCCAAAACGGGTCACGCGGTCTGAGAACGATTCGCTTGCTTTCCAGGATGGGCAACCGACTCAGCACGGCACTGCCTTCTTCGAAACCGATTCGCCGCCGCGAGCCGTTCGCGCGCGCGAATGTATGGTTCCGACCGCGTCCCAAGTCGTCCATCAGGTAGCCATGCTCGGTCGAATTGCAAACTTCCTGAAGCACGATGAGGTCGGTTCTGAACTGTTGCAGGATATCGTCGGTCTCTCGGAATCTTGCGTGCTGGCGCTCGAAAGCGGGGTAGCCGTGTAGCACATTCAAATTGAACAGACGCAGCGATTTGACGGGATTCGCCGGCTTGGTGTTTGGGCCAACTACCGGAATTTCAGCATCTTCATTGGCGAGAACATCAAGCACAAAGAGGCCGGCCAAACACGCCACAATCACGCCGGAAAACAGGTTGGCGGCGGCGCTCGTCCTTTGACCGGCCCATAGCCTCCAGGCGCCATGTCCGATCAAATAAACGGAACCGAGTAGACACAGGCCCAGAAGGCCTGCGAAAAGTTCGGGACCGGGTGTATCGTAGAGAATCCCCATCTCAAAGGACGGCGTGCCGAGCCAGCCAAGGTTCCACAGTGCAACCAAGCTGCCCAAGGCGACGATCCATGCCAGCACCAGGATCCCCGTCATGACTTTCGAGGACGCCATCAACGGCCCCTTCCATGTCGCAGATAGTCGTGCCACGCAAACCCGTCCGGCAATGCCTCGATGCCGGAAAACTCAAAGTGCAGAATCCGCCGGCGGTGTTCAGGGCGAATGCCGTGACTTGCTCCGCGGTGAACACCGAAGAAAGCAGGAAGAATCCGTCGTCAGCGAGTCGGCATTACCAGGATGGCGTCATGGCCGAATTCTCGCGTATTCCGTGATTTTTCGCAAGCCTTTCACGACGCGGTGCAAACGTCCCGATGTTGGGCCCATCTACTTTTTCAAGGCGTCGTTGAACTCCTTGCTTGCAATCATCATGGCGTTGGTCAACTCGCCAAGCTTTTCGGTCTCGGCGGCCTTGAAAACTGCATCCAGACGCGACAGCGGGCCTTGCAATTTCCCTTGCAGGGTCTTCAAGGCGTCGCCTTGCAGTGTGCGCAGCTTTTCACGGGCGCCGAGGAGGCCTGTGCCCGTGCTGGCACTGCCGTAAAACGGTTGGCGAGCGGCGGTGTGGCCCAGGGCATAACGCAAGCGCAGATGATTCAGGGCAAAACCCTCCGGACTGCCGCGGCCCAAAGGGGAGGCCATGGCCAGGATGGCGACAGTGATCTTGTCGCCGGCCCGGGTGGGCATCGGCGCGTTGCTCATCCAGGCGGTCGGCGGCAGGTTCGTGAACGCGTACATGCCGTCTTTGCTCCACAGGCCGGCGCGTTTGCCGTTGACGTAGGTATAAATCTCCCAGCTACCGCGCACGTTGCTCTCGATGCCGAGGTTGTAGCCCCCCTTGGGAATGGCGAACTTGCCGAGCTTTTCGGGAACGACGAAGCTGATGCGATACCAGCCGGCCGCGCCCGGTTTGTCTTGGCCGAACACCTCGTAGGGATTCTTGAGCACGGTCATCTTGGATTCGTCCGCATCCAGATCGAAAAGCGACGGTTCCAGACCGGCACGGAACTTCAGGTCCTTGGTAAGATCGATGGAGTCGAGCTGAACCAATCGATCGATCAGCTTGCTCACCTCGTCGGCGGTCTGCGCCTGAGCGCTATCGATTCGGCAGCAAAGAAGGATGGCGCATGCAAGCAAAGGAAAACGGCGCATGGATTGACTCCTTGGTGAAAGGCCGGTGGGCGGTATTCCAGGGTCGGGCGTTTTCTTGTCGAACAATCAGTCTGTCTGACACATCACTCCGATATCAACGACGTGCACACGTCCCGTGTATGGCAATGACGCCGGATTGCCATAACCAAGCTTCGGCGCGACGAACGTGGCAGTATGTTCGGCGCAAAGGGTTGGACCAAGCGGTTCGCCCGTGTCGCAATCGAGGCCGGACGGAATATCGACGGCAAACACCCGTGCAGGGCTCGCATTGGCGAAGGCCACGATCCGATCGAACGGCGCACGCAATGGCCCCGTCAGACCCGTTCCAAAAAGAGCGTCCACGATCCAATCGGCGCGAGCGAAAATCGCGGCGAGCTTCGCTTCGTCGACTCGATCAGCCCAGATCTCCGCGGCCAAAAGCACCTTCTGTACGATGTTCCACTGAATAGCCGCGTCGCCCGACAGCTCTTCCGGCCGAGCAAAAAGAAGCGTGCACACGTCGAATCCGCGCTTGACGAGATGGCGTGCGATGGCGAGCCCGTCGCCGCCGTTGTTGCCCTTGCCGCAACAGATAACGACGGGGCCGCGGATGCCGAGCGATTCCAGTACCTCGGCGGCGCCTCGGCCGGCGTTCTCCATCAGGACGGCGGACGGGATGCCGAGCGCGGCGATGGCGTGTTGGTCGAAGGCGCGGACCTGGTCGCGCGACAGAGAGGGAGTCATTTTTTCATGCTCGCGCGAGTTTCTTTCACGATCGTGACATACTGCTGCGCCAATTCGCGGATGCGCGTGAAGTTGCGCGCGGCGACGGCATTCGGCTCAACGAGCTGCCCGCCGATGCCCAGGCAACACGCGCCCGCCTTGAGAAACGTCGCCGCCGTGGCCAGATCGACGCCGCCGGTCGGCATGACGCGAATTTGCGGCAACGGCCCTTTGATCGCCTTGAAAAACGCGGGGCCGACGACATCAGCCGGGAAAACCTTGACGATGTCCGCTCCCGCTTCCCAGGCGGCCAGGATCTCCGTCGGCGTGAAGGCGCCGGGCATGACGAGTTTGTCGTAGCGCTGGCACAGCTTGATGACTTCGAGATTGATCGTCGGCGCAACGATGTATTCCGCGCCAGCTAATATCGCTGCCCGCGCCGTCTCCGGGTCGAGGATCGTGCCGGCGCCGAGCAAGACGCGATCGCCCAGAGCGGCGCGCGCGGCCTTGATGACGTCGAGCGCCCCGGGCACGGTCATGGTGATTTCCGCAACCGTGACGCCGCCTTCCGCGAGGGCCCGTACCACCTCGACGAGCTGCTGGCTGTCTTGGGAGCGTACGACCGCAACGATGCCGCAGTCGAGAACTTGACGCAGTTGCTCTTCTTTGCTCATGAACGAGTCCAATCAATAACTGGTCACCCCTCTCCCCTGTACTCAGGGGAGAGGGGTCGGGGGTGAGGGGTTGAGGCGTCGCACAACTGTCTGTTCCTCCCCCTCACCCCCGGCCCCTCTCCCCCTGAGTACAGGGGGAGAGGGGAGGTGAATGGGCTACTCCAATCAGTCATAACGCCCGCTGGCCTCGATCGGCCACACCGCCTCCACCCTCCCCTTGCGGACGGCGATCGCCTGGCGATGCAGGTTCATGGTCGCGCAGCAATGCGCGGGGATCACCTCGCGGCGATCGCCCACCTTCACCGGCACGGGATCGCACTCCACCTTCGTATGTTCTTCCGACAACCGCGTGGCGGCCTCAGCCGGCTTGCCTTTGATTTGCGGCATGCCGAAGTCCTTGGAGATCGCCTTGGAGCCGGCGTCAAGGGTGTACCATTTGGTTTGAACGCTCATGACCGTCGCGAAGATCGATAACGAACAGCCGAACTCGGGTCGAACGGGATGATAAATACAATCCATCAGCACGAACGAGCCTGGTTGAATCTCGGTGACACCTGGAAAACCCGCGACGAACTCCCATGTGCCCGTGCCGGCGCCCGTGACAATCGCGACCGGGATGCCCGCCTTCTCGATCAAGCGGCGCGTGCCCGTCAGTTGCTCCAGTCCTTCCAGACATTTGCCTCGGCGTTCCTTGGCGTCCGCGATCAATTGCAGATGGCCGTCGTAGCCTTGCAGACCGTCGAAGCGCAAGCCGGGGCTTTTGCTGATACGCTGCGCCAGGGGAACCGCCGCGTCGCCCGGCAAGACGCCGCAGCGCGCCATGCCGATGTCGATTTCGACGAGCACACCCAGCGTCGCTCCGGCCGCTTGCATCGCTTTGCTGAGTTGATCGATGTTGTCCGCGTGATCGACGCAGACGCGAAGCTGCACGCGTTTCGCAAGGTTGGCGAGCCGCTGCATCTTCTGCGGGCTGACGATCTGATTCGCGATCAGAATGTCGCTGATGCCGGCGTCGGCGAGCACTTCCGCTTCGTTGAGTTTGGCGCACAGGAAGGTCGCGCCGCCGTGTGCCTGGATGTACTTCGCCAGCCCGCCGCACTTGAGTGACTTGAAGTGGGTGCGCACGTTGACGCCGCGTTGTTTGCCGGCGTCGAACATCCGCTTGAGGTTGGCGTCGATGACGTCGAGATCGAGTAGCAGTTGCGGAGAATCGAGCGCGTCGAGCGGTTGGCCGATGAGGGACATGAGTGCATTCCGTGGGATGATGGGCAATACGCGCTATTCTATGCGACGTGGCGTATGATTCCAATCGCGCGTTTCGCCAGGCACCCAAATCATACGTTTGCAATCGGATGCCAGGTCAATCATTTTGTTTTATCGGGGGCGGCCGGGCTTTCCGGCAAGCTGCGTAGTATCCAGCCATCGGAGACTTGCAGGATCGCGTTGCGCTCGATGGCGAACGCGGTTTGGCGAAGCCGACCCTGGACCAGCTCAAGTTCGAGGATGCGTTTGTGCCGTAGGTCTTCGTCGTCGAGCTCCAGATCCACCATGCGGCGATAATCGCGCAGGGTCAAATCGGAACGGTTGAGGGTCTGCAAGATGTAACCACGCAGATACCAGGCGAGCGTGTTACCCGGATCATGCCGTAGCGCAATGCCGAGCCAGCCCAGGGCCTCGTCGTACTCTTCATTGGTAGGCTTGACGCGCTTTTGCCGTTCGTCGTACGGCCAGGCGTGGCTCCACCAGCCGTTGCTGACGGGGAGCGGATCGACGCGGGCCTCCCCGATGTTGACTTGCAAGAGCGTCAGGCCTTTGAGCGTCAGCTTTCTCGACAGGTCTGCGTCGGCCGGCTTCTTGTGGGCGATGACAAGCTCGAAGCCGAATTTCAAGCGCAACCGCCAGCGCGGGTGCGTATCGAGCAGATGCTTCAAGATCTCGGTCTGCTTCTTGACATCCGGCTCACCGATGGCGTGCCCTGTGAGGACGAGTTGGTTCTTGGGATCGTGATGGGCGCGATCGAGCACCAGGCCATCGAACTCCGGCAAGCTCGGCAAATTTTCCGCGAGGCTGACCATCATCGGCCAGAGCGGGATCACCGTTTGCCGACCCGCGTTCCAACTCTTGGCGAGCTGGCGTTTCTGATCGAACGGCACGCCATTGCCATCGAGAAACGGCTTCAACTCCTGCGTCTGAGCGTCGCGATCCGCCAGGCCCTCGATGCGAAAGACCCCCTGCGGATCGTAGAAACAGCGGTCGATGCGCAGACCGTCACAGTTTCTGTTCGCGGGGAGGGGGATGTTGTCACGCAGATGCTGGCCGATGTTCGTCAACGGATCGAGTACGATCGGCCCGTCATCTTTCGGCTCCTGGAAAAATGCCAGCAACTTGAGCGGATTCTTCTCGGGATCCTCAATCGCTGGCAGCTTCTTGCTGTCAATGCGCGGCAACAACTTCGGAAGCAGCTTCAAAATGTTGTCCTTATCTTGTGGCCGAGTCGAAAAACCAACAACCTTGGTTTTGCCTGCGGCATCGAAGTAGAATCGTTCAAGCCAGACTTCGTCGATATCCTGTTGATCGGCGACAAAGACACGCAGGAGATGAAGAAGCCCTGGCGAGTCGTAGTCCTGCATCGCACCCCAGTTGAAGCTGCGTTTGAGTAACGTGTGCTCCGGCGTCAATACGTCGCGGGTGAGCTTTTCGAGCGTGGGCTGCTGTTTGTTGTTGACCCAGATGCCGTGGACGATCAGCTTGCCGTCGCCGTCGAAGCTGGCGTCATCGAGCCGCACGCCGTCGAGGCTTGGCGATTCGTGGATCTTTGCCTGAACGATCGGGGCCGGGTCTCCGACGTTCTCGATCGTCGGCACGACCGCAACCGGACCAGCTTTGAGTTGATCGGTCAACGAGAGCTGCACGTAACGCTCGAACCGCTTCGCGAGCTTGGCGACGTATTCGTCCTTCTTCGGATAGATGCCGACGAACGCGAAGTTGATGCTCGGTCCAATCTTGTTGGCAGGAAAACTGAAGAAGCCGCGTTCGAGCCGGGTCTTGCGAAAGAACGTCTCGTTGTGCTTGGCCATCCAGCGCTGCATGTCGTGAAGAATTTCGCCCCAGGCCAGCTCGGTGAATTCGAGGACCGGCTGGTCCTTCGCGTGCTTGGGGCGGATAGCACCGGCGGGCATCGGCAGCGCTTCGATCATTTTCTGGGCGAGCTTGCGTTGCTCGGGCGTGCCGATCACGATGCCGAGGTGCAGCTTGCCGAGGTCATCATAGATTGCGTTCGCGAAGAGCAAGCCATCGAGATTGCCCGCGATGGCTTCGGTTTGCAGCGCGTAGATCGGACTCAACAGAAAGCGGATGTTGTCTGTGTGCAGCTTGTGCTCGACCGGCGCAGGAGGCAGATCCTTGAACGAGCGTTCGAGCCTGGCACGCAGGTCCTCGGCGGCAGCGAGTTCGGTCGGATGCAAACTGACGCCATCGAAGTGCAGGATCGGCCCGCCGCGCGTCGGTTCATATTTGAAGAAGATGCGATCAAGGCGCGTGCGTTGATTGAGGAAATCGCCTTGCGCGAGCCGGGCCTGCGCTTTCGGGATGACAGTTTGCCAGTTCCAGGTCTGAAAGTCGAAGCACTTCTCGTCGATCGGCAACAGCTTGGCGGGCGTGGGTCTGTCCGTGATCAACTTCCGTACGGATGCTCGGTGCGGATCGCTCGGCAGCATCACGGTCAGTTTCAGTTTGCCCGCGTGATCGAACTGGGCGAGGCGAAAGAAAATGCCGTCATGCTTCTCTTGGGTGGCCGCCTCGTCTTGCCACGGAATGCTCGGATTCGCGAGCATCACGACGCCATTGACGGTCGGCTCATACTTGATGTTCGGGATCAAGCCGCTGACGGGCGATTTCCAGCGCTTCTCGCGTTCCACTTGATCCACCAGTGCCGGCGGATGAATACAAACGCCGTCGATTGCGAAATGCACGACTTTGCGGTCGGCCGAAAAATGGAGGTAGCCGTCGTCGAAACGGGTTCGCTGCAGAAACGGATCGACATCGTCAGGGAACTTACGCCGAATCGCCTGGAGAGCGCCGGGCCAATGGAAGTCGCGTGGGATGACGGATGGAGCCTTCGTCTTTCTGTCCATCGGCATGAGCGTCAGTTCCTTCGCGACCGGGTTGTTGCTCAACAGCGTCGTGAGCGCGTCCGGCGCTCGATCATCGCGCAGGCTCAGGACGTGAATCTGCAGATTGCCGTCGGCCGCATAGGTCGCGCGTTCAAAGAAGACGTTGAAGGTTGCGTTCGCCTTGAAAGCCCTGACCGCGGCGTCTTGAAGGGCATAGATGGGCGAATCGTGAAACTGGATCTGATCGATCTTCAAAACGAATTTGGCGCCTGGAACGACGATCTGACTGAGTTCCTTGTGCAAAACCACCTTCATCTGCTTTTCGTCGTCGAGCGCGGTGCGCAGGCAAATGCCGGTGACGTTAAGAAACGGCGGCTGATCGGGATCGTCCTCGTTGAGCGTGAAATAGGCGCGGTCGATGCGCGTCTGCTCCAGCGTCGGGTCCTTCGAGTTTGCGAAACGCGCGCGTACTCCCGCCAGCAGCTTCTGCCAATCTTCCGTCGGCGGCTTTTGTTCTTGTCCCAGCACCGGCGCACTTCCTACAAGCACGGCGCCGAACAGAAGCAACAGAATTTTCAACGTGCGTTTCATAGAATGGCCATCGCGAGAACCTATATCTATCATGCCGATTCCGCGGAAGATAGCAACACGACATCATGCTTGAAGTACGCAATCTGCGCAAGAATTATGGCGCCGTCCCCGCACTTGCCGGCATATCCTTCAAAGTCGGCACGGGCGAACTATTCGGACTTCTCGGCCCCAACGGCGCGGGCAAAACCACCCTCATGTCGATCGTCTCCGGGCAGCTCGATGCGAGTGCCGGCGAAGTCTTTCTCGCGGACAAGCAATTTCACCGATCTGATCGCGGCCTGCGTCGCTTGATTGGCATCGTGCCGCAAGAGCTCGCGATCTATCTTGAGTTGACCGGTCGCGAAAACCTGCACTTCTTCGGCGAGCTGTACGGACTCGGCGGCCGCGTGCTCGACGAAAGCGTGTCGGCCATTCTCAACTCCATCGCCCTGACCGATCGCGCCGACGATCGGGCCGCGACGTATTCGGGCGGCATGAAACGCCGGCTCAACCTCGGCGCCGCGCTCGTCCATGAACCGACGCTGCTGCTGCTCGATGAGCCGACCACCGGCGTCGATCCGCAGTCACGCAACCTTGTCTTCGAGGAAATTCGCCGGCTGAATGCGTTGGGCATGACGATCATCTACACGAGCCATTACATGGAGGAAGTGCAGGCCCTGTGTCCACGCGTCGGCATCATCGATCACGGCAAGCTGATCACCTGCGCCGCGGTGTCGAACCTGCTCGCCTCGCTGCCCAGTCGCGTGCGGCTTGGCGTTCGCGCGTTGCCAGAGAAAGCGCGTATTCGCCTTGATTCAATCGACGGAGCGCGGCTTACGATGCGCAGCGCCGAGAGCGTCGAGCTGGAATGCAACGACGTGAAACGCGTGCTGGTTCAGTTGGTGGCAATCTTGAGTGAAGAGCGCGTTGAGCTGACGAGCCTGGAGATGGAAGAGCCGAACCTAGAGCGAGTGTTCTTGCATCAGACGGGACGCGCACTGCGAGACTGACGGCAGTAGCGAGACGTTGACGCGATTCTCGGCAGGCGGTAGGGTGCTGAGAAGGAAGTTGTCTCATGAAAATCAAGTTCGTCATAGGAGTTGCGGCATTCGGTACATGAGCGCCTTGTCCTGGATCAGACGCCGAGGTATGATGCGAAGGGAGGACGAATACCATGAACCTGCTTCTTCAGGAACCCGAAAAAGTGGACGAGCCAGCGGAAGCCAAAGGCTACGCCGATGTAATTAGCCGCGTCGCCGCGGAAGGGCATCCGGTAATCGTACGACGTGAAGGAAACGATTTGGCTGCCATTGTGCCGCTCGCCTATCTGCAAGAGTTGCTCGACGCACAAGCGATGGAAGAAGCGAAGCGCATGGCCAAAACCATTGACTGGGAACAGGTGCGCGCAACATGCCGGCCCCCGCAGGAATGGTTTGATCGTGACGAACCCAAGCCATTTTGAGGCACGCGACCATGGCGGATCCGGTGCGCTTTGGGCAGGTCGTTTGGGTAGCGATTGCCGACCAGAATGGCATCCGCAAGAAACGCCCGGCCGTTGTTGTCACGCCGGACGATGATATCGCGGCTTCCAGATTGGCGGATGTTGTCGCGATCAGCAGCACCCTTCAGACGCCGATTCCAGATGACCATGTTTTGTTGCCTTGGCATCCCCAAGGGCATCCGCGCACAGGGTTAAGACGAAAATGTGCCGCTGTTTGTTCGTGGGTTGTTCAGGTTTCAGTTGATGACATCGAAACCGTTGCCGGTTCGATAACCGGTTCGACGCTCGCGGAAATCCTACGCAAGATCCGGCCTGGACCAGCGGCAAATGAGGCTCAATCGGCAAGCGGACCATGAACAACCGCAAGTTTGGTGTTACGATCGTGCCGTGGCATGAAAGTCCGGCCGCTTGATTGTGGAAGCGATGCCCGCACAGAACGTCGAATACCCTTGTTCGGCCTGCGAAGGCACCGGATACTTGGAACGGAAGGCGTGTCCATTCTGCACACGGTATCCTTCGTTTCGCAAGTTATTCGACACCCCTTGTCCGTCGTGTGACGGAAGCGGAATGAAAATAAAGCACTGCAGCTCCTGCAACGGCAAAAGATTGACAACGTGCCGGATGTGGCTCCCCGATAGTGTTGATGAAACATCGGAGATGCTCCGTGATTTGGAGCAAGCTTTGGCAGACGGGACAAATGCGTGGCCTCTAATTGACGCCATGCGTATGGCACACAAAACACTTCACTCTTCAAAAAGAGGCCGATTGTTTCCCCGAGCAATCGTTAGCCGGCTCGAGGAAATTGAGAGGTCACTTCCCCCGCGCTGTTCCCATTGCAGTGGCCGGGGCGCAGACGCGATCACCGGCTCGAGGTGCGTGTTCTGCGCGGGCAATGGATATTCCCACGTGCCAGCGTGATCCGGCGAAACCCAAGAAAAGGGTCAAGGCCCGCGCACCCGGAAGACACAAATCCATTACACACACAACTCGCGCACCGGCCGTGCATCCTCCGGCATGATCGTCGCGGGCCGGTCGAGCACGTCGCGGACGATCGTGTGCGGGTCGATGCCCAAGTTGTGGTAGACGGTGGCGAGGATGTTGCGGTAATGGGTCGGCTGCGTGGCATAGGCGCCGATGCGGTCGGTGGCGCCGAGCATCAGGCCGGTGGGCATGCCGCCGCCGGCCATCAGCACGGTGTTGACGGGGGCCCAGTGGTCGCGGCCGGCGTCGCGGTTGATCGTCGGGGTGCGGCCGAACTCGCCCCAGACGATGACGCTGACGTCGTCGGCGAGGCCGCGTTGATGGATGTCTTGAATGAGGGCCGAGACCCCCTGGTCGACGATCGGGAGATTGCTGCGCAGGTGACGGAAGTTGCCGCCGTGCGTGTCCCAGAAGCCGTAGGCGACCGAGACGCAGCGGACGCCCGCCTCGACCAGGCGGCGGGCCATTAGCAGTTGATCGTTCCAGAGTGGGGCCCCATCGCCTTGATGGCGCGAGGAGCCGTAGCCGTACGTCGCGCGGACGCCGCGGGATTCGCGGTTGAGATCGAGGGCGTCGACGAGCCGACTCGACGTCAACACCTCGAACGCTTGCCGATAGGAGACATCCATGCGATCGAGGGCGCCGCTGTCGAGGGTGCGGCGCATTTGCTCGACCGAATCGAGCAGGTTGCGGCGGCCGTTGAGATCGCTGTGGGAGATTTCGCCCAGGCGCATCAGGCTGATCTGCTCGTTTTCGACCTTGGCGCCCGCGTGGGCCGGGCCGACGAAACCGGGGCCGGGGATGTTGTACGGGCGATGCTGCATGGTCGGGAAGAGATCGACGTAGGCCGGGATGATCGGCGCGGTGCGGCCGAGCACGCGCGAGATGACGGAGCAGACATTGGGCTTGTTCTCGCGGCGCGTGATGTCCATGCCGTAGCCGGTCATGGTGTGGAAGCTGGAGTGCTCGTCGCGCAGGCCGGTGATGCCGCGGACGATGGCGAGCTTGTCCATCATGCCGGCGAGGCGGGGCAGGTATTCGGAGATGCGGATGCCGTTGACGTTGGTGGCGATCGGATTGAACTCGCCGCGGATCTCGGCGGGAGCGTCGGGCTTCATGTCGAAGGTGTCGTGATGGGACAGACCGCCAGAGAGATAGACCATGATGACGGCTTTTTGCGAGCGACTCGCCCCTCGCTCCGCGCTCGCTTCCGCCTGCAACAGGGATGGCAGCGTCAGTCCGCCCATCGCTAGCGCCCCGGCTTGCAGGAACGAACGCCGCGTGAGGCCATCGCAGAATCGACTCTTACCGCTCGGAATCGTCAACATTTGCTCCCCCCTGGCTACAGAGAATCTCCGTCCGATTTCTATGAATATAGTATAAACACCGCCGCCGTAGAAAAAGACCGCGAAAAACTCGCCTCCGGTCCTGTGGCTTATTCCTTGGCTGTGAGGAACCCCAATGCGAACCGCCGAATACATCCTGGAAATGGCCCGTGTCAAGCCAGGCAAGAAGTTCCGCCTGAAGGACCATGACCCTGGCTGGGCCGGCGACAAAGACGTGCCGAAGAAGGAGCGCAGGGCCATCGCGGAGAAGATCTTCACCGAGGAAGGCATCGCCCTGGCCAAGGCCCAGGAGTTGCTCTACGCGTCCGAAAAGTACGCCATTCTGCTGGTCTTCCAGGCCATGG
>SYHD01000277.1 GCA_005799265.1 Planctomycetia bacterium | reverse complement strand
CGTGGCGGGGACGCCGGAGGAAGTCGCGCATTTCTCCCCTCTCCCCTCCGGGGGAGAGGGGCCGGGGGTGAGGGGGCGGCCCGTGCAATCGCTTGGTGCCGAGCCCGCGTGTGAGAGTTCGCCCCGGCAAGCGCGTCCACCTCAACCCCAACCCCTCTCCGCCGGTGGGGAGAGGGGAGAGATACTTGTTTCCCACACGGCGAAGTTCCTCGCCGCGGCGCTCGCCGCCGGCCCTCATGCGGAGCGGCCGAAGTACGACCCGTTCGCTGCCGAAAAGAAACGTGCCGGCGATGTCGCTCTCGAAAAAGTCGGCAAGGACGCCGCCATGCCGTGGCAGGCCGACGGCCGCGCCTGGCATACGAAGAATCGCCTATCGCACGACGGTAAGCCGTGTCGTTGGGACGGCGACGTGATGACGTGGATCGACGACAAGATCCACGCCCTGGGCGACTTCGCGGAGACGAACTGGAAACATCCATCGACAGTCGAAATCGCCGCGACCACGAAAGCGCTCGGTTGGTTCTTTCATGCCCACACCAACATGGAATGGCTCGTCCGCTTGATTTTCCGCGTTGGCAAGAACACCTTCAAGCATGACGAGCTCAATCGCAAGCTCGGTCTGCCGACGCTCAACGACACGCCCGGCATCGAAGTCTACTCCAACGAGCCGCGCATTCATGTCGCCAATCGCAAGGGCCCGTGGCAGGAAGTGTGGATGCTCATTCACAAATGCGACGAAATCGAGACGCCTGCCTTCGATGAGTTTCTGCGCCAGGCGGTCGGTTCATTCGACAACACGCTCAAGCGGATGAACACGAAGCCCGAAGATGTGATGCCGTGGAAGGTCAACGGCGAGAAATGGCACCTGGGCGAAAAAGGCTTTCCGCCGGGCCGCAAGATGTACTGGGACCGCGCCATCTTGCCGCGCGTACTCGACATCCTGCGCAAAGTCGAGCCGCAGCTCGAGATCGCGTGGGACAATCGCGCCCACGTCGGCATCAGCGTGTCGGACGTGTCGCGTGCCTGGGCGTATCTGCGCACGAAGGACAACGACGCCTTGCACTGCCGATTCTTGGGCAAGAAGGGACAGTTCAATCTCAGTCATGTCGAGAAGTTCGGGGTCGAACCGACGCTGCAAGCCGCGGCCGAGGGAGAGGCGCTCGTCTTGAAGTTTCTGCACGACAATCATCTGCACGGGCAAGCGCTGCGTGAGATCCTGACGCAGCACCTGGCGGGATTTCGCGCGACGTTTGGCGGATAGCGGTTTTTCGATTAGCGCTCGCTGTCAAACGCCGAGTGAATGGCGCTTCTCTGCGCACGCTAAACAAAGCCCCCGTTGTTCGTATGATAATCCTGAAATTCGTATGCACACGCAAGGAGACTGCCATGCGTCAATTAGCGACCGCGCTTGCCATCATGCTGCTGACGAGCAGACTCGGCTTTGCACATTACAACATGCTATTGCCCGACAAGCCGTGGGCCGAGAAGGGCGAAAAGGTGACGTTCACGTACCAATTCGGGCATCCCTACGAGCACGAGTTGTCTGACGCGCCGAAGCCGGCGGCGCTGGTCGTCATCACGCCGACGGGGGAGCGGCACCAGCTCGATATCGAGAAACTGCTCACGCCGGTCAAAAAAAACGGCGCCGACGGCAAAAAGGTCACTGCCTGGCAGTTCCGCTACACGCCTGTAGAACGCGGCGACCACACGTTCGTCTTGAAGACTGCCCAGATCAAGCACGATGATAACACCTTCATCGAGGACAATGTCCGCGTCGTCCTGCACGTCCAAACGCAAAACGGCTGGGACCATGCCGTCGATCCGTTTCTGAGGGGGGGCGGCTATGACATTCGTCCCTACACGCGTCCCTACGGCTTACTGCCGGGCATGGTCTTCAAGGGACAGGTTGTCGAATTCGTGCGTCTGGACGTGTTGGGTAAACCGGCAATAGGGGCCGACCCGGCGATTATCGCCGGGGGTTTTGCGCGGGTAGAGATCGAGAAATACAACGACAAGCCGGTGAAGAATCCGCCGGTTGACGAGCTGGTGACTTTCGTGACCAAGGCCGACCGTGACGGCCATTTCGTGACGACGCTGCCGGAGGCGGGCTGGTGGGGCATCACCGCGGTTGGCGGTCGGCAGGGGAAGGTGCTGCAGCGTGCCACGCTCTGGGTTCACGTTGACGAGAAGAAATGATGCTCTTCGCGGTACACATCAGCGACGGCGTCCTCACCTGGCCGTGGCTCTGGGGCGGGTTCGCGCTCGCGGGCATTCTGCTGGCCGTGAGCGCCTGGCGATTACGCGAGGACGAAATCCCGCGCATCGCTCTGTTGACGGCGGCGTTCTTCGTGTCGTCGCTTATTCATGTGCGCGTCGGGCCGACCTCGATCCATCTCCTGCTGACCGGACTCGTCGGCGTCCTGCTCGGCACGCGGGCTGCCCTCGCGGTATTCGTCGGGCTGCTGTTGCAAGTAATCCTGATCCAGCACGGCGGCTACTTCACGCTCGGGGTCAATACTTGCGTCATGACTGCCCCGGCCCTGCTCGCCTGCGCGCTCTTTCAGCTCTTGCATCGTCTGCCGTGGATCAAGGAACCAACCGCACGGGCGTTTCTCGTAGGGGCCGGGGCGCTCATCTGGTTTCTCAGCGGCGTCTACAGCATCACGCTGGTTTGCAACACCGCGCTGACCGCGCTTGATGAAGCCGCGTTTCAGCTTGCCAAGGAACGATTGCTCGATCCTTGGTTGCTCGGCGCGGCGGTCGTCATCGCCGGCATCGCCATCGCGATTGAACGTCGCCTGGAGAATACGCCGGAGTTTCCGCTCGGATTTCTGATCGGCGAATTGTCGGTGCTGCTGACGGCGGGGTTGAACTGCGTCGTCTTGATCGCGGGAGGCGAGACGCATTGGCCGACGGCGCCACTCCTTCTCGTGATTGCGCATTTGCCATTCGCGGTCGTCGAAGGGGTAATTCTCGGTTTCGTCGTCGGGTTCCTCGCGACGGTAAAGCCGGAGATGCTGGGAATCACCCGCAAGACTTATTTGGATATCCCGGACTTGACGCCAGCGCCGGCGGCGCCGCCCAGCGAAGCGATCATGGTGAAGGATACCTCCTTCATGAATCAAGCTGAACGCGATCGCTAGATTCTGACCTATCAACCTCTCCGCAACGTGTAGAGAAGCTAAGGCGTGGATCCAACCGGGAAACCGGGAGACGGAGAACCGAGGACCGAAAAATGAGCGGCTGAAACAACGCTCGTGTTTTCATTCTCGGTTGTCAGTCCTCGGTTCTCCGTTACCCGGTTGCGGCTCGGCTGCGTTAGGATTCGTTGGTTTTCACAGGGAACACTTCGTCGAACGCCATATCCCATTGTCCCAGGCCCAGACTGACGACGCACATCCCGCGTTTGGCATCGACGCGGATGATCTTGCCGTGCTTGTCGTACTTCGGCGCCCAGACGGTGTCGCCTGGCTTCAATTGAAGCCGCCATTCGCGTAGCGCGTCGGCTTCACGCTTTTGCTTTTCGAAGTCGGCGACCTTGGCAGCGTATTCCGCGCGCTGTTTGTGAGCGTCGAGTTGCGCTTCGAGCGCGTCGGTGCGCGCCTTCTCGGCTTCCGCGCGCTTTTGTTGAAGTTGCAGCAACTCCGGGGCGCGGCGTTGCCGACGTTTGAGATAGCGATGCGCGCGTTTGAGCAGATCGCGAGGCAACTTCAGACGGCGCGCGATCTTAAGGGCGTTCGACATGCCGAACTGGCCGATGTTCAAGCGATACGTCGGCTTGAGCGTTTCGACATCGAACTCGACGGCGGCGTTCTCGGCTCGTTCGTTGTTGAACGCGTACGTCTTCAGATCGCCGAGGTGCGTCGTCACCATGGCCCGGCAGCCGATGCCGTCGAGATGGTCGAGGATCGCCCGGCCCAGGGCCGCGCCTTCGACGGGGTCGGTGCCGGCGCCGAGTTCGTCGAGCAGAACCAGGCTGTTGGCGTCGGCGGTCTTGAGGATGTGGGCGATGCGCGAGATGTGCGAGCTAAAGGTGCTGAGCGATTGTTCGAGCGATTGTTCGTCGCCGATGTCTGCTAAAATGTGCGAGAAAACCGGCACATTGCTCCCCTGCCCTGCGGGGATCAGCATGCCAGCCTGGGCCATCATGCAGAGCAGGCCGGTGGTCTTGAGCGTGACGGTTTTACCGCCGGTGTTCGGGCCGGTGATGATGAGCAGATTGAAGGGTTGGCCGAGGCGCACGTCGATGGGGACGACTTCCCGGTTGGCCGCTTGCCGTGTAGCAGGCGCCGATGCTACGCCGCCAGCGGCGGAACGGAAGATCGCGTCCAACAGCGGATGCCGCGCGACGCGCAGCCACAGTCGGCCTTCGCTGTTGATGTCGGGACATGTGTGGTTGAAATCGCGCGCGAACTTCGCCTTCGCCGTCACGCAATCGAGCTTCGCCATCGTCTCGACGGCGATGCCCAGCGGCCGGGCGACTTTGCCGACCTCCGCGGTGAGCTTGCGCAGGATTTTCTTGACTTCGCGATCCTCGTCCCCTTTGAGCACGACGCGCTCCGCGCTCAGATGCGCGACCTCGACTGGCTCGACGAAGACGGTCTCGCCGGTGCTGCTTGTGCGATGGACGACGCCCGTCAGCTTGTGGCGAAAGTTGACGGCCACGGGCAAGACGTAATGATCGCCGCTGACGGTGGCGTTGGGATAGCGCAGAATCTCACGCAGTTTCGGATCGCGCAACAGATGCTTGATGCGTGTCTGCACCTTGTCATCGACATCGGCGATCTTACGGCGAACGTCGGCGAGTTCTGGGCTGGCCATATCGAGCACATGACCGCGCGTGTCTATGCAGCCGGAGATCGACTTGGCGACTTGGCCGAGATCCTCGATCGGCTGCAACAGAGCAAGCAGGCGTTGCGAATGATCGTGCAGCCGCATGCGCCAGCGGTACATGTGTCCGGTGCAGGTGAGTGTGTCGGCGATGTCGAGAAGCTGCTCGGCCGAGAGCATCGAGCCGATGGCGGCACGGCGGGCCAACAGGCGCACGTCCTTGAGCCCCGCGAACGGCGGCCCCGGAGACGCCTGGCCGAGCACCTCGACCATCTCGCCGACGAGCGCCAGTTCGGCGCGAATGGCATCGACATGGGTGCTCGGTTCCAAAAGAAGCGCGAGGTCCTTGCCGAGCGAGCCATAGGCGTAGCTCGCGATGAGGGCGCGGATCTTGTGAAACTCCAAGAGTTCCAGGGTGTGAGCATCCATCGGCATCAATTTGTAGTGCAAGGGTCTCGCTTGCACCCCGGTTCAAAAGCCGTGCAAGCGTTATGCTCGCAACACGGAATAAGTGACTACGCAGTGCTTCCGCGGGTTCATTGTAACGAATTTGGTGATTGCATCCCGAACTCTGATTGCGTAAATTGTTCCCAGATCGCAACAAACCCGGAGTTGTTCCATCATGAAACTGATCTTGCGCGCATTCGTATCCACATTCTTCCTGACCAGCGCGGTGGCCGCGGCTTCGGCTCAGGACATCCCTAAACTCAAATTCAACGAGGTGCGCGAGATCGCTCCCGGCGTTTTCTTCCGCTATGCGCAGATCAGCGCCACCGACAAGAGCGTCGTCTTCGGCGGGTCCAACAATATTTGGATCGTCTTCGAGGATTACGTCCTCGTCTACGACGCCAACTTCCCGAAAGAGGCCGGCGACGTCATCGCCGCCATACGCAAGACGACGGATAAGCCGATCCGCTACGTGCTCGATTCGCACCATCACGGCGATCACGCCTACGGCAACGCCGTCTTCGCCAAAGAAGGCGCGACCATCATCGCCTCGGCCAGCACGGCGAAGCTCTTGCGCATCAATGGACCCAAGGAATTCGAGGACGCCAAGAAAGATCGCAAGGACATCGCCGCCAGCTATTTGAAAGTGCCGGACCTGATCTTCGATGAAAAGCTAGTCTTCGACGACAAGAAACAGCGTGTCGAGATCTATTTCTTCGGCCACGCTCACACCGCCGGCGACGCGCTGCTCTATCTGCCCAAACACAAGATCCTCTGCACCGGCGATGCGTGCACGAACGGGCCATTCAACTATATGGGGCACTCCGATTCGGCGTCGTGGATTCGCGTACTTGAAAAAGCACAGCAGCTCGATGTCCAAATCGTCTGCCCCGGCCACGGTCCGCTGACGGACAAGAGCGTGCTCGGCAAGCAACGCCGTTACTTCGTCGAACTGCGTGAGCAGGTCAAAAAGGGCATCGCTGCGGGCAAGGAATTCGAGGACATCCTCAAGAGCATCGACATGCCCTGGCACAAGGAATGGACCGGCATCGAAGCCAACACGCGCAAGAACGAAACGCGGCACGTGTTCGACGAATCCACGGGCCGCACGATGCCGTGGGACCTTGTTGAAGATTTCGGCATCTACGAAGGCCCGTCGCCGACGAAGACGGATAAGGGTTGGGCGGCGCCAAAGAAGATCGTCGTCCCGTCGTTGATGCCGGCTAGACTCGCGGAGCTGAAGATCATCGCGCCGAACATCTTCTTCGTGCCGGTCAAAACTGCTGAGGAGGCGGCCAAGGAAGCGCTCGGGGCCGACGCAGTTCTCGGCTACTGCACGGCCGACATCGTCAAGGCCAATCCGAATCTGCGCTGGATCCAGGTCGGGCACGCCGGTGTCGAGAATGACCTCGTGCCTGCCGTTGTCAACAGCAAGGTCGTCGTTACCAACACCGCGCGTCTCTATGGGCCCAATGTCTCCGATCAAGCCATGGCTCTCTTGCTGGCGCTGACGCGCGGACTGGCGCCGGAACTACATAAACAGACCTCTGCCTCGGGCCATTGGCAGAAACTCAAGGACGCCTCGAAAGCCCAGGAATTGCATGGTAAGACGATGCTCGTCGTCGGCCTGGGCGGCATCGGCACGCAGATCGCACGCCGAGCCGAAGCGTTCGGCATGCGCGTTCAGGCCATCGATCCCAGTGACGCGATCGTCAAGCCGTCGTTCGTCTTCAGCCTCGAACCGCCCGCGAAACTGATGGAGCGAATCGCGCAGGCCGACGTCGTCGTCCTCGCCTGTCCGTTGACGGCGCAGACGAAGGGCATGTTCGGCAAGTCGCAATTCGACGCGATGAAGAAGTCGGCGTACTTCATCAACATCGCTCGCGGCGGCCTCGTCGATCAAAAGGCGATGATCGACGCACTCATGAAGCAGACGATCGCCGGCGCCGGCCTCGACGTGACCGATCCCGAACCGTTGCCCGACGCCCATCCGCTCTGGAAGATGCCGAACGTCGTCATCAGCCCGCACATCGGCGGCCAATCGGACGGCGCCCGCGATCGCCAGTGGCGCTTGTTCCGCGAGAACGTGCGCCGCTTCGTGGCCGGCGAGCCGCTGTTGTGCGTCGTCGATAAGCAGAAGGGGTATTGAGAAGCTTGCGCCTTGGTACACAATGTGGCATGACGCTCCGCGTCGTGAAATTGCGACGCGGAGCGTCGCACCACATTGCGGCTTGGCCTCGTCTGGCTTCGACGCTGATTGGCTGCCGCACGCCTTCTCCACTATAATCCCTTGGTTAGTTAATCACGCACAATCCTCTCGGAATCCGCCATGGATGACACTCCCGATCCCCTGAAACCCAAATTCAAACGCGTACTCCTTAAGCTCTCCGGCGAGGGCTTTGGCGCGCCGGGCAAGAGCGGCATCAACATCGACGATACGCTTAAGATCGCCACGCAGGTGAAGAAGATTCAAGAACGCGGCGTGCAACTCGCCCTCGTCGTCGGCGCGGGCAATCTCCTGCGCGGCGAGCAATTCTCCGCAGGCGGCACCGTCATCAGGAAGACCACCGCCCATTACATGGGGATGCTCGCGACCGTCCTCAACGGCATGGCCCTGCAGAGCTGTCTGGAAAGCATCGGCTGCGAAACGCGTCTCATGACCGCCATCCACATGGAGACAGTCGCCGAGCCGTATATCCATCGCCGTGCGATTCGGCATCTCGAAAAGGGCCGCATCGTCATCCTCGCGGGCGGCACGGGCAATCCCTACGTGACCACCGACACCGCGGCGGCGTTGCGCGGCTGCGAGCTGGAAGTGAACATTCTCCTGAAGGCGACCAAGGTGGACGGCGTCTACACCGAGGATCCGGAACTGAACCCGCACGCTCAGAAGTATCACAAGCTAACGCACGCCCAGGTCCTGCGCGACAATCTGCGCGTGATGGACGCTGCCGCCATCGACATGTGCCGCAGCGCGCGGCTGCCGATTCTCGTTTTCAACTTCAACAAAGAAGGGAACATCGAGCGTGCGATCGCGGGGCAAGCGATTGGAACGCTGGTGGAAACGATTTAGGCCGCTTGCGGCTTAGCGCTCACGTGGCGCCATGCGAGCGCTAAGCCGCAAGCGGCAGGAGTAATACCATGTCTACCGACGAAATCTTGTTCGATGCCGAAGAACGCATGGAGAAGGCATTGAGTGTCTTCACGGGCGAGCTGCGCGGATTGCGAACCGGGCGGGCGACGCCGGCGCTCGTCGACCAGCTCAAGGTCGAATATTACGGCTCGCCGACGCCGCTCAAGACGCTGGCGCAGATCAACTGTCCCGATCCGCAATCGGTCGTCATTCGGCCGTTCGACGCGAGCTGCCTGAAGGACATTGAGAAGGCGATCCGCTCGAGTAATCTCGGCATGGCGCCGAACAACGACGGCAAGATGATCCGTCTGACGGTTCCGTCGATGTCGGGCGATCAGCGCAAGAAGATGGTCGCGGAAATCAAGACGCGCAGCGAGGACGCCCGGGTTTCGTGCCGCAATATCCGCCGTGATGCCAACAAGCACTTCGATCAAGCCGAGAAGGCCAAGGAGATGACCGAGGACGATCGCGATCAGGGCAAGGAACAGGTGCAGACGTTGCTCAAGACCTTCGAGGGCAAGATCGACGAGTTGGCGGACAAGAAATCGAAAGAGATCATGGAACAATAGCCGCTTGCGTCTTGGCGCTCGCGTAGCACCGTGCGAACGCTAAGCCGCAAGCAGCGGCAAGGAATGTGCATGGACGATCTCCTTTCCTGGCTGCAATCTCCCGTGGCCATCTGGATTGCCTTTCACCTTTTCGTTCTCGTCATGTTGGCGATCGACCTGTTCGTGTTTCAGCGGCACGTACATGCCGTCAGCATGAAAGAAGCGGCGGCGTGGAGCATTGTCTGGATTACTCTTTCATTCGCCTTTGCCTGGGGAATTTGGCAGTACTGGCACGTCTGGTACCCCGAGGAAGCGGGAGAGGGGGGCACCAGGGCGATCGAGTTTATCACAGGCTACTTGATCGAGAAGTCGCTGTCGGTGGACAACTTGTTCGTCTTCCTGGTCATCTTTCGCTACTTCAGCGTGCCGAGCCACTTTCAGCCGCGCGTCTTGCTCTGGGGCATCCTCGGCGCTCTGATCATGCGCATCAGTCTCATCTTGCTGGGCGCCACGCTGCTGCAGACGTTCCACTGGATGATCTACCTCTTCGGCTTGTTCCTCATTTACACGGCCTACCGCCTTTGGTACTCCGTGGAGGAAGAGATCGATCCAGGCAAGAACCCCATCCTGCGCCTGGCCCGACGCTTTTTCCGCATCGCTGACGGCTACGATACGCCCCATTTCTGGGTCAAGCGGGACAATCGCTGGCACATGACCACCTTGCCCGTGGTAATTCTGGTCATTGAAAGCACCGACGTGGTTTTCGCCCTGGATTCGATTCCCGCTATTTTCGGCATTACCCAGGACATCTTCATCGTCTACACGTCGAACATCTTTGCCATCCTGGGCCTGCGGGCCTTGTACTTTTTGCTCGCCAACCTGCTTGGCATGTTCCGCTATCTCAGCGCCGGTCTATCCCTGATTCTCGGTTTCGTCGGCCTGAAGATGATTTCCCAGGACCAATTGACGCCGTACCTGGAACAAGTCGGCATCGGTACACAAGCATTGATCTTCATTTCCCTCGGGGTGATTTCGGCCATATTGGCGGTATCCGTGGTGGCGTCGATCATGGCGGGGCCGCAGGAACCCTTGGAGCACCCACCCCAAGCGTGTGCGACGGATCAACCGCCTACCGATTCCAATGGCGCAGCAGGCGCCGGTGATGTGGTTCAACTAGAGAAGACGACGGCCCCGCGCGAGGAGACCCCATGAGCAAGGAAGACGAAGATCTACAAAAGGTCGTTACGAAACACAGCATCGGCTCCTACCATCGCCACGTCTTTTTGTGCCTCGGTCCGAAGTGCTGTACGCCGGAGGTCGGCGAAGCATCGTGGGAGCTACTCAAGCAGAAGCTCAAGGACGCGGGCTTACAAGCGGGCGACAACGTCTGTCAACGCACGCGCGTCGGTTGTCTGCGCATCTGCTGCAACGGCCCGGCGATGGTCGTCTATCCCGAAGGCACGTGGTATCACGACATGACGCCGGACAAGATCGAGCGGTTTGTGCAGGAGCATCTGATCGAGGGGAAGCCGATCGAGGAGTGGATCTTCGCGAAGAATGCACTGCCGCATGAGTAACCCGGCAATTCGTTGAGCGCTCGTCGGCGTAATGCGATCGCTAAACGAAAATCATCAATCGTCCTTCTTCAACTGATACGCCTTGATCTTGCGATCCAGCGTCGAGCGTTCGATCTCCAATATCGCGGCTGCCTGGCTCTTGTTCCAGAGCGTGTGTTCGAGCGTGCGCAGGATGTGGCGCTTCTCCAATTCTTCCAACGATAGCGCGGCATACGATGCGCCGTTGGCCGGTGAACTCGATCCGGGCAATTCCAGCGTCGAAAGCAGAATGTCGCTGATGTCAAGTGTCGGTGTGCGCGCGAGCGCCACCGCGCGTTCGATGACGTTCTTGAGCT
>SYHD01000276.1 GCA_005799265.1 Planctomycetia bacterium | reverse complement strand
GAAAACTTGTAGCCGCGGCGATACTCGTATTTGTCGACCGCGCGCATGAGGCCGGTGTTCCCCTCTTGAATGAGGTCAAGGAACGACAGGCCGCGGTTGCGGTACTTCTTGGCGATGGAAACGACGAGCCGCAGGTTGCCGCCGGAGAGGGCGCGCTTGGCGTCCTCGTACTCCGTGAAGCGTTCGCGGACCGACTGGACGCGCTTGCGCAAGAGCGTCGGGTCTTCGAGCGTCATCATCATCAGGTCGCGCAGCTCCTTGTCGAGATTGGCGCGATCTTCACGCGAGCCGCGGTTGCTGTCGAGAAGGGCGATCTGGCTTTCCAGCTCGTCCATGCGGCGCGAGATCTGTTCGAGCTTTTTCATCAAAGGCTGCACGCGCTGGGTGCGGATCGACAGTTCCTCGACCAGCGTCACCGCCTTGCGCCGGCGCAGTTTCAGGCTGCGGCGATAGAACTTGCGTTCCTCCTCGGAGCGTTTCTCGTCGACGCTCTTGGTGAAGTCGTCGACGTTCTGTTCGAGAAGGTGCTCCAGCGTTTTCAAGTTGTGCGGCATGCGCTGGAGGATCTTGTCCTTTTCGAGGTTCTCGGTCAAGGAGACTTTGATGGTGCGATCGAAAGGCAATTCATTGGAGTGGACGCGCTTGAGGGTGTCCACGACCTGGGAGAGGGCGTAATCGCATTCGAGCACGCGGCGGCGGAAACGCTTGCGCGTGACCTCGATTTTCTTGGCCAGCTCGATTTCTTCCTTACGCGACAGGAGCGGGATCGAACCCATTTGCGTCAGGTACATCCGCACCGGGTCGTCGATGCGTTTGCCGTCGCTCTCTTCCTCGAAGACACTGACGTCGAGCTCGCGCAACTCGGCCTCGATCTCGGCGTCAGGCGAGGCGCCGGTTTTGCCGGTCTTCGCTACGCGATCGTCGATATCGGCTTCGTCGATGAGGTCGATGCCCTGCTCTTCCAGGTGCATGAGCAGTTGATCGAGCTTTTCGGGATTGACCGCGTCGTCGGGGAGGAATTCATTGACCTGGGTGTAGGTCAAGTAGCCTTTTTCCTTGCCTGAATCGATGAGTGTTTTCAGGCCGTCGTCCAGTTTCAGTTCCATTCAAATCTCCTCGTCAGGAGTCAGGGAACGGTCGCGTCGCCACGCTCCGCGTAACGATCCGTCCTCACGTCGGGCGTGAGGACTACAATGCCGTCCCGGTACTGGATAAATCCCGTAACTGCCGCAGAATTTCGAGTTTGCTCGCCTCGTCCGCGGCATCCTGCAATTGATTAAGAAGGGCCTGCCTGCGGCGCAGCAATCGGCGCTCGGCAAACCGCTCCAGGACTTTCTGAAACACCCAGGGCCGATCGGCGTAGTCCAGGCCGCGTTCATGGAATTCGAGGACTTTCGTCCACAATCGTTCATTATCGACGAACCCGTGCAAATGGTCCAGGTCAGCAGGTTGCCCGAGGGCGTGGAGGCGGTAGAGCGCCTCGATCACTTTGCGGAGACCGGGATGTTCCATTTCGTCGGACGGGACCTCGATCGCGGCGCGGCTCAAAAGCGCTGGTTCGGCCAGCAGGAGTTCCACCAGTTCACGTTCATGAGGCGCCGCCTTGGCGCTTTGCGTCTCTGTCGGCTGCGCTGGCAAGTCCTCCCCTCGCCCCTTGGGAGTGGAGTCGGGGATGAGAGCCCCCTGTGCCGGCTCGCGCGCCTCGGCGTTTTTTCGGACGCCGCGCAGTTCCTTCAGTCGTGACCATACGGTTTCCTCCTTGATCTGCAAACGATGGGCAATCCGATTGACCATCAGTTCCAGTTTCACCGATCGTTCCGCGGGCGACAGGGCCAGAATCGCCAGCATCTCCTCGGCGGCCAGGCGTCGGCCGTCGAGCCCGCTCGAAGCATGCTTGGCCCAGACGCGCTGCAGTTTGTGCTCGAAAACGTCGACCGCCCTTTCCAGGGCAAGGCGGAAAGGCTCGGGGCCTTGTGCCGCTAATAGGTCGCACGGGTCGAGTCCTTCCGGCAGCGTAGCAATTCTCAGGTCGAGGTCGTGGGCAACGAACACCTCCAGGGCGCGATCGACGCCGCCTTCACCGCCGGCGTCGGCGTCGAACACCAACACGACGCGCGACACCACCCCCTTGAGCTTCTTGACATGGCGCGCGTTCAGGGCAGTTCCCATGGTCGCCACGACCTGGCCGATGCCATGCTGGTGCGCCATCATCACGTCGGTGTAGCCTTCGACGATCGCCAGGTAGCCCGCCTTATTGGCTGCCTGGCGGGCGAGGTCGATGCCGTAAAGCTGATCGCTTTTCGAAAAAAGGGAAGTCTCCGCCGAATTATAGTATTTAGGCGGCGGTCGATCTGCCGATACGACAGATGACGGCAAAATACGTCCGCCGAAGCCGACGATGCGGCCCTGAATATCGCGAATCGGGAACATGACCCGATCGCGGAAGCGGTCGTAGTAGCCTCTCCCCTGGTCCCGTTTGGCAATCAGTCCTACCGACTCCAGCATCTCGGCCGGCTTGCCCGCGTTGGCCGACTCGCGCACCAGCCATTCCCCCCCCGACGGCGCGAAGCCGAGTCCGAATTTGCGGACGGTATCCCCCACCAATTTTCGTTCGCCGAGATATTTCCGCGCCGCTTCGGCTTGCGGAGATTCGAGCAAGCACTGCTGAAACAGGTCAGCTGCCCACTTCATTACGTCAAGCATACCGGCGCGACTCGGACCCTGCGGATTTTTTTGAATTTTTTCTAAAGAAATCCCGGCGTCACGTGCGAGAAGTTCCAACGCTTCTGGAAAACTGACCTTATCGTACTCTTGGACAAAATTGAAGACATCGCCATGTTTGCCACAGGCCCAGCAGCGGTAGCGCTGGCGGCGCGGATCGACATCGAATGAAGGACGACTATCTTCGTGAAAGGGGCACAGACCTTTGAAGGTGGGACCAGCTGGGCGCAAATTGAGACGCTTGCCCACGACCGCGACAATGTCGTTGGCCTCTTTGACTTGTTGCTTCAGCGCTGCCCGGTCATCGATCACAGTGCACTTGGGGGCAGAAGGCGCGGCCACGTACGAACGCGCCGACTCCCTCGGCGTGGGAAACCTCACCGTCATCCCGGCCACGGCGGAAGCGCGTGTATCCTTCGTGTTCTCAATATGGAGGTGCGGACTGAGCACGCTTTGGCTCCCCTTCCGTGGGTTGCGAAACTCTTCCTTGGCCTTCCTGGCACAGCCGTCAAAATCGGCCCAAACGATGATCCTGAAAACCTTTCCGAATTGTAGAGGTTGTGCCGATTTCAGTCAAGGGGCGGACGGTTAGCCGCACGCGCGCGCGACGGATTCCTGCAATTTCCGTCGCTCGCACGTCCGGCTAACCGGCGGGTTTCCACTTGCGAATCGGCATGGACTGTGAAAGAATCACCATACCAACCTTCAAGAGGATTTCATGGCCGCCACGCTATTTGACGCACCTGATCTTGAAACGCTCGCCGACTTGCAGAAGCACCTTGGCGAGATTCCCGCCTGGCGGATTCGTCTGCGTCCCGCTCCCGGAACCGCCAAGGTAAAGGACGTGCTCGCGATCTACAAGAAAGAAAAACGTTTGTTCGAGCTCGTTGACGGAGTCCTGGTGGAGAAGGCCATGAGTTTCAAGGCATCCTGGCTCGCGATCGTTCTTGCTCGCTATTTGCTGGACTTCGTTGAGCCATGGAATCTTGGTTTGGTGGCGGGTGAAGCCGGAATGGTGCGGTTGAAATTCGACCTCGTCCGAATCCCAGACGTTTGTTTCGTCTCTTGGGACCGAATTCCCGGAGGCAAGGTGCCCGACGAACCCATTCCGAAGCTCGCGCCCAATTTGGCGGTCGAGGTGCTGAGCGACAGCAACACGCCCGCCGAGATGAAGCGCAAACGGCGCGAGTACTTCAAGGCCGGCGTGTCTCTGGTGTGGACGGTCGATCCCGAAACACGCACCGTTGTCGTCCACACCAGCGTCAAGAAATTCAAAACGCTGACCGAGGCGCACACGCTCGACGGCGGCGCCGTTTTGCCGGGCTTCACGCTATCTTTGCAGAAGCTATTCGCGGCGCTCGATCTCAAGGCGCCGGCATAAACGGTCTTCTCGAGGAACCAATGGCCACCGCAACTGTATCTCGTCGCCGAGTCATGCTGGCGGATATTCTGCGCCGGCTTGGCGACGTGCCGACATCGCGCATTCGTTTTCAGCCCTATCCAGCATCAGAAGAAGACGTACTTGCCGTGCGCGACAAGGAAAGGCGGCTCTGTGAACTGGTTGATGGACTCCTCGTGGAGAAAGCGATGGGATACCATGAATCGTTCTTGGCGCTGCAGCTGGCATTCTTCTTGGACGCATTCGTCGCGCCGAAGAAGCTCGGATTGATTGCCGGCGAGGCGGGTATGTTGAAGTTGTCTTCAGGGCTGGTGCGGATTCCCGATGTATCGTTCATTTCCTGGGCGCGCGTCCCTGGCGGAAAGGTCCCCAAGGAACCGATACCGCAGTTGGCCCCTGACCTTGCCGTCGAGGTCTTGAGCAAGAGCAATACCGTCGCCGAGATGAAACGCAAGCTCAAAGACTATTTCAAGGCCGGTGTATCGCTGGTTTGGATAATCGATCCGGAAACCCGCACGGTCGCGGTCCACACCAGCCCAAAGACGATCGTGCCGTTGTCGGAATCGGACACGCTCGACGGCGGCGACGTCCTGCCCGGCTTCACGCTGGCGTTGCGCGATCTCTTTGCCTTGCTCGATCAAGAAGCGCCCGAGTAATTATCGCCTCCGCGTCGCTGCGCCTGTCACTTCTTCAACGGCAACAACTCGATCCGCCGGAAGAACAGCTCCGCTCCCTCCGATTGAAACTGGATCTTCCCCTTGGTGTGGCTCGCCTTCGTGCCCGCGTTGACGACGACGCCGTTGAGGATGTTCGTAATCTTGTCGCCATCGCAAACGCATTCGAGCGTGTTCCATTCGCCGGCGATCTTCTCGACATCGTTCTTGCCGCGGAAGCCTTTGACATCCTTCCAGTCCGGATCGCGGCCATACCAATTGATGCGGCCGCCCATGAATTCCTTGGCTTCGCCCTTGGGGTCGAAGTGCCACTGTTTGCCGATCTGCTTGACGGTAGCGGTGATCTTGGGTTTGCCTTTGCCGCCGACGAGGATGAAATCGCCGGTGCCGCCTTCGATCATCTGGCATTCGATTGATTCCATCCAGGGGCCGACGGGTTTGCCGTCCTTACTGTAGCTGGAGCCGCCGTCCGCGCCGACGCAGTGCAGGAGGATGCCGGAGTCCATGGTCGCCTTCTCGCGCGGGGCCCAGGTTTTCGTGCCCCATTTGAACTCGACGATTAGGTGATAGTTCTCATACTCCTTCTCGGTCGTGATGGCGCCGAAGAGCTCGCCGGAGACGCGGATCGACCCATTCACGACGGTGAAGACGCCCTTCTCGTCCTTGTTTTTGCCGACGCCGCGGAGATAGGTGTAGAAGTTGTCGAGATTCTTGCCGTTGAAGAGTTTGATCGGCGCGGTGACCGGCTGAGCCGAGGCCAGCGCGACGGACATCGCGAACATGATTCCTGACAGGGCAGCCATTCGCAACATGATGTTTCTCCGCAATTCGTTTAGCGCTCGCAGTGCAGCGCCGGAAAAGGACGCCTCCAATCCACAACCATATACATATGCGAATGAGACTTCCACAACATTATTATTGAGACACCGATGAGCAATCGTTTTCACGTCGTCGTCACCGATCACCTCTCCGAGGCCGGCCCCGAGAAGAAGATCCTCGATGACATTGCCGACCTCACGCTCTTGCAAACCGTCGATGAAACGGAGGTCATCCGCCGCGCCAGCAACGCGGACGTCTTGCTCGTCTATCACGACATGAAGCTGACCGACCGCTCCATTTCCATGTTGCCGAAAGTTCGCGGCATCATCCGTTGCGGCGTCGGTTTCGACAACATCGACCTCGACGCGGCCGGTAAACACGGCGTCGTCGTCTGCAATGTCCCCGATTACGGCACCGAGGAAGTCGCCGATCACGCTCTCATGCTGCTGATCGCCATTGCCCGCCGCTTCCTGCCGGCCAACCAGGCGGTGCGCGCCGGCCAATGGAATCCGGAAGCCGCCTTCGGCACGCCGCGTTTGCGCGGCCGCACGCTCGGCGTCATCGGCTGCGGCCGCATCGGCGCCGCGCTGGTGCTCCGCGCCAAGGCGCTCGGTCTGCACGTGGTCATCTTCGATCCGTACAAGCCTGATGGCCTCGAGAAATCGCTGGGTGTCGAGCGCGTCGCTCGCCTTGAAGACCTGCTCAAGCAAGCCGAGTTCGTCAGCGTCCATTGCCCATTGACGCCCCAAACGCGCCACCTCCTCAATGCGAAGACACTGGCGCAATTGCCGAAGGGTGCATACGTCGTCAACACGGCGCGCGGCCCGTGCATCGACGGCAACGCGCTCTTGAATGCACTCGATTCGGGGCAGGTGGCGTTTGCGGCGCTCGATGTCGTTGAAGTAGAGCCTTTGAGCGACGAAAGGATGCGCGCGCATCCGAGGATCGTCCTGACGCCGCACTCGGCGTTTTACTCGATGGAAGGTTACATGGAAATGCGCACCAAGGGGGCGGCGGAAGCGCGGCGCATGTTGACGGGGGAGGCGCCGCGCAATCCGGTCAATCTGCACGTACTCAAGGATGCGCGCTGTCGGGTGATGTGATTTGTTTAGCCGCGGTTCGCAGAACCGCCCGGTTCTGCGAACCGCGGCTAAACTTTGGATTCCTGCCGCACCGCGTCTTCCGCGAAATGTTCGGTGTGGGAACGCCCCTTGGCTTTGCGAACGCCGACGAGCACAAGCAACCGCCGGCGCGTCTCGCGCAACGGCACGGCGATCACGCGATGCACGCGAATCCACCACGGCCGCGCCGACGACGTGGTTGGTTCGCCGCTCAGGCTGGTGCGCAGCTTGCTCTCGTGTTTGCCGAGGTGATAGCGGTCGATGCTCTGCAACTGGCGAAGAAACCAGCGTTTGAATGAGCCGAAGATGCCGGCGTTTTCGGGCAGCATCCAGCTCACTTGGAAGTCGATGAGATAGGGCCGGCCATCGTCGCCGACCAAGATGTTCTCGCGTTTGTGCAGATCCACGTAGGCCATCTGCCGGCGATGCACTTCGTCAAAAGCCGAACGCAATTCGATCAGGAATGATTCCGGCAGCACGTCGTCGGCGCGCAGCGGCCGGCCTTCGACGTAGTCGTGAGCGACAGCGTAGGGCAGAACGTCGCCGGCAACGCTGACGGGACCGCACAGATGGGGCACGTTGGGCAAATCGGCAAGCCGGCGATAATGGGCCGCTTCGCGCCGGGCCAGCCAGCGCCCGAGCCAGCGTACCGGCAAGCCCAGGATGCTCTGCTGCCGATTGAACTTGCAGACGATCTTCTTGGTCGCGCTCTGGTAGATCGCGGTGGCGGCCCAGGAATCGTGCTTGAAAATCTCGACGAGTTGGAACGTTTCGCCATCGACGTCAACGGCGGCGGGGGGATCCAGCTTGCCCAGAGCGCGAAAAATTGCCGGTCGAGGTTTGCCTCGCTCGCCCATGATTCCGTCTCCCCATTGGGACAGTCATTACGAGCCGCGACCGTAAGGGAGCGATGTGCTCGTTCCGCTCCCTTACGGTCGCGGCTCGTTAATGAAAGTGTGTGATTTCGCGGCGCGGTCAGAATGGTGTGTATCCTTGAACTTCATCGGCGTAGAGAATGCGCGGACTTGAACGGATTCGCCCCATACAATGGCCACACAACGGAAACGAATTCGAACGGAGGAGCGACATGAGCTTCGAGACGTGGATGGCGTTTGTGCTGGGCGCGGTGCTGTCGTGGGGCGTTTACGTGCCGGTGTTGCACGAGGGGCAGGCGTCGATGGGAGGCGGGGCGCCGAGCGCAGGGGCTATTCGCGCGTTCCTCTGTGTTGGGCTGGCCTATTTCGTCACCGCGGTCGTCATTCCGCTCATCGCCTTGCAGTTCGGCCTGGCCGGCGGCGAGAAGCTGGAGTTCACCGCCAAGGACGGCTCGTTCAATATGAACGCTGTCACCTTCTCAACGCTGGGCGGCATCGCCGGCGCCGCGGGGGCGTTGTGCATCATCTTCTCGATCAAGAACGGCGGCAAACCGCTCTACGTCGCGCCGCTCGTCTTCGCCGGCGCGCCAATCGTCAACGCCATCGTCAGCATCATCTGGCATCCTCCCGAAGAAGGCAACCGTCCGGAATACCTGCCCGGTTGGATCATGTTCGCCTCCGGCATCCTACTTGCCGCCGTCGGCGCGGGGCTGGTGCTCTACTCGAAGGGCTACATTGATCAAAAGTCGCGTGAGCGAAAACAAGCGATGGCGAAAATGGCGACCGTCCAGAAAATGGCCAACGAGCCGATCACGCCCGTCGCGAGCGCCGACACCGGCATCAAGCCTGCGCCGCCGAACGGCATCCAGGATGCGGGCAAGAGTTGACCTACGGCTTACGGCCTTGCGCTCGGAGCGGACACGCGAGCGCTCAGCCGCAAGCGGCGCTGCAGCGATCACTTCTTCAAATACTCCGGCGGGATACCCTCCGTGATTTGCGGCTCGATGTTGAGCGCGATGGCGAAATCGGCGCCTGCCAAGAACTTATCGCCGAGGGTGTGATAGGCCAGGCCGCGATTGCGAAACGCCGACGCGAAATCGGGGAGCAGCTCGATCGCTTTACCGAAGTCCTCCGCCGCTTTCTTGTGCTCTCCCTTGGCGCCGTAGGCACTGCCGCGGTTGTTGTAAAGCTGAGCGTCCCTGGGTTCGAGGCGAATTGCTTCGCTCAGGTCGGCGAGCCCCTTGTCGAATTCGTTGAGCATGGTGTAGGAGTTGCCGCGATTGCTGTAGGCCAGCGCGCTGGACGGCGCTTGCTTGATGGCGTCGTCGAAGTCTTGCACGGCGCGCTGGTACTGCTTCAAGCGATGATAGCAGTAGCCGCGATTGATGATGGCGTCGATGTAGTCGGGCTTCATCTTGACGGCGATGTCGAAATCGGTGGCAGCGCGATCGTACAGCGAAATGTTGAGAAAGAGCAATCCGCGGTTGAGCAGGATCGAAGGGTCTTCCTCGTCGAGCTTGCGCGCTTCGGTGAGGTCGGTAATGCCCTGGGCGGTCTTGCCCATCGAGTGCAGCAACAAACCGCGGTTGATGTACGGGGATGCTTGCTTCGGTTCGAGCTTGATGGCCATGTCGTAGTCGGCCAACGCCTTGTCGAGATCGCCTTTCGACATGTGGGCGACGCCGCGGTTGAAGTAGCTCATGGCCTCTTGCTTGAGGCGGATGGCCTCAGTGTAGTAGATGATCGCCTCGTCGAAGTTTCCCGCGGCGACGAAGCTGTTGCCGCGTTTGCGCAGCGATGCGGGGTCCTTGGCGTCGAGCTCTTCGAGAGGCTGTTCGACGGGGGTATCGCCAAGGATATTGTCAAGCAGGGTACTCGGCGGTTCGGGATCGTTTTTCACGATCGGATCGGAACAGCCGACGAATGTGCCCAGAAGAAGCAAAGGGAGGAGCTTGCGCACGGTTTGCCTTCCTTGACAGAACGAGGAAAAGACGGCCCATCGATAGAATCGGCAAACTCGGCATGCTTACTTTGGTGAAAAAGCAACCTCGCCCCACCATTTATGGCGGGGCCTTACCGAGCCGTCGGCGTTCCAGCCAGCCGAGGCAGAGGAAGAGCCAGGCGAGCCCGATCGACCAGCCGGCGATCACGTCGCTGAACCAGTGGGCGCGCAGGTAGATGCGCGAAAAGCCGACGGCGAGCACGAGACTGGCGAGAAGAATCATGGTTGCGATGCGGCGGCCCCGGCACGGCTGAGGGAGGACCAGCGTGTAGGCGAGCAGGCCGTAGCCGACGGCGCTGCCCATGGCATGGCCGCTCGGATAGCTGTAGTTGCGCTCCAAGACGGCGCGGTCGCGCAGATTTTCGTCGGGGCGCGCCCTGTAGAAGAAGTTCTTGGTGGTCATGTTCAGCATGCCGCCGCCGAGCACGATCAACAGCCAGGCGCTGACGAGATGGCGATTTTTGAGGGCGTTTTGCCAAAGGGCGCCCAGGATCAGCAGGAGCGTCATGGCCGCGACGCCGCCGATGTCGGTGAAGAAGACCATGGCCTTCCACATGCCCGGATGTTCCGCGGACCAGGCGCGGAAATAGCTCGCGCAATCTTGATCGATAGGATCCAAGACTTGGAGTCCGCGCACCAGCACCGTCCAGATCGCGAAGAACAGCGCCGCTGCCAGCGACACGCCAAAGAAAAAGCGCGGCGGCGCCAGCACCGGCTCGAGAGTTTGGGTGACTTCAGCGGATGGCGTGGCGGGCGAGGTCATGTTTGCGTCAACCTCGGGGATTGAAAAGAGTGAACCACGAAACACACGAACCACACGAGAAAGGCGAAGATCGAGCAGAATCTGCGCTTCCCGCGCAAATTTCTGAGCCGCGGATGGAACACAGATGAAACACGGATTGATGCAAGAAGAGTGAGCTTACACCATCCCGCATTTATCCGTGATTCATCTGTGTTCCATCCGTGGCCCTTTATTGCGATGCGCTCGGTTGCGGCTTGGTCGCGCCAAGTGTTTCGTGGTGATCCGCATTCGTTAGGCGCTGCCCGACGGCGGACCATCCTCGGAGAGCGGAATGGTCGGCGGCGGCGGCGGTATGTCGTCCACGCGGTTCGCCGTCGTTGGTGACGGCGGCTCCACCACGTTCAGGCTCAGCGTGCCGGGCTTCGACGGTGGAGCTTCCGGGGGCGCGGCAGGGGCGGCGGGCTTCATGAACGGATCGTCCAACTCTTCATCCTCCATGTGGACTTCGTCGAGATCCGTATCGTCCACCTGATGCCGCATCAGGAAATAAATGATCGTGCTCGCCGACCAGAAGAAGCTGTAGCCGAAGCCGACGACCAGGAGGAACAGCGGCCAGATCCACACCTGGACCAGGACCGAACCCATGAGATTCCAGCCGCTCAGCGCCTTGGTCGCCTCGGCGTTGAACTCGTAGCGATGGACCGGCCGGCCCGAAGGCGCGAGCTCCGTCTTCTTCACGACGTGTTGGTTGCCGCTGATCATGAGATCGCGCCAGCCGAACGAGGTTGGCGCGTAATAGAACAGGTACGACGGCTCGCGATCATACTTCTCATCGGAATTCGCCGGGCCGACGGCGCTGGCGACGCCCCATTTGCCGACGAAGATCATCATCGACGCCATGAAGCCGACGAAGAAGATCAAAACCGCCCCATAGACCACCGCGAGAAAGTTGTACCACAGATACTGCCACGGGGCCTGATAGACGTAGCTGTAGGATCGGCTCAGGGCGTCGAAGCTGTCGTTGCCCTCGACGCTGATGGTCGCGATCATCAACGGCCAGCCAACGAGGCCGACGAGCACGATGGTCATGATGAAGCCGAACAGGATGACGATGGGCCAGAGCAAGCCCGCGAAAAGATCGCCGACGTAGGGGGTCCATTCGAGCCAGCCGAAGATCATCAAGAGGAACATGAAGATCGCGACCAGAATGAGCGGCAACGCCGGCGCCGCGATGTAGGAGGCGCAGCGATCGCGCGTGAAGGCCAGCGCCTCTACCAGCGAGATGCGTTCGTTGCGCGCGACCTGCACCGCGGCGATACGGCAAATGGCGCCGCCGAAGTAGCCCCACACCGCCAGCGTACACAGCAGAATGCAGACGAGATATAAACGGTCGAGCCAGCCGGCGCGTTCGTCGAAGAAGTAGACGATCGGCAGGAAGAACTTGACGACCGGTTCGAGCACGACAGGCGCCTCCTCCGTCAGCAGCCAATCGACAAGCTTGCCACGTGGGGCGAGCGAATCCCTGGGAGATTTGATCGCGCCGGACACCATCAGGTACGGATTCTCGCCGCGCTCCTCGAACCACGGCCAGTTACACAGTTTCCCAGACGGTTTGACTTTGGGATTACGTAGACGCTCATTGAAGACCTTCATGGCTGCCATGCCGGCCATGCGGTTCGCTTCGATGTTGCTACTTGCCTTTAGCGTGCGCAGCTTTTCGATGTCGCCGTCGACTATGTTGAGCTTCACGCCATCGATCACGACGGTGTGCACGGCCTTTCCGTTTACCTTGCCATCGGTAAGATGCCCGACCGCTTGAATGGTCAGCTTTTCTTGCAGCAGGCGAGGAAATTCCTTTTTCGCCTGTTCGTCGAGCTCCGCGATCGTGTACTTATGGATCGATACTTCGAGGACCTTGTCGCGTACGGTGATTGGCAGGTGGTAGGCTTCCTCCCACTCGCGCAGGATCAGGTATTCGTCCAGATTGTCGGTAACGTCGGCTGCGTCTTCGGTCTTGGCGGCCGACGGCGAGCCAGCGAGTTCGTGCAGCAAGTTCCAGGATTTGCGATTGAGCTTGAAATTGTCCCACTGGGCTTTGACGTCGTCTTTCTTGTCCTTGTTCTCGTAGTTCTTCCACTCGGGGAATGGCCGCAAGTAATAGAACGTCGCTCCGATCACCCACCAGCCCAAGGCAACGCACAGGATGCCCGTGGCCGCCAGGAGCAGCTTCTTCACGTCGAGGGCGACCTTGAACGCGGTGAAGATCTTCGTCCATGGGGTCTTGTTCTGCGGAGGGGCTTGCTCTTGAGCCATGGATTATTGCTCCTTCTGGAGGTAAATCGGTTCCCACGGGTTTCGCACGGCGCTTCGAGGAAATGCGGTCATGAGTGGAAATTATATGGCTGTACGCGCTTGGAGCAATTGTGCAAATGGAGAAAGTCTCGCTTGCCGGGAAAGTCTCCCCAATCGCTACAATCGCACCATTCGGCAAGCTGCGTGCTTCAGGCAAGGTATCCTGACGCAATTTGTTTGACAGGATTGGGGAACTGTTTACACTGGATAATGATCCAAATATTGCCGCTTGCGGCTTAGCGCTCGCTGGCAATGCCCCGCTTGAAATCGAGGTTGGTCCGCGCACGCTAAGCCGTGAGCGGCAGATACGCGAGGTATTGTCATGGCCGAGCTCAAGAACAAGAAGAAGAAAAAAGAGAAGAGCGGCAGCCCGAATATTGTGCTCGTCGTCTTCTTGATCCTCTTTGTGCTCGTGAGCATCGTGCTCGGCATCTTCCTGTATAACGCGCTCGACGAGAAGGAAAACTGGCGCAAGAAGCAAGATGAAGCGGAGAAAAAACTGACGCCGCAGAAGAACCTGACAACCTTCTACAAGATGCTCTATCGCGATACGCGCAGCGCGCTGGGTGACAAGCTAGAGCAGAAGGAAATCGACGAGTTGGATCTCGATCGCAAATCGTTCGAGGTCTTGAGCAAGGAAGCGGATGCCAAGGACAAGCAAGCCGCCAAGAATCTCATGACCGACCTCGAACAAAAGCTCGGCGTCGTGGAAAAAGCCGACGGCGAGGGCAAGAAATCCCTGGAGTACAAGTCCAACTACGTGGCCACGCTCAAGGAAACTGAGAATCTAATCAAGGAACTCGACGCCAAGGCCAACGCTGCGGAGGCGAAGCTCCAGAGAGCCGAGGAATTCAGCAAGAAATTGCTCGACGACCAGAAGAAGGCCAACGACAGGACGTGGGCGCAAATCCAGAAGGACGCCGCCGGCGCGCTCGCACTGGTGCAGGGACGCTCCGACAGTTTTACGCAGCTCTCGAAAGAGCTCGACAAGGAGAGGCTAACGAACCAGGTGAACCTGGACAAGGAGAAGAAAGAGAAGGAGGATCTCGAGGAACTAATCAAGGTCAAGGAGCGCCGGATCAAATTCCTGGAAGCCGTCAACAAGGAAGAAGCGGACAACAAAGCCGGCCCCGGCGGCGGCGTCCCGCTCGCCGGCGCGCGTTCCGGCGGCGAGATGTTCCCGCTCCTCTTGGACATCTCCACCGGCAAGCCGCTCTGGGATCATCCCGTCGGCAAGATCATCAGCGTCGATCTCGAACGGCGCCAGGCTTCCATCAACCTGGGTTCGGCGCACGGCGTCAAACCCGAACTGACGTTCAATATCTTCGCCGCCAACACCGCGGGTCGAGCCGACAAGCAGATGAAAGGCACCATCGAAGTGGTCAAGGTCCACGACAGCAGCACGTCCCTGTGCCGGATCACCTCGCTCTACGACGTGGAAGGCAAGGAAATCCTGCTCAACCTCGACACGCGCACGCGCCTGGGCCGCGAGACCGAAAATGCGATCCGCGAAGGCGACCTGCTCTTCAATCTCTTCTGGGGCACGCGCGTCGCCGTGGTCGGCTACGTCAGCATCACGGGCGAGCGCTCGGACAACCCGGCCGAGCAGATTCGGCAAATGGAAGACTTCATGTACATGATGAGGCGCAACGGCATGGTGGTCGACGCCTTCGTCGATCCGCGCGACGGGCAGATCAAGGGCAACATCACGGCGCGCACCCGCTACGTGATCCAGGGACACAGCATGCGCGTCGCCGGCGACAACCGGCTCGAAGGCGCCCCTGCCATGAAGGACGGCGACGACAAGGACAAGGAGCCGGGCAAGGACAAAGAGCCCGGCAAGGACGCGCTCGCGAATGCCGAGCGCAACGAGCTTCTCAACAAGTCGAACGCGACGCTGCGCAAGGACGCGATCGACAAGGGCCTGCTGCTGATCTCCGCGGAAAACTTCGCGAACGTGATCGGCTATCGCAAGGCGCGCGCCGCCAACAGTATCGAGGTGTCGACCTTCATGCCGCGGCTGCCGTTTGCGGGCGAGCCGGAATTGAGGCCCGCCATTCGGCCGGTGAATCCGCCGGCGGAGAAAAAGGAAGATATGGAAAAGAAGGAAGCCAACTGACGCGCCGTGAACCGCGCCCGCGCGAGACGCCTCCATTCTGGGAGGCGTCTTTGCTTTGGTGAAGCTCGAATGGACAGCCCCGGTAGCCTCGCCTAAGATACTCGATGCACTTTTTACCGCCGCCTTAGCTCAGCGGTAGAGCACCGCTTTCGTAAAGCGGGGGTCCTGGGTTCGAATCCCAGAGGCGGCTTTCCACTTCCTCCTCAATCGATTCGTGATGCCTATTCGCCTGAGCACCTCGTCTCGTCCCCACGCCCCATCGAAGTCACGATGGGTGGACGTTTATCCCTTTCCATGACGCCGACAGGCGTTGAACACGCCTGCGACGCGGCTTCGCTTATTTCAGGCCTAGTAGCGGAACTCCACGCCAAAGTTGAGGCCGTGAGCGAAGAAGTCGGTCGTATTGAAGAGCGGCGCCGGCGAGGCTGCTCCGACCAAGGTACCACCAAGCCCTTGCGAGAAATTGACCGAGTGATCCATCTGGTTGCCCGGGCGGACGACGTTATTCCAGTAGAGAAAATTGTAGCCAACCGACAGGCAGAGCCACTCCCGGTGGTTATAGCTTAAGTTCAACTGTACTTCGGGCACGACAGCGAATTCATCGTGTGTTTGACGGCCGATATTGCTGGGCAAGGCAAACACGCCGCCGCGGAATTGAGCGGTTGTGCCTTTAAGCAAGTTCTGTCCCGTGGCTGGCGTTTGCGTTCCCTGGCCGTCGATGTTGACGATCTGATGGTTGGTCCCCAGCGCCACTTTGACGATGGAGGTCGCGGTCAGATTGCCGCGGCGCAGCGCTTGGCGCATACCGATCTGTCCGCCGTTGAACTGGTTGCTCGTCTGAAATGAGTCGGACGCAACAAAAAGAGGTCGTGGGGAGGCGCCGTTGCGGCCGTCCGCGACTATTTGGTTCGTGAGCGATTCGTCGAGGTTGATGTAGCGGTAGCCAACCAGAAGGTTGAGATCGCGCCGTTCGTCGCGACGGAGATTCCACACGACGTTCGCTTCCGTGCCCCATAGCTCGGTGGTGTTGTTGACGATTATGCCTCCCGCAAATAACACGTTACCAAACGTTATTGATGCGAGCCCAGCATCCTCGCTGAAGGCAGGCTTGTTGTAGGAATAGCCGGCGTTATAGAAGGGAGTGGCCAAGGTCACCTTGCCGTCGCTGAAGGCGGAGAAGCCTGCCGTGCGGCGCGGCAACCAGAAGCCGCCCGCCTCGACACCGAGCGACTGTTCCTGGTTGAGCCAGGTCCCGGTAAAGAGTCGCATGCCGGAAAAGGTGCCCATGTTCTGACTGCCGCTGCCATAAAGAATCGTGGTTCCTGACTCCCCCAGAGCGCCGACTTGGCCGTTTACATTATTGGTGGTGACCAGAGGGATCGGCAAAGGAGCATTCTTGATCCATAAGCCCAGGTAATCGCCCCCGAACCAGATGCGCGGCGTGACAGGAGCATCGCACGCTACGAGCGATGCCGCACCTAGATCAACCGCCGGCGTGCTCGGCCCCGGTAGGATCGTCGCCTCCTGGGCGTTGGCCCGCGCACCCATCGTAAGCAATATCCCGGCGCCAAGCAATACGCCGACGAGCGAGTGTTTCATACTGACTCCATGAATTACCTTGCACGGTTAGGCATGGGACAAGAGATGAAAGGAGGTATCGGACCGAGGACATACCCGATAGAGATGGAGAACCAAATAATCGGCAGAAAATGAACAATCCGCACCGGCACTACCGGCAGACCCTAGCTATTCTGGGATCTCGATGGCATTTCCGTGGCCCGCGACCGCGCGCCTCGCACCTTCTGCGTGTTTGGCGTTTTTTCGGCTACCGCTTCTTCCCGGACACCTTCCATTCGTGATCGTTTTCACGCGGCGTCTCAAGCGGGGGCAACGCCGGCAACGTCGCCCGATGGATCATCGATCGGCCGCCGTACTCGCCCACCTGCGTCGGCGCCTCTTCGAGTTCGACGGTCCCGGGCTGTCCCATCTGCGTCGACGTCGTTTGCGCGACGACGGGTGGGCTGGTGTTTAGCGATTGTTGGACCGAGGCCGCGCCCAGGCGGGCACGCTCAGAAGTTGGGTCGAAGCTGTGCGCCGTCAAATACCAACGCAGAGCGTCTTGCCGTTTGCCTTGCATGTTAAGGACGGCCGCGACCGAGCAATACGCTTCCGCCGCCCCGCTCTTGCTCGCCGGGAATAGTTTGGCATACTCGTTCAGGCTTCGCTCGTAGGCCTCCATCATGGCCAAGGAAAACGCTAACCCGCTCTGCGCGGCGGCGTGATTGCCTTTGGCGTAAGCCAAGGCATGGGAGTAATATTGCTCGGCAGTCGGCCAATGTCCGCGCCGCGCGGAGATATCCCCCAGCTTCGCGATAACGTCGGCATCGCCCGGATTACGCATCAAGAGCTGCTTGTATTCGTCCTCGGCCCGTTGCAGATATTCTTTGTCGTTTTCGCAAAGCTGGGCGATCTTCCTCGTTGCCTGCCACGCATACGGGCTGCCCGGCTCGCGCATTCTCTCGCACAGTGCGATCGCGTCGGACAGCTTGTTCTCTCTCTGGAGCTGATCGATCTGCGTCATCCAGGTTTGGAAGATTTCCGCCGTGGTCAATTGCTGGGTCGGCCCCGTGCCCGCCTTCTGTACGGTGAGGTCCTGCGCCGACTTGCCGCGCGGCAGCTGATGGCAGCCCACGAGCGGCCACAGCCCGAGCATCAAGATCGCAGTGTTTGTTCCCCAACACCGACGCATAGCTTGGCCCAATCCCCATTTGAAGCCGACGTTAGCCGAAGCGAGCGCACCGACCGTCCCCACGGCGTTGGCGTTTCGGCTGATATTATCGCTACGAGAGGTGAGGGTTATAACGCCGGCGCAAGAAAAAGAAAGGGCAATTTCACGCCGGGCGCGCGCGGCGGCAAAGCTGGGAAAAAAATGTCCCTTGCCGTTGACACATCCGCCAACGAGTCTATAATTCCAAAAGAGTCGCCGTGTGGATGGACCCCGACCTTGCAGGCCGCCAATCCATGTTGAACCCGATTGCCAAGATCATGACTGGTTGACGCTCTATCCAACCTCGTTGCGGGTAGAGCCAAACTTTTGCGGGTTTGGCTTTTTTGTTTGACGAGGGTGCATAGCTCAGTTGGCTAGAGCGCAGCCCTGATAAGGCTGAGGTCCATGGTTCGAGTCCATGTGCACCCATTCATTCATCTGGCGAGCTAGCCACGGAGCCATTGACAGCAAGCAATGAGAGATTGGCGAGGTGTTCATGGCCAATCCAAAAAAGCAAAGAGCAATCTGTCCGTCGTGTCGAGGAACTGTTGAGAATCTGCGGTCGAAATATTGCTCTCTTCGATGTCAGATGGAGTTTCAGCACCGGCACTTTATCGGGCGGTGGCTTGCGGGTGAGGTTTCCGGCGGACGTTGCGAAGGAAGTGTTTCGAGGCATGTGCGTCGTTGGCTTTTTGAGCGGGCCGGCGGCAAATGTGAACAATGTGGTTGGTGTCGAGTTCATCCCGTGACGAAATTGGTTCCTCTCACCGTGAACCATATTGACGGGGACTCCGAAAACCATCGGCCGGAGAACCTTGAGTTGCTGTGCGGGGGCTGTCATATGTTGACACCTAACTATGGAAAACTAAATCAAGGACAGGGACGAAAAAAACGCCTCGCAAAACTGCGACTGAAATCAGCGGGGGTGTAGCTCAGTGGGAGAGCATCTGGTTTGCAACCAGAGGGTCAGGGGTTCGAATCCCCTCATCTCCACAAAATAGGCAAAAGACGGCTGAGGAAACAACCGAAGAAGTAGTGTTCCAGAACGCGAACTGTGTAGTGACGAACCGTGTCTGATTGCGAGCCGGCGCATCCTCACTGATGCTTCCGCTCCTGGTCAGCCCGAATCGTGGCAATCTCCTAAAAAGATTGTTCCGGAATGGTTGCAACGGATCTCTCTGAGATCCCGCCAGGTTGTTCTTTGACAATTAGGCAGCGGAAAGAGTTGTATCTTCACAAGAGACAACTGAGCCCAGGAGAAGCGTAAGCGACTTTTGGGGAAAGTAGTATCTTGTGCAAGCTAAGTGATTCTCTGTATGCGTCGTTAGAGAAACG